>CAYNDV010000025.1:1412-10600 GCA_964396055.1 uncultured Vicinamibacterales bacterium | reverse complement strand
ACCTGGCCTACACCCGCGCCACCCATCTCGACCTGCTGAACCTGCGGCCGCTGGCGGCCAGCGCACGTGCCCTGGCCTCGATCGCTCACGCCGAAGCTGTCTGCGGGCGCGGCGTGCTGTGCGAGGTGATCAGCCGGATCGGATGGGCTCGCCTCAACCAGGGCCTCGAGGTGCGCGAGGTGGTCGGGACGAGCGCCGGGGGATTTCCGCTGGTGATGTCGCCGGTCGAAGCGCGGCTGTTCGACGGCCTCCCCGGGGTGCGCCGCGCCTTCTCTGCGCTGCTGGTCACGGCGATCGGCTGCCCGGCTGCCGGAGAGAGCAGGCCCCGACAGGCGGCGGGTGCCGTCACGCAGTTCCGCGACGCGAACGTCGTCCACGCCGAAGTCCTCGGGGACTTCCTGGATGTCGCGCCGCTGACCCGCGTGCGGCTCGCGCGCCTCCTGTCGCGGATGGACCGCCTCGTGTCTGCGTTCGTCGCCCTGTTCGGCCAGCCCGGTGGCGCGGCGCACGACGAAGCCGAGCGATTGCGCGACGTGTACGACGGGCTGCGGGCGCGGATCGACGAGGCCCTGTCGTCAACGACGGCCGATCCTGTGCCGCTCGACGTGTGCCGCCTGGTCCTGCCGTTCGAGGACCCCACCACGCCGGCGGCGGTGCGCACGCTCCACGGCCTGAAACGGTACCTGCACCAGCGCGGCCTGAAGCTGGCCTTCGCCCTGATCGGCGCGGGGCTCCAGACGACGCGCACGATCGATCTCGCCGTCGTCGCGGACGGCCGGGTCGGGGACGTCACGCGGCGTCTCGAGTTCATCGATCTCGAAGGCGCGCCGGACACCGGGGGCGAAGCCCCGCCGGTGCCCCACAGTGTCCGGCTCGTGGCCGACGCATTCGCCATGCAGCTGCTGCATGCTCAGCGCATCGCGTCCGACGTGCGTGTCTTCTGTTACGGCAGCGAGGTGCACTACTTCGCCCGGTTCCGCAACCATCCGGCGTTCATCCGCATCGACTACTCGCCCCCGCTGCGCGGCGGCATGGTCGATCTGCAGTACCTCGGCGTCAGCAACTCCGAACTCGACGTGCACCCGTGCGTCACGCTCGACGCCATTCGCCACCTCTTCGAACGCCTCGACTTCATCGTCGAGGCCGACGCCACGCGCATCCACGCCCGGTACGACAAGGAGCGGGCGGTGACGCTCGACCAGCTGCACGATCGGGCCGCGCGGTTGTTCAGCCTGGTGCCGTACCTGATGGACCTCGACTGGACCATCGGGTCGCTGCCGCTGTCCGCGGACGCCCGTCGCCAGGTGGCCGAGGCGTGGGCCGGGTTCTTCGTGCGGCACGGCGTCCTGCCGTACGACCAGTTCCTCACGCGCGACCGATCGGCCGTGCTCGCTGGCGTGGAGGCCGACGCCGGCGGCCCCCGGGACGTCGTCTGGACGGGTGACGGGCCGTATCGCGACCGGTTCTCGGTGCCCGCGCCGCCCGAACTGGCCGGGCAGGTGAGTGCCCGGCTCGACGCCCTCGGGATTCGTGTGCCGGCCCGCCTCGTGCCCGCCGACTTGGACAGCCAGCTGGCCGTCGAGGCCAGGGTGCTGCGTCCCCTGCGCGGCGCGCTCGCGCGCGGGCAGGTGGAGGCCACGGACGCAGGCCTGCGATCACGCGAACGCGAGGCGTTTGCCTGGGTGGCGGACGCGGCCCAGCTGGCCTTCGTCATCGAGTCTCCGCCCGCTGCGGTCGCGCGCGCGGCCAGCCTGGCGCGCGTCGCGCCGCTCGTCGAGCGGCACACGCCGTTGCGCGTCACGGGCCGCATCAACGGCCACCCGGTCCGTCGGGCGCGACTGCCCCTGGGCCTTCGCAGCCTCACGATCTGCGTACTCGAGGACGGCGCGGGCGTGCCGCGCCTGGCCTGCGCCACGTGGGACGAGGGGTTCTGGCGGCGCCGTGACGACCCGGACGGCGCGTGGGTGCACTCGCCGGGGGCCGCGGCAGAAGACGTCCTCGACCAGTTGCGCGCCGCCAATGTCCTGGGCGCCTTGCCTGACGCGCCGCCGATTGCGGACGACGATCTCGCGGCGGACGTCCGCCGGACGTTCCGTACGGCCCGGGCGCTGCCGGCGAGTGCCGTTGGCCCGGGTGAAGCCGTGGCTGCCGGCGTGGCGGCGTCGCCCGGCCGCGCCACCGGTCTGCTCAGGTTCCGCGCGGCGGGCCGGGAGCCGGCCGACCTGGAGGGCGCCATCTTCTGCGCGGCGGGACTCGAGCCGCGCGACGCGCCGTTTCTCGTGTACGCCGCGGCGGTGGCGGCCACGGGCGGCGGCATCCTGAGCCACCTGGGGCTGCTGGCTGCCGAATCGGGCAAGCCCGCCCTCATCGTCGACGGCGCGTTCGCGGTGCGCCGGTCCGGGGAAACCGTCCTGACCTTCGCGACGCCGGTCTGGGAGGAATCCGCCTGCGACGAGGCCGGCTGGCACCTCGTCGACTACCGGCACCTCAGCGATACCGAGCACGAGGCGCGGGACGGCGACCTCGTGACGCTGGATGCCGACCAGGGGCAGTTCGTCGTGTTCAGCGCCGAGCCCGAGGCGTTGCTGGCGCACGAGTCGCTGCGCCAGCACGCCGCCGCCTGCGCGCGACTCGCGGCGGCGGCGGCGGACGACCTGCTGGTGGAACGCGGCCACTACCTGCGGACGCGGCACCAGATGCAGAAGGCCTTGGCGCGCCCGCTCGCGGCCCCGGTGGTGCGCATGGTGGCGGAAGAACTCCTGTTGAACGCCGCGTGGACCGACGACACGCACGCGCAGCGCGACGGCGGCGAGGTGCTGCGCGGGTTCGCGGCGCGTCCGGAGACAGGGGCCGCCCTCCGGATGGCGGTGGCCGCCGTCGTGGGACGGCTCGCCGTGCGGGTGCGTGACGCCCGCGACACGGCCCTGCGGCTGCTGCCGTCGTGCACGACCTTTCACGACGCGCTGGCCCTGCGCGGCGAGGCCGCCCGGGCGGTCGCCATGCTGCGGGTCGTGGGGCAGCTGCTGGACCGGTGCGGGCTCGACCCCGGCATCGTCCAGGCGCGCGACACCGCCGACGTGGATCGGGCCGCGGCCGGCCACCTCGTCGAGCTTCGACGCCGCTACGAGGCGGGCGCCGTGCTGGCGGCCGCGCCCGCGGGCGGGCGCCAGCGGCTGCGGGAGATCGCCCGCCTGGACGATCTCCTGGCGGCGCCCCCGGCGGTGCGTCGGCGCACGGACGCCATTCGGGCGGCGGCCGACGCCCGCGACGCGGCGGTGCTCGAGCGGGTGGCAACCCGGATCGTGCTGAAGCCGCAGCACGGTGGCGCGGAACTGGCGCCGTTGGTGGGCGCCAAGGCGGCCAACCTGGCCGAAGCGGCCCAGGTGACGGGCCCGGCGATGGTGCCGCCCTGGTTCGCCCTCACCAGCCGGGCGCTGCGCCTGGCCCTGCAGCAGCCCGTGCCCGCCGGGGCAGCCGCGCGCAGGGGCCGGCGTCCTCCACAGCCCGCGCGCACGCTCGGCGACACGATTGCGGCGATCGCGCAGCATCCGGGCATGTCGCCGGCCGCGCGTGCCGCCGCCATCCACGAGTTGTGGGAACAGGCCCGGCTGCCCGACGCGGTCGTGTCGGCCCTCACCACGGCGCTGAGGGACCTGGGGCCGGAGACCTACGTGGCGATCCGATCGTCGGCGTCCGACGAAGACACCGAGCAGCACGCCCGCGCCGGGCAGTTCGACACGTTCCTGTTCGTACGGGGGCTCGACGCGGTGCAGGCCCGCATCCGGCAGGCGTGGGCGGGATTCTGGAACGCACGTGCCCTGCACGACCGTGACGTCCGACGCGCCGCCGATGCCATGCCGGAGGGCGGCCTCGTGGTGCAGCGCATGGTGATGTCGCGGGTCTCGGGTGTGATGCAGACGATCAACGTGGCCGATCGGCACCCGCTCGAGATGGTGATCAACGTCGGGCTGGGGCTCGGCGAAGGCATCGTGTCCGGCACTGTCGCCGCGGATCACGTGGTGGTGGCCAAGGCCGGAGCGGGCGAGGGCGACCCGCCGTTCCGGTACGTGACGGCCGACAAGCGCCAGCGCGTGGTCTTCGACGAGCGATTCGGCCAGGGCACGATCAGGGCCGACACCCTTGCGCACCAGCGCCTCCGGCCCGCCCTGGAGTACCAGGAACTCCGGCAGTTGATCGAGCTGGCCCTCCGGCTCGAACGGGCCTTCGGCCACCCGCTCGACCTGGAGTTCGGCTTCGAGGGCGACGGCCTGCACCTGCTGCAGGTTCGCCCGGTACCCGCAGCGCTCGCGGTGTGGCGCGACGCGGCGGCGGCCGGCGTGGGGTGGGGACAGACGCGGCCATTGTGATGGCCAGGGCCCGGCGGCCGCATGGCCGGAAGGGGGCGCTCCAATGATCCGACGTGAGGAAGCGCTGGCGTACCACGAGGCGGATCGGCCCGGGAAGACCGAGACGCGGCCCGTGAAACGATGCCTGACGGCGCGCGACATGCGGCTGGCGGCCCTGCCGGGGGCGGGGTTCGCCAGCGAGGCGATTGCCCGCGAACCCGACGCAGTGTTCCGCTATACGGGGCGGGGCAACCTGGTCGGCATCGTGACCGACGGCTCCGCCGTGCCCGGGCTCGGCGACGTGGGCCCCCTGGCCGCCAAGCCAATGCTCGAGGGCGCCGCCGTACTCCTGAAACGGCTCGCCGACCTCGACGGCTTCGACCTCGAACTCGACACGCGCGACCCGGACCGCGTGGTCGAGACCGTGCGCCTGCTCGAGCCGACCTTCGGCGCGATCAACCTGAAGGACATCCGGGCGCCGCAGGGGCTCGACATCTACGCGCGGCTGCGCGACACGCTGCGGATTCCGGTCGTGCACGAGAACCTGCAGGGCACGGCGGTCGTGGCCGCCGCGGGGTTGCTGAACGCGCTCGACCTCGTCGACAAGGACATCGGGGCCGTCCGGATCGTCATCAGCGGCGCCGGCACCGTAGGCCTGGGATGCGCGCGGATGTTCGTCCTGATGGGCGCCGACCCGGCGCAGGTGTGGCTCTACGATGCCCGCGGCCTCGTGGAGCCCGGGCGCGACGACCTGAACGCGCACCAGCGCCAGTTCGCCCGCGCCGGGGCCCCGCCGACGCTGGAACTGGGCCTGCGCGGCGCGGACGTCTTCGTGGGGGCGTCGGCCGGGGGCATCGTCTCGGCCGCCATGGTCCGGACGATGGCGGCGTACCCGGTGGTGTTCGCCCTGGCCACGCCGGACCCCGAAATCAGCTACGACGAGGCGAAGGCCAGCCGGCGCGATGTCTGCGTGGCCACGGCGCTCACGCAGCACCCGAACGCGATTGTCGACTACGTCAGCTACCCCTACCTCTTCCGGGGCGCGCTCGATGCCCGTGCCGAGCGGATCACCGACGGCATGCTGGCGGCCGCGGCACGCGCCCTGGCGGATCTGGCCCGCGAGGACGTGGCCGACGAAGTGAGCCGGGCCTACGGCTACGCGCCCATCAGTTTCGGGCCGGAGTACCTGGTGCCCAAGCCCATCGACCCGCGCATCCTCCTGCGGGTGTCGTCGGCCGTCGCCCTCCAGGCCGGCCGCGACGGCGTCGGACGCGCGCCAGCTGACACCCCGGCCTACGAAGAGCGGCTGGCGCTGCGCCTTGGCTCTGGGCGCGAGGTCCTGCGGCGCATCATGGTGAAGGCCCGCCAGCGGCCGATCCGGGTGGTGTTTGCCGACGGCACCCACGAGACGATTCAGCGTGCGGCGGTGATCCTGGCCGACGAGGGGATCGCCCGTCCCATCCTGCTCGGGGAGGAGGCGGCGATCCGGTCGGCCGTGAGCCACCTCGGCGTGGACCCGTCCGGCCTGACGGTGATCGACCCGGCCCGCAACCCGAGGCGTGAGGCGTACCTCGAGACGTACCTGCGCCGGCGGCAGCGCCGCGGGGTGATGGCCGCCACCGCCGCCGAGCGCCTGGGGCAGCCGGCGTACTTCGGCGCCATGATGCTCGACGCGGGCGACGCCGACCTCCTGGTGTCGGGCGTCGCGCGGCACTACGCCGACTCGCTCCGCGTGGTCATCGACACCATCGGCACCGCCGAGGGGCTGCGGCGCATGTCCAGCTACTACCTGGCGCTCCTGCCGCGGCGGGCGTTCGTGCTGGCCGACTGCGCCGTGAACATCGAGCCCGATGAGGACGGGCTCGCCGAAACGGCGCTGCTGACGGCGCAGATGGCCCGGGCGCTCGGCTTCGAGCCGCGCGTGGCCCTGCTCTCGTTCTCGAACTTCGGGGCCGTCGATCACCCGCTCACGCGCAAGGTGCGGCGGGCGGCCGAACTGGTGAAGGCGCGGGTGCCGGGCCTGGTGGCCGACGGCGAGATGCAGCTGGCGACGGCGGTGAACGTCGAGATCCGCACGGCCTATTTTCCCTTCACCGACCTGACCGGCGATGCCAACGTCCTGGTCTTTCCGGACCTGCAGTCGGGCAACCTCGCGATGCAGTTCCTGCAGTACGTCGGCGAGGCCGAGGTCGTGGGACCGGTGCTCACCGGCACCAGGCGGCCCGTGCAACTGCTCCAGTACGGCAGCAGCGTGCAGGATGTCGTCAACCTTGTGGCGGTGGGCGCGGTGCAGGCCGGCGCGTCGCCCGCGGACATGAGGTAGACTCGTGCGATCGCGCCTGGGGCGCCGGTCCCGCCGTGGGGCCGGTTGCCGGGCGCTCTGACTCCTCATCCACGCATGGTTGCACTCATTCTCTGCCTGGGCCTGACGCAGGCCCCTCCGCCGCCACCTCCACAACCCGCGCCCGCGGCCATCGTTGACGGACGTGGCGCGCCGGCGTTCGCCGTGCCGCGCCTCGACGAGCCGGCCGTCATCGACGGCAGCCTGGACGACGGCGTGTGGAGCCGCGCCGCCCGCCTGGGCGGCTTCTCCGAGTACCAGCCCGTGGACGGCCAGCCGGCCAGCGAACGGACCGAGGTGCTGATCTGGTACTCGCCGAAAGCGCTGTACTTCGGCATCCGCGCCTTCGACTCGGTGCCCGGGTCCGTGCGCGCGACGGTGGCCGATCGGGACAGCATCAGCAACGACGACTGGATCCGCATCTACCTGGACACGTTCAACGACCGGCGGCGGGCGTTCATTTTCGGGGTGAATCCGCTGGGCGTGCAGGAAGACGGCGTGCAGACCGAAGGCGGCTTCACCGCGGGCATGATGCACGGCATGGGCGGCCCCATGATGTCCGGCCAGGTGGATCTCAGCCCGGACTACCAGTTCGAGTCGAAAGGCCGCGTGACCGACGAGGGCTACACCGTCGAGATCCGGATCCCGTTCAAGAGCCTGCGGTATCCGGGCGGGGGACCGCTGCGATGGGGGCTGAACATCGCGCGCAAGACGCAGCGGACCGGCCGCCAGGACACGTGGACCGCTGCCCGCCGGGTGGCGAGTTTCCTGGCGCAGGCCGGGACGATGGAGGGGCTGCACGACCTCCAGCGCGGCGTGGTGATGGAGCTGCAGCCGTTTGTGACGGCGTCGCTCGACGGCAACCGGCAGGCCGACGGCGCGTTCACCCGCGGCTCGACCGACATCGAACCCGGCGCCAACCTCCGCTTCGGGTTCACCAACGTCTCGCTCGATGCCACCGTGAACCCCGACTTCAGCCAGGTGGAGACCGACGCCGCGCAGGTGACCGTCAACGAGCGCTTCGCCCTGTTCTACCCGGAGAAGCGGCCGTTCTTCCTCGAAGGCATTGAACTCTTCGCCACGCCCAACCAGCTGGTCTACACGCGGCGCATCGTCGATCCCACCGCCGGCGGCAAGGTGACGGGCAAGGTGGGGAAGACCGGCATCGCGCTGCTGTCGGCCGCCGACGATACCGGCGACGCGCACGCGTGGTTCAACATCGCCCGGGTGCGCCGCGACATCGGCGCCGATTCCCTGGCGGGCGTCACCTACACCGACCGCACGGCGCCCGACGCGTTCAACCGCGTGCTGGCGGCCGATGCGCGGATCGTCTTCAAGAAGCTCTACTACGTGCTCGGCCAGGCCGGCGGGTCCTGGACCGAGCGGGACGGCGCCCGGCGCGCGTCGCCCATGTGGCAGGGCGAGTTCGACCGGACGGCGAGGCGCTGGGGCTTCAACTACAAGCTCACGGGCTTCGGCGACGCGTTCGAGACCGAGTCGGGCTACGTGCCCCGCAACAACATCGTCGAGGGGCGCGCGACCAACCGGTTGACGTACTACGGTGCGCGCGGCGCGGCAGTGGAAACCTTCTCGGGGTTCCTGAGCCTGAACCGGATCTGGCGGTACCGGGGGTTCGGCAGCGACGGTGCCATCGAGGGCGCCGGCAACCTGAACCTCAACGCCCAGTTCCGCGGCGGGTGGGCGGCGTCGGCCTCGACGAGCCGGCCCTTCGTGAACTTCGAACCGGATGCCTTCGCGGCCTACACCGTGCAGGGACCGGGAGGCCCGCAGCCGTTCGTGGTGCCGTCGGGCGTGTCAAACTGGGCCGGCACCTGGACGCTGACGACGCCCGTGTTCCAGCAGTTCAACGGCAATGTGTCGGTGAACTACGGGGGCACGGCGATCTACGCGGAGGCGGCCGACGGCCGGCAGCTCAGGATCAGCGCCACGCTGGGGCTGCGCCCGACGGCCTCGATCCGGATCGAGGGCAGTGTGGTCACGACCCGCATTACGCGCGAGGCCGACGGGTCCGAGTACGCGCGATCCACGATCCCGCGGCTGAAGCTGGAATACCAGCCGCGCCGCTCATTGTTCTTCCGGGCGGTCACGGAGTACCGCGCGGACGACCGGTCGGCGCTGCAGGATCCCGTCACGGGCCTGCCGATTCTCATCGATGGCGTGCCGGCGGGGCCGCAGCGTACGCGGGGCGTACGGGTGGACCTCCTGGCGTCGTTCGAGCCCACGCCGGGCACCGTGGCGTTCTTCGGCTACGGCAGCAGCCTGGCACCCGGTGAGGACCTCAACCTGCCGCTGGACTCGGGTTACGCACGGGCCGCGGACGGCTTCTTCCTCAAGCTGGCGTACACCATCCGGCGCTGAGCGTCGTGGGCGCCGGCTTCAGCCGGCGCCGGGACGCGTCCGGCTGAAGCCGGACGCCACGAAGGACGCGCGTCCGGCTGAAGCCGGACGCCACGAAGGATGCCACGACGGACGTGGCTACC
>CAYNDV010000025.1:0-1312 GCA_964396055.1 uncultured Vicinamibacterales bacterium | reverse complement strand
GCGCGTCCGGCTGAAGCCGGACGCCACGAAGGATGCCACGACGGACGTGGCTACCGTTTGAAGCCGGCCTCGTCCAGCGGAGCGTTGATCGTCACCGATGTGAACGTGGCGTCCATCACGGTGTCCCACGTGACGCGGGTGACGCGATGCGGCACCTGGATGCCCGAGACCGGCCGGTAGTCGCCGTAGGTCATCTGCACGGACACGCGTCCCAGGACGGTGCCGATCCGCGCCACGCGCCTCACGAGCAGCCCGGAGCTGCGGTCGAAGTACAGCGTTTCCAGCACGTCCGGCGACGACTCGGCGTTGACCGAGACCACGTCCCGCCCGTCCATCTTCTCGTAACGGCCGACGGCAGGCTTGCGGAGCGCGTCCTGCAGGCGCAGCGCGAGGCCGAGTTCCTGGAAGCGGGACACGGCCGCCGCCTCCACTCCGTGGTAGGGGCGCGGCTCGGCGCCGGTCGCGACCCAGCCGCCCGTGCCATCGAACACCTCGCGGATGGTCTGCATGGCGCCGAGCGCCGTCGTCGCCCGGTACTGGCCGGTGGAGCGCTCCTCCACGGCAAAGGGCACCGTCTGGCCGGCGCGGACCGTCACCTGGCCCTTCATCACACGCGTCTTTGCCGCAGCCAGCGCTGCTCGGCCCCCTGCCGCCGTGAGGTACTTCTCGAAGATCTGAGCGACGGTCTCAGCGGGCGGCTGCGGACGCTGGCCCGGCACCCGCGCCGCCGCCATCGCGATCTGGTCTGCCGTCAGCATCTGCGACAGGGGAGCGACGGCGGCCGGTGCGGTGCGGCCCTGGTGGCAGGTGGCGCACGTCACCTCGGGCGTGCCCTTGAAGTGCTGCCGGTTGATCGCCTCGGTCATGCTGACCATCGTCCGGGCAATCGTCTTGTGGTCCTTGTCGTCCCTGTCCCATTGCCACACCCCGTCAGGCGTGCGGACGTGGCAGCCGAGACACGTCTGGCCCGTGGCTGCGCCCATGAGCACCATCGCGTCTTCGAACTGGTCGACGGTCAGGTGCTTCAGCACCTGCACGTTCTTGAACCTCTGGCCGGCGGTCTCACCGGCTGGCGCGGGAGACGGCTGCCCGGCAGCGGCGGACGCGGCAAGCAGGACCAGGAACACCGGCGCGCCGACACGCGCGGCCCGGGCACAACGGGCGTGGGACACGGGGACCTCCAGTGAAAGGAATCCCACATTAGACACCGGGACACGGGGCGGCGTCGAGAGGGGAGGCTGTGGTAATCTCACGCACGACAGAAGACAGAAGACAGAAGACAGAAGACAGAAGACAGAAGACAGAAGACAGA
>CAYNDV010000024.1:33815-43198 GCA_964396055.1 uncultured Vicinamibacterales bacterium | reverse complement strand
CTCGACCGGTTCGAAGACCACGGCCACCTGGCCGCCCACCTGCTCCACCCGGTACGGGGCGCGCTGGCGGAGGTCGATCACGACGCGCGCGATGAGCGGCTCACGGCTGTTCTGGGCCACGCGTACCCGCTCCACCGGCCCCTGAGCGGGGCCGGCCACGGTCTGCGCGGACGCGGTGACGCCGCGCAGGTCGAGCACGAGGCGCAGGGGGCCCTCACGGGTTTCCTCGGCGGTGGCCGCCGGCAGGGCCGCCGTACCGGCGATGGTGACGCGGGTGCCCATCGGCGTGTAGACGATGTCGGCCTTCTTCAGCGAGACCGCGTCGGCCTGGCGGTTCGCGCGCGCCGGCGCGGCGGCCGGTGGAGGCACGGCCGCCGGCGGCGCGGTGGGCGCAGTGGCCGGCATCACGGCCGGAAGCGGGCCCCCGCCGCTGAACTCGACGAGGATCGTGTTGCGACGGCTGCGCACGGTCGGCGTCACGGGCGCGGCCAGCGCCAGCCGGACGCGCGACATCGCGACGCCATCCTCGCCCCGCGTTTCGGCCACGGCCACGTCGGCCACCGGGCCGACCGGCCGGCCGATGGCGCGGGTCACCCCTGCGGCGGTGACGTTGCGCATGTCGACGACGACCGTGAGCGGGTCGGGCATCGCGGTGGCGTAGGACACCGGCTCGCTCGCCTCGATCACGACGGTGATCGCGCGGCCTTCGGCCAACGTGGAGATGGCCGTCAGGCGGGCCAGCGTCGGCGTATCGCCAGCGGCGCCGAGGCTGGCCGCCAGCGCGCACACGCCCAGCAGGCCGGCCAGCGCCCGGCCGGACCACGTCGGCGGCCGCCCCCCGTGCACGGGACGCGAATTCGCCATGGACATCACGGGCTTCCTCTCCGCGTTCATTTCTGCTCCACCGCCGCGCGAAGGGTCCGGCGGACCTCGCGCTGCTTGGTCGGCGACAATGGGTCGTTGACGTCCTGCATCAGGACCAGGGTGTCGGCGGTAATCGCGCGCACGTTCCCGTCGAGGAGGCGCTCGTTCACCCGCACGATGTAGGTCTTGGTATCGGGTCCCTGGACCAGGGCCACGTACTGCCCGGCGCTGCGCATGATGCCCTTGAGCACCAGTTCGTTCACGAGCAGGGCGCCCGGCCCCTCGGCGGGCCCGCCCTGCGTCCGGCCCGACTCGGCCCCGCGGCGCAGCAGGCTCACGAACGGGTCGCGGCGGCCTTCCGGGTTGTAGGCATACGCCGGCGCCGGGGCCGCCGCGGCTCCCGGGGCCGCGGGCCGCGGCTGCGGCGCGGGCGTCTGGGCCAGGGCCAGGGCCGCGACGACGCCCCCCAGCGCGAGCCCGGCGGCGACAGCAAGGTGTCTCATCGTTTCACCGCCCCGGCCGCCGCCGGCGTCCCCGGCTTCGCGGCCGCTCCCTTGACGGCTTCCAGCAGCACGAACGTGGTGGCCGTGCACGCCACGGAGACGGTCGCGTTCGGCTCGGGCCGGTCCTTGGCGCGGATCACGACGTTGCCGACGTTGATGATCCGGGCGAACTTGCTGATGCGGTCGAAGAACAGGCCCAGGTTGTGGTACGTGCCGTCGAACTCGATGGCAATGGGCCACTCGGCGTGCAGCTGCTTGGTGACCACCGCGCCCGGCTTGAAGGTGCGGATCGTCAGGTTCGACTGGGCCGCCAGCGTCTGCAGGCTGCGCAGCAGGTCGGCGAAATCCTTCTGGTCGGGCAGCACGGCCTTGAGGCTCTCGAGCCTCGACTCGAGGTCGGCCACCTCGGCGCGGAACTGCGGGAGCTTCCGGGCAGTGGTCAGGCCCTTGTTGATGTCGGCGCGCAGGCTGTCGAGTTGCTTCTGCTGCTCCGCCATCTGGGTCCTGGCCGGCTCGGCGTACAAGTAGTAGAAGGCCGCGATGCCGCCCAGCGCGATGGCGACAAACAGGCCCACCTGGCCGTACCACGGGATTTTGTTCAGCCGCAAGTCCATAACGTCTCGATGTCGTATCGGGGCGAGCCCCCGCCGGCTTTACACGGTTGCACGGTGGCGCCGCCGGCCGCCTAGCCCGGCGGCGGGGCGAACTGGGCCTTGATCGTGAACCGGATCAGGTCCACGTCCACGCCCGAGGCGCGCTCCACCTGGCTGTCGACGATCTCGACCGGCCGCTTGAACCAGCCGGACTGCTCCAGGTTCGTCACGAAGTCCGAGAGCGACGTCAGCGCCGAGCACCGGCCGTCGATGGTCAGTTCGGCGCCTTTCTGCTCCATCTCGGTGAGCCACAGCATGTCGGGCAGGCTGCGGCTGAGTTCGTCGAGCATGTGCACCGGACCGCTCTGCCCCTTGCGCAGCTGCTCGATCAGCGTGACGCGTTCCTGCAGCTGGGCCTTCCGGCGCTCGAAGTCCTGCACCTGGACGATGATGGCGCGCAGGCGGACGGTCTCCTGCTGGGCCGCTGCGATGTCCTCGGCGAGGCGTGCGGCATCTTTCTGCAGCGACCAGTACCACCAGGCCACGAACAGCCCGGCCAGCACCAGGATGAGTGTGGACGCCACCGTGATCTTCTGGCCGGCGTCGCCGACGGCCGGCGTGGTCCGCCGCTTGGCGCGGCCCTTGTCCTGCGCGAGGAGGTTGATGCGAATCATCGGTCACCCACCCGCCTGAGGGCCAGGCCCACCGCCACCACCGACGTGGCAGCCGCTTCGTCGGCCTCCACGCCGTGTTTCGCCGCGTCGAAGCCGATCCGGCGGAACGGGTTGAGCGGCTCCACCGGCAGCCCGAAACGTTCGCCGATGTCCTGCAGGAGCCCCTCGGTCTGCGACGCGCCGCCGCACACCATGATCCGGTCGAGTCGATCGGACGGCGCCGTGGCCCGGTAGAAGTCGAAGGTCTTCTGCACTTCCAGCAGGACCGCCTCGGTCACCGCCCGCAGCACGGGCCGCACGTCGTCCGGGCCCACGCCCTCGACGGTCCGGCCGCGCTTGACCTGCTCGGCGTGCTCGAACGACAGGTTGAACTCGCGCTGGACGGCTTCCGAATAGGCGTTGCCACCCGTGGAAATGTCGCGGGTGAACACGGACGACCCGCCGCTGACGATGTTGACGTTGACGGCGCTGGCGCCGACGTTCATCAGCACCGCGACCACGCCGGGTTCGAGGTCGTAGTTGGCCTCGTAGGCGTTCTGCAGCGCGAAGGCGTCGACGTCGATGATGGCGGGCTGGCGGCCGGCCTGGGCGATGACGCCGCTGTAGTCGTTGATCTTGTCCTTCTTCGCGGCGACCAGCAGCACGTCCATCGTGCCCCGGGCGCCCTCCGGGTCGCCGCTCAGGATCTGGTGATCGAGATTGACGTCCTGGATGTCGAAGGGGATGTACTGTTCGGCTTCCCAGCGGATGGACTCGGCGAGTTCCGTTTCGGTCATCACCGGCAGGCTGATCTTCTTGACGATGACCGCGTTGCCGGACAGCGAGGCCGCCACCTCGCGGGTGCGGGTGCCGGCGCGTTCGAAGGCCCGGCGGATGGCGTCGGCCACGCTGACGGCGTCGATGATGGCGCCGTCGACGATGCTGTCCGGGGAGACCGACTCGACGGCGAAGGCGCCGACCCGGCTGGTGCGGCCCGACACTTTCAGCTCGATCGCCTTGACGGCGCTCGATCCGATGTCCAGGCCCACTACCCCTTTGGTCCGTGACAGTCCAAACACGTGCGGGTCTCGCCCCTTTCCGAAGGCCGCCTGCCTCCCGAAGCCATGTGGCGCAAGCCCGATGCCAGGGTCAATGCGCCCAAATCGCCATGGAAGTCGCGATCCTGGTTTCGTTTAGGGTGGGTCGCGTACAAAATTGTCATCGCGCCCGACCGGGCCGACGGCGCAGTTTCTGCCACCATCTGCCCGATAATCCCCTGCCCGGGCGGCCGACAGCCTCCCGGGCCGCTCGTCTTATCGGGCCGTGCCGCTGACTTCTACAGGCAGTTTCGTGAAATGATGCGTAGGGCCCGACAGACCCGCGCGGTGGCGCGTGTCTTGACAATCCGTCAAGTGACTGGTACGATTTGGGTTTGCCGTTGCTTGAATTGACTCTGGAATAGAGACGTGCAGATGCGAACGAGAATGGCCAACACCACCAGCGTGGAACGACGCTGGCATGTCATCGACGCCAACAACCAGGTCGTCGGTCGGATCGCGACACGGGCCGCCAGGCTCCTCATGGGCAAGCACCGCGCCGTGTACACGCCCTTCGTGGACACCGGCGATCACGTGATCGTGGTCAACGCGGCGCAGGTCAAACTGACCGGCCGCAAGGAAGAACAGAAGATCTACCGTCGCCACTCCGGCTACGAAGGCGGCCTGCGCGAGGAACGCGCGAAGGACGTGCGCCAGCGTAACCCGATCCGGCTGGTGGAAGAAGCGGTGCGCGGGATGCTGCCCAAGACGAAGATGGGCAACCAGATGTACCGCAAGTTGAAGGTGTACGCGGGGCCCGACCATCCGCACACCGCGCAGAAACCGACCAAGCTCGAGGTAGCCTAACGTGAGTCTCGCTGAATACTACGGCACCGGGCGCCGCAAGACCTCCACGGCCCGGGTCTTCCTGCGTCCGGGCAACGGCGCCATCACGGTCAACGAACGCGAGTTCGAGAACTTCTTCCCCACCGAAGTGCTGCGCATGGAAATCCGCCAGCCCCTCGTGTTGACAGAGACCGCGGCCAAGTTCGACATCCTGGCCACGGTGGCCGGCGGCGGCATCGCCGGCCAGGCGGGCGCCATCCGGCTGGGCATCGCCCGGGCGCTGTGCGAGTACAGCCTCGACCTGCGGCCGGCACTGAAGAAGGAAGGCCTGCTGACGCGCGATTCGCGGGCCAAGGAACGCAAGAAGTACGGGTTGGCTGGCGCGCGCAAGCGCTTCCAGTTCAGCAAACGATAAACCCACGGTTCGAGTACCTGAGGGAGGACGCTTGAGCGGGATCGCCATCAAGGAACTGCTGGAGGCCGGAGTCCACTTCGGTCATCAAACCAAGCGCTGGAACCCGAAGATGAAGCCCTACATCTTCGGCGAACGCAACGGCATCTACATCATCGATCTGGGCAAGACCGCGAAGCTCTTCCGCCAGGCGGAGGAGTTCCTGCAGAACATGGCCTCGGATGGCGGGACGCTGCTCTTCGTGGGCACGAAGCGCCAGGCACAGGACGCCGTCGCCGAGGAAGCCCAGCGGTGCGGGATGTTCTTCGTCAACGAGCGCTGGTTGGGCGGCCTGCTCACGAACTTCACCACCATCCAGCGGAGCCTGGCCCGCCTGCGCGAACTCGAGGCCATGAGCACCGACGGGCGGTACGAAGCGCTGTCGAAGAAGGAAATCTCCGGGATCGAGAAGGAAAAGAAGAAGATCTCGAAGAACCTCGACGGCATCCGCAACATGGCGAAGCTCCCCGACGCGGTGTTCGTCATCGACACCAAGAAGGAGAAGATCGCCGTCGACGAGGCCCGCAAGCTCAAGATCCCCGTGATCGGCATCGTCGACACCAACTGCGATCCCGAAGAAGTGGACTACGTCATCCCCGGCAACGACGACGCCCTGCGCTCGATCCGGCTCTTCACCTCGAAGATTGCCGAGGCGGTGCTCGCCGGCCGCGGCATGCGGGAGTCGATCAGGGCCGACGCGGCCCAGGACGAGGACCAGGGCCGCGCGCCCGTCCGCCGTCCCCGGCCCGAGGCCCCGGCGCCGTCGCCCTCCCCGGCCTCGGCGTAGCGTCGTTGGCCGGGCCCGCGCCCGGCCGTCGGTGACCCACTCGGCGCCGGCCGGATCCGTTTCCGCGCCGGCGCGTTTTTCGTACTGAGCAACAAGGACGCGTCAATGGCTATCACGGCAGAACAAGTCAAGACCCTTCGCGACAAGACCGGTGCGGGCATGATGGAGTGCAAGGCCGCCCTCACCGAGAGCAACGGCAACCTCGAGGACGCCATCACTTTGCTGCGCAAGCGCGGCCTCGCCCAGGCCGCCAAGCGCGCCGGCCGGTCCACCCAGCAGGGCGCCGTGGGCAGCTACATCCACCTCGGCGGGAAGATCGGCGTGCTGGTCGAGATCAACTGCGAGTCGGACTTCGTGGCCCGCACCGAGAACTTCCAGCAGCTCGTGAAGGACATCGCGATGCACGTCGCGGCCGCCGACCCGAAGTACGTCCGCCGCGAAGACGTGCCGGCCGACGTCCTCGAGAAGGAGCGGTCGATTTACCGCGCGCAGTTCGAGGGGTCGGGCAAGCCCGCCCAGGTGATCGACAAGATCGTCGAGGGCAAGCTGGGCTCCTACTACGAGCAGGTGTGCCTGCTGGATCAGCCCTTCGTGCGCGAGCCCGCGATGACCGTCAAGCAACTGGTCGAACAGGCGATCGCCAAGACCGGCGAGAACGTCCAGGTTTCGCGGTTCTGCCGCTTCAAGCTCGGCGAAGGCGCGGCAGACTAGAGGCTAGAGGCTAGAGGCTAGAGGCTAGAGGCTAGAGGCTAGAGGCTAGAGGCTGGAAGAGAAGCAACGGGCGCGCCGGAGGAGATACTCCGCGCGCCCGTTCGTCTGTACGCCGTTCACCGCTCAGCGTTGCGGCGCGACAGCGTGGTCCCTTCTTGCTTCTTGCTTCTTGCTTCTGACAGTCCTCCCCGCCCCCCGTCCCACGTCCCACGCCCCACGCCCCACGCCCCACGCCCCACGCCCCACGCCCCCCGTCCCACGTCCCACGCCCCCGGCCCCTAGCCCCCAGCCCCCAGCCCCGATATAATCCTGCCCCGTATGCCCGACGCCACGCCGACCGCGCCCGCCTACCGCCGCGTCCTGCTCAAACTGTCCGGCGAAGCCCTGATGGGCGCGCAGACCTACGGCATCGACCGCGACATCGCCCGGTCGATCGCCCGCGAGGTGCGCGAAATCCAGGAACTCGGCGTGCAGACCGCCATCGTCATCGGCGGCGGCAACATCTTCCGCGGGGTCGCCGCCAGCGCGAAGGGCATGGACCGCGCCCAGGCCGACTACATGGGCATGCTGGCCACGGTCATCAACGCGCTGGCGCTGCAGGACTCCCTCGAGCAGGAAGGCGTCGTCACCCGGGTGCTGACGGCGATCGAGATGCGGTCCGTGGCCGAACCCTTCATCCGCCGCCGCGCCCTGCGCCACCTGGAGAAGGGCCGGGTCGTGGTCTTCGGCGCCGGCACCGGTAACCCGTACTTCAGCACCGATACGGCGGCGGCGTTGCGCGCAATGGAGATGAAGGCCGAGATCATCCTCAAGGCCACCAAGGTGGACGGCATCTACACCGCCGACCCCAAGATCCACCCCGACGCCACGAAGTTCGACACCATCACCTACCTCGAGGTGCTCGAGCGGGGGCTCAAGGTGATGGACGCCACCGCGATCTCGCTCTGCATGGACAACAAGCTGCCCATCAAGGTGTTCAATCTGCTGACGCCGGGCAACATGAAACGTGCCATCATGGGCGAAGCGATCGGCACGACCGTCCGCGCCTGACGCGGCGGTCCAACCGGGACGGCAGCCGGCCCGCGGCCGCGCCGCCCCACCTTTCGGAGCAGATCATATGGATGCAAGCGATCTAAAAGGCCTGCACGCGGAAGTGAAGAAACGGATGGATGGCGCCATCGACCACCTGCGCCATGAACTGGCCGGCGTCCGGACCGGCCGGGCCACCATCGGCATCCTCGACCCCGTCCACGTGGACGCCTACGGCTCGCGGATGCCCCTGAACCAGGTGGCCTCGATGTCGGTGCCCGACCCGATGACCATCGTGGTGCAGCCGTTCGATCCGTCCCTGCTGGGCACGATCGAGAAGGCCATCCGGGCCGCCGACCTCGGCCTGAACCCGGCCAACGACGGCAAGCTGGTGCGGGTGCCGATCCCGACCCTGACCGAGGAACGGCGCAAGGAGCTGTCGCGCCACGTCCACAAGATGGCCGAGGAGTCGCGCAACGCCGTGCGCCAGGTGCGCCGCGACGCGAACGACCGCCTGAAGAAGCTCCTGAAGGACAAGGCCGTCTCCGAGGACGAGGAGCGCAAGGCCGAGGCCGAGATCCAGAAGACCACCGACGTGCACATCCAGCTCGTCGACGACCTGCAGAAGAAGAAGGACGCCGAACTGCTCAACAAGTAGCCCGCGAGGGGCGGGCCCGCTGGCCCGCCCCTTCCCCGCCATCCTGCCTGCCCCCGGGGTTCAACCGTGTCGTTCCTGACGCACCTCGAATGCTCCGTGCCCTGCGGCGCGCCGCCGCGCGATCCGCGCGTGTCGAACCACCTGTGCGACTGCGGCATGCCGCTCGTCGCCCGTTACGATCTCGAGGCTGCGGCCCGGGCGTTTCCGCGCGAGGCGCTGCGCGGCCGCGAGCCGAACATGTGGCGCTATCGCGAGGTCATGCCGCTCATCGGCGACGAGCAGCCCGTCACGCTGGGCGAGGGGTTCACGCCGCTGGTGCACGCGCGGCGCCTCGGCCGCGACCTGGGGCTGACGCGCCTCTACCTCAAGGACGAGTCGCTCAACCCGACCAACTCGTTCAAGGCGCGCGGCCTGTCGGCGGCTGTCACGAAGGCCCGGACCGTCGGGGCGACCGTGCTCTCCGTGCCCTCGGCGGGCAACGCCGCCAACGCCATGGCCGCCTACGCCGCGTGCGCGGGCCTGCAGGCCAAGGTGTTCATGCCGAAGGACGTGAAGGTGCCGTTCATCCGCGAGTGCGAGCTCTACGGCGCGGACGTGCACCTGGTGGACGGCCTCATCACCGACTGCGGCCGCCTGGCCGCCGAGATGGGCAAACCCCTGGGCTGGTACGACGTCTCCACGTTGAAGGAGCCTTACCGCATCGAGGGCAAGAAGACGATGGCCTACGAGCTGGCGGAACAGCTCGAGTGGCAGTGGCCCGACTGGATCATCTACCCCACCGGCGGCGGCACGGGCATCGTCGGCATGTGGAAGGCCTTCGAGGAGATCGAGCGTCTGGGCTGGGTCCCGCGCGGGCGGCGGCCGAAGATGGTGAGCGTGCAGGCGGAGCACTGCGCGCCGATTCCCCGCGCCTTCGAGCAGGGCGCCGAACGCTCCGAGCTGTGGCAGGACGCGCGCACGTGCGCAGACGGCCTGCGGGTGCCGAAGGCGATCGGCGACTTCCTCGTGCTGCGCGCCGTGCGCGAAAGCGGCGGCACGGCACTGGCCGTCAGCGACGAGGCCATGGTCCGCGACATGAAGGCGATCGGGGCCCTGGAGGGCGTCAGCGCCGCGCCGGAAGGCGGCGCCACGCTGTCCGCGCTGCGCCTGCTCCAGGCGCGCGGACTGGTGCGGCCGGACGACCTCGTGGTGCTGTTCAACACCGGGGGCGCGCTCAAGTACCTGGACGTGATCGAAGGCCGTTAGGCCGTT
>CAYNDV010000024.1:0-33715 GCA_964396055.1 uncultured Vicinamibacterales bacterium | reverse complement strand
CAACACCGGGGGCGCGCTCAAGTACCTGGACGTGATCGAAGGCCGTTAGGCCGTTCGGCCGTTCGGCCGTTCGGCGCTGCAGCGTCCCGGCGCTGGGCCGTTTGGCCGTGCCCGGGCCCCACGCACCTGCTGACGACCATGCCGGTCTTGTGCTACTCTTGATGGGTTCCCCTACGGGCGGCTAGCTCAGCTGGGAGAGCGCCGCGTTCGCAACGCGGAGGTCGGGAGTTCGAGCCTCCTGCCGTCCACCACGTCAACGGGCCAGACTCTCCCGGGTCTGGCCCGTTGTGCTGTCTGGTGAGAGGGATGATCCCGGGTGCGGTATGATGGCCGCGTGACGGCCCCCCGTCACCGCCGCCCCCCACAGCGTGTCGAATTTACCCCGCCCCCGCAACCGGCGGTGCGTATGTCGACTCCGACGGTCTCGTCCCGGCGTGTGGCGCGCCCCCTCACCATGGCCCTGCTGGTCGCCGCGCTGCTGGCGGCTGCTGCCGGAGCGGCCGGGCCGCCCCCGGCGGCGATCGACAACGCCGACTGTCTTGCCTGCCATGGCGACGCGACACTGGAAGCGCCGGGCCCCGACGGCAAGCCGCGGTCGCTGTTCGTGGACCAGGCCGGCTACGAAAAGTCCATCCACGGCCAGAACCGGTGCACCAGCTGCCATGGCGACATCGTCGAGGTCCCCCATCCGGAGGGCTTCCACCCGAAGGCCGTGTCGTGCGCGCAGTGCCATCGCGTGGAGACCGGCATCTACCTCGCGAGCGACCACGGGCTGGCCGTCCACCTGGGCGTCGAGGAGGCGGCGTCGTGCAAGGACTGCCACGGCGCGACGCACACCCTGCTCGATTCCCGCGACGCGGCGTCGCCCGTGCACCGCGTCAACATCACCAGGACCTGCGCCCGGTGTCACGCCAATACCGGCGAGATGGAGAAGTTCCACCTGCGGCAGTCCAACCCCGTGGGCAGCTACGAGCGCAGTGTCCATGGCCGGGCCCTGGCGGACAAGCAGGCGCTGAACGCCGCCGTGTGTACCGACTGTCACGGCTCGCACGACCTGCACAAGTCGACGAATACCAGTTCGAAGCTGCACTGGCGCAACGTGCCGGCCACCTGCGGGCGCTGCCACGAGAACGTCGAGCGCACCTACGTCCACAGCGTCCACGGGAAGGCGGTCGGCGAAGGCGTCCGCGACGCGCCGGTCTGCACGGACTGCCACGGCGAGCACACCATCCTCGCCGTGAACCAGCCCGACTCGAGCGTGTCGCCCGCGCACGTGCCGGATACGTGTGCCCAGTGCCACGCGGCACGCCGCATCGTCACGCAGTACCAGCTGGCCCCGGACGTGATGAGCACCTACGTCGAGAGCTTCCACGGCCTGGCGCTCAAGGGAGGCAACCCGACGGTCGCCAACTGTGCGTCGTGCCACGGCGTGCACGACATCCTGCCGTCGAGCGACCCGCTGTCGTCGGTGAACCCGAGGGACCTGCCGCAGACCTGCGGCCGCTGCCATCCGGGCATCGGCACCAGGCTGGCGGCCGAGTTCTTCAAGATTCACGCGCCGAAGGGACCGCGCGAAGACAAGCCGTGGATCGTCAACCTGGTCAGCGTCGCGTACATCGTCCTGATTGTGGTGACCATCGGCGGGATGTGGCTCTTCGTGGTGCTCGACTACGGGCACAAGACCCGGGCGCACGTCCGCGCCGCGCAGGCCAATCCGCACGGCGAGGTCCGGCTCACGCCGTCCATGCGCTGGCAGCACCTCGTGCTGACCATCCTGTTCGTCACGCTCGCCTACACCGGCTTCGTGCACACGTTCCCGGAAGCGTTCTTCAGCTGGCCGTTCAGGCTCATGCCTGACGGGAACGCCCTGCGCTCGTCGCTGCACCGGATCAGCGGATGGGCGTTCGTCGTGTTCTTCACCGCACACGCCGCGGCGCTGCTGTTCAGCACGTCAGGACGCGCGCACGCCCGCGTTCTCTGGTTCCGGCGGGATGACGCCAGGGACTTCGTCGCCCAACTGCTCGTCAATCTGGGCCGGCCGCAGGCCCCTCCGCCCCGGCGCCGCTGGAACTACGCCGAGAAGGCCGAGTACTGGGCCCTCGTGTGGGGATCCGTCGTGATGATCATTACCGGCATCATGCGGATCTACACCGAAGCGATGCTGCGGCTCCTCCCCAAGGTCTGGAGTGACGTGGCTCAGGTCATCCACTACTACGAGGCCGTCCTCGCCACGCTGGCCATCCTGGTGTGGCACGCCTACTGGGTCGTCTTCGACCCTGCCGAGTATCCGATGAACCCGTCGTGGCTCATCGGCACCCGGCGGTCGCACGGGGACGCGCCGGCGCCCGCACCCGCACCCGCACCGGAGGCCGAGACGCCACCCCCGGCTGCCGAGGACACCAGCGACGCCACCCGCTGACGCGGCTGCGCCTCCGCGGGGCCGCAGCGGCCCCGCGTCCGGCCGCGGAGGCGCCCATCCGGTTCGAGTCCCGAACTAATCGCCCGGAAATCCCGTCCAAAGACGGGAGTCGGTGTGTGTGTCCCCGCACCCCGGCGATGAGCCTGGAGGCAAGGTGACCCGGACAACCGTACTCTTCCTGTCGGCGTGCCTGTTTCTGGCGCGGCCAGCCGCCGGTCAGACGGCTCCCGCCCCGGCCGCGGCCGCTGCCCGTCCAACGCCCCGCATCTCCGCGGTCCGCACGGCCGGACACATCGCCGTCGACGGCCGGCTCGACGAGGCGGACTGGGCCAAGGCGGCACCCGCGAGGGATTTCCTCCAGAAGGACCCGGACGAGGGCAAGCCCGCCACCGAGCGGACCGAGGTCCGCTTCCTCTACGACGACGACGCGCTCTACGTAGGGGCGCGGCTGTTCGACTCGGAGCCGTCCAAGATCGCGAAGCGCCTGACGCGCAGGGACGGCGATACCGACGGGATTGCCGACCGGTTCATCATCGGCATCGACGCGCACCACGACAAGCTGACCGGCTCGCTGTTCTGGGTCACCGCCGCGGGTTCCCTCGGCGATGGCGTGCTGTACAACGACACGAGCGATGACGAGACCTGGAACGGCGTCTGGGACGCGGCGGTGTCCATCGACGGCCAGGGCTGGATCGCCGAGATGCGCATTCCGTACTCGCAGTTGCGCTTCTCCACGCGCGACCGGCAGATCTGGGGCCTCCACCTCGTGCGCGTCGTGCAGCGCAGGAACGAAGAATCGTGGTGGGCTCTCGTGCCGAAGAACGAGAGCCGGCTCGTCTCGCTGGCCGGCGAACTGGACGGCCTCGACGGCATCCGGAGCCGCCGTCACCTCGAACTGCTGCCGTATGTCACGGCGCGCAGCGAAATCAGCGGGACGGCCGAGCCCGGCGACCCCTTCAACGACGGCCGCACCGGGGCCGCCGGCATCGGGTTCGATGCGAAGTGGGGATTCTCCAGCAACATGACGATGGACGCGACCGTGAACCCCGACTTCGGCCAGGTCGAAGTGGACCCCGCGGTCGTCAACCTGTCGGTGTTCGAGACGTTCTACGAGGAACGGCGGCCGTTTTTCATCGAGGGGTCGCAGGCCTTCGACAACTTCGGCCGCAACGGCGCCAGCGGCTATATGGGCTTCAACCGGACCAACCCCTCGCTGTTCTACTCGCGTCGGATCGGCCGGACGCCCCAGGGCGCGGCGGCCGGGGAGTACGTGGATCGGCCGAGCGCCACGACGATCATCGGCGCGGCGAAGATCACCGGCAAGACGCAACGCGGCTGGACGGTGAACTTCATCGACGCCGCCACCGCGCGCGAGTACGCCCGCACCTCGACCCGCGGGGCGGAAGGCCGGACCGAGGTGGAGCCGTTCTCGAACTACCTCGCCGCCCGTGCGCGGCGTGACGTGGGCCAGCGCGCCGGGTTCGGCATGCTGACCACGCTGGTGAGCCGGAATCTCGCCGATCCCGCGCTGCAGGACCAGCTGGCCGGCACCGCGTTCGTCGTTGGCGGCGACGGGCACCTGTTCCTCACGGGCAAGCGCGACTACGTCGTCACGGGCAGCTTCACCGGCAGCCGCGTGGCCGGGTCGCCGGCCGCGATGGCCCGGTTGCAGCGGTCGTCGGCCCGCTACTACCAGCGCCCCGACGCCACCCACGTGTCGTTCGACCCGGCGGCGGAGTCGCTCTCGGGCTTCAGCTTCCAGAGCGACTTCAACAAGAACAACGGCGGCATCCGGCCCAACGCGTCGTTCTGGGCCGTCAGCCCGGGCTTCGAGGTCAACGACGCCGGGTTCATGATGAACGCCGACCGGATGGGTGGGCACGCGGCACTCGTGTTCCTCAAACCGCAGCCCGACCGGTTCAGCCGGGACCGGCAGCTGTTCCTGGCCAAGTGGAACACGTGGAACTTCGCCGGCGACCCGATGGGCGACGGCTACTACGCCCAGTTCTACGCGAGGCTGCGCAACTACTGGTCGTTCCACGTCGGGGCGCACGCCGGCCGCTGGGTGTACAGCGACCGCCTGACGCGGGGTGGCCCCATGATGCGGTCGCCGGGGTTCACGACGCTCTCCGCAAGCCTCGAGGGCGACGAGCGGAAGCCGATCGTCTGGGAACTGGATGGCGCCTACGAGACCCGTCCGGACGGTTCGTGGGGTGGGGAGATCGAGGCGGACCTGACGCTCCGGCCCCTCCCGACCGTCAGCATCGAGGTGGGCCCCACCTTCCGGCGCGAACGCAACGCGTCCCAGTACGTCCGCGCCGTGACGGACGCCGACGCAGTCGCGATGTACGGCCGGCGCTACGTGTTCGGCGCGCTGGACCAGACCGAGTTCGGGATGGAGACGCGGTTCAACCTCATCCTCAGTCCGCGTATGTCGCTGCAGATGTACCTGCAACCGCTGCTCTCGGTGGGCCGGTACACGGCGTTCAAGGAGGCGCTCCAGCCGCGGACCTACGACTTCGCCGAGTACGGCGTCGACGCGGGCACGATCCGCTTCGACGCCGCGAACGGCGTCTACACGGTGTGCCCGGGCCCCGGCGGCACGGGCACCCCGTTCCTCATCCCGAACCCGGATTTCAGCTACACCTCGCTGCGCGCGAACACCGTCTTCCGCTGGGAGTTCAAGCCGGGCTCGACGGTCTACGTCGTCTGGACGCAGCAGCGCGAGGACGAAACCAGCGACGGGCGGTTTGCGTTCAACCAGGACATCTCGCGGATGATGCGCGCGCCGGGCGACAACGTCTTCATGGTCAAGATGAGCTACTGGTTCGGCCGGTAGGCTGCGCACTCAGGGCCGGCGTGACGGGTCCCGGATCGCGGCCACGACGCGCACGCCCGGGCGCTCCGCCAGCACCGCGCCCTGACGCCAGCCGCCCCCCCACGTCACCCGCGGCTCGCCGTGCACGCCGAGCAGCACCACCAGGCCTGAGGCCTCGTCGGTCAGCCCGCTGAAGACCGCCACCGCGGCACCGTCGCGGGGTTTGTCGCCGGCGGCCCTGAACGCGGCGACCGGCGCCCCCGGCACCCCAACCGGCCGGAATGCCGGGACCACACCGTCCGGCACGAGGCGCGTGCCCTCGACGAAGGCCGCCGCGGCCGCCTGCTGGACCGGGCCCGGCACGACCGCGGTCAGGCACGACTCGCAGTGGAAGGTGCTTCCCACGTCGAACACGCGGCTCACGGCGCCTGTCGCAAACGCCAGCTCGGCCCGCACCTGCCGGCGGTAGGGCCGGCCGTCCACGCGGATGACATCCTCGCGCTCACCGAACCCATCCGGCTCATCGTCGACCACCGGCAGGCCTGTCGCCTCCGAGAGCCGGCCGAGCGTGCGCAGCCGCCCCACCATCGGCCACAGCGGTCCGCCGCGCGCGCGGTGGACCGTCAGGTAGTCGGCGGGGGCCAGCGCCATCTCACGCGACCCATCCGTCGCCGCGGCGCCGAGCGCGACGAGAACCCGGCCGGGAATCTCCCCTGCGAGGCCGGCGAGCCGCGCCGGCGTGAGGTCGGCGACGTGCGTGGGATGCCAGGGCTCGTTGGCTACCTCGAGCAGGCAGTGGTCGACCGACGCGCACAGGCCACCGACGAGCCGGACGTGCTCCCGCAGGTCCAGCCGGGGGTAGCGGCGCGTGTCGGACAGGGCGACGAGTTCAACGTAGAGGTCGGCCTCGCGAACCAGTTCGAGGAGGCGCGGCAACGCCGCGCGCCCCTGCTCCGGCCGCAGCGTGAACAACCCGTCCGCCATTGCCAGCACCCGGACCACCGTGAAGCCCGTCGCGCGAGCCCAGTCCAGGAACGCCCGGGCGTCCGACTCACGCCCGCGAGCCACCTGGTCGAGCAACGCAAAGGCTGTCACGCCGCGCCAGCGGAACCGCGAGCCGTCGGGGTACACGAATGCCCGGCCCTCGGCGCGCAAGGCCCCTCTCACCACCGGCTGCCCGGCCTCCTGGACCGCGGGGATGCCTGACCGGGCATCGACGGCCGGTGACCACACCGGGTACAGGCCTGCCGCGACCAGCGACGCGGTGCACAACAGAGCCGCGTACCGGCACACAAGGGCAGCGAGTCGGGAACGTGGACCATCGGCCACGGTGGAGCCTCCTCCAGGCAGCTTCGCTCCCCCTGCACCCGCCGGTCAACAGCGGCGCCAGGGAGGCGCGATGCCTAGCCAGCCTTGACGGTGCCCGTGCGCGGGCGTAGGCTGACGTCCGCCCCTGCACGACAGCCCCCTCGAGTCGGATGCCGCTCCGCCGTCCGGCCGGTCGTCTCCAGACGCCGCCGGCGCCGTCCCAACCGGTTTCGCACGAGGAGGCTTCGTGACGCACAGACCATTCGCCGCTGTCGCGTGGGTGCTGGTGTTGATCGCCGGTGCAGGTCTCGTCGCACAGGGAGGCCCGGACCAGGCCCTGCCGGGCACACCGGCGCCGAAGGGCTTCACGCCTCCGCCGCCGGCCCAGGCGGGTGTGGTGGCGCTCCAGGGGGGCACCATCGCCGTCATCGACGCCCGCAACTTCGTCACTTACGGTCCCTACCTGTCCGAGCAGCTCGGCACGTGGCCCGATCGGCTCGGGGACGTGGCGCTCACGAAGAACGGCCTCACGGCGCTCGTCGCCAACATCGACAACGATCGCGTGTATTTCGTCAGGACAACACCAGCCTCGGCACCGACGGTGCTCGGGTCGGTGCAGCTGTCGTTCTCACCGGCCGACATTGCGATCACGCCCAACCAGCGGTTCGCGGTGGTTGCTGGCCACGGCCAGCACGATGTGCTGGCCGTCATCGACGTGCGGACCCTCACGCTCGTCAACGAATTCGCCTTCCCGGGCCACGACCTGCAGACGGCCGCCGTGGCGGGCGACAGCCAGACCGTCATCACGATTGACGCCGGCACGCGCGCCGGTGTCTTGCGCATGAACCCGGCCACCGGCGCCCTCGAATGGATCTCGGAGATCGACCTCTCGGGGATCCACCCGGCAAACGTCGTGACCGCGCCCAACGGCCGGTTGTTCGCGGTCACCGCCTTCGATGTCACCACTCACGCCGGCGCCGTTCTGCGCGTGCTCGGGCCCGGCAACGTGGTGTTCGGGAGCTGGATCCCGAAGCCGTCTGCCGTGGTCGACGAGATCACGGCCGCAGTGTTCCGGAAAGACGGGCTCCGCTGCTACCTGGTCGCCAACCATCCGGTGGCCGTACCCGGCCTGGACCCCATCCCGCAGAGCGTACTGACGTACAGCGTGGCGCCGGACGGTAGTTTCGCGGAGGCTGGCGCCACGGTGATGCTTCACGATCCCGCGGCACCGTACCCGTCACTCGGGTACGACCACGCCGCCATCGACCCGACGGGCCGCTTCCTTTTCGTCAGCACCGACACTGACACGGGCACGAATGAGCCCAACCGCGTCCGGGTGGTTGACCTCGTGCAGGGCCGTCAGATCCTCGCCCTGACTCCAGGGCTCCCGGGTGGCGGGCATCCGACCGGCATTGCGTTCAAGTAAGCCAGTCCTGTCAGGCGTCCACGTGTTCGACGTCGGCGCCGAGGGCCCGCAGCTTGTCGACCAGCCTGGCGTAGCCCCGCTCGACCGTCTCGAGCGGGCGCACGCCGCTCTCGCCGTCCGCGGCCAGCGCCGCGGCGATCAGGGCCATGCCCGAGCGAAGGTCGCGTCCGTCGAGCATCCGCCCGCGCAGCCGGGACGGCCCGGTGACGATGATCCGGTGGGGATCGCAGAGGAAGAAATCGGCGCCCATGCCGCTGAGCTGCTCGATGGCGAAGAGCCGCAGCTCGTACATCCAGTCGTGAATCAAGGTCCGGCCGGTGGCCTGGGTCGCCAGCACGGCGACGAGGCTGACGAAGTCGCTGGGGAAGCCGGGCCAGAGGCCTGTCGCCAGCCTGCCGAGGCCCGTGGGTGTCGAGGGCTCGACCAGGAGCAGCCCATCGCGCTGGGCGCAGCGTACCTGCATCCGCTGCAGGACCGCGGTCAGCGGTTCGAGGTCCTCGGGGCGCGCGCCGGAAACCGTCACCGACCCCTTCGTCACGGCCGCGACCACGGCCCAGCTGCCGGCCTCGAGGTAGTCGCCGTCCAGGCGGTGCGAGGCGCCCCCCAGCGGGCCGCCGCCGTGTACGCGGATGGTCGACGATCCGGCGCCTTCGATCCCGACGCCGATCGCCTGCAGGAACCGGCACAGTTCCACCACGTGCGGCTCGCACGCCGCGTGGCGGAGTTCAGTGAAGCCGGGCGCTGCGGCGGCGGCGAGCAGCGCCGTCTCGGTGCCGGTCACCGACGCCTCCTCCAGGTAGAGTGACACGGGCCGCAGCCCATCCGGCGCGTCGAGCACGTAGCCCGGCTCGTCGGCCAGCCTGGCACCCATGGCCGTCAGCGCCTGCAGGTGTGTGGCCAGCGTGCGCCGGGTCGGGAAGTCGCCCCCGGGCGCCGCCAGCCGGGCCTGTCGTGCGCGGGCCAGCAGCGGCCCCAGCAGCAGCACCGATCCCCGCAGCTTCCCCACCAGCACGGGGTCCGGTGCGGCATGGCTGATCGACGCGGCGTGCACGCGCAGCGTCGACGTGCCCACGCCCTGCACCTGGGCGCCAACGTCGCGCAGCAGCGCGGCCATCACCTCCACGTCGCGAATCCGCGGCATGTTGGTGAGTTCACAGGGCTGGTCGGTCAGCAGGCAGGCCGCCAGCAACGGCAGCGCCGCGTTCTTGTTGCCTTCCACGGTGACGCGGCCTTCCAGCCGCCTGCCACCGCGGATCATGAGTGTCGACATGAAAGAACTCCGACGGCTGCAACGATTCCAACGAGCAGGGCTGCGGCCCTGCGCACGGGGTCCGGGTCCTTCGTGGCGTCCGGCTTCAGCCGGACGTGTTCCACCCGTCCCCGCCGAGATAGACGATCTCCTCGCGCAACCGCACGCCGAACCGATCGTCCACCGCCCGCCGGCACAGGTCGATGAGCGTGCCGACGTCGCGAGCCGTGGCGCCGCCGGCATTCACGATGAAGTTGGCGTGCACGGCGCTGACCTGGGCGCCGCCGATGCGGTGGCCCTTGAGCCCGGCACGGTCGATGAGCGCACCGGCCGACCACGGCACGCCGTCCGGCACCGTATCGCGCCCCGGCACGGGGTTCTGGAAGATGCACCCGGCGCTGGGCAGGCGCAGCGGCTGCGTGCGCTTCCGGTGCAGGAGCGACGCCCGCGCAGTCTCACGTAGCCGTTCCGGGTCGTGCCCCGCCTCCAGCTGGAACGTCGCCGACACCAGGAACTCCCCCGTGTGCTGCAGCCGGCTGATGTCGTAGCCGAACCCGAGTTCCCCCGCCGGCACCACGCGCAGCGCCCCGTCCCGCCCCAGCAGCCGCGCCTCCAGCGTCCGCTCGCCGATGTTGCGGCCACCCCAGTGGGCGTTGCCGTAGATGGCGCCGCCCACCGTGCCCGGCGTGCCCGCCCACGGCTCGAGCCCGCCCAGCCCCTCGAAGATGGTCCGGCGCACCAGCCCGTTGATCGTCGCCCCGGCATCGGCGCGAACGGCGCCGGCCTCGAGGACGTCGATCGCGGTCATCCGGGGGCGCAGCACCAGGCCGCGCACGCCGGCGTCGGCCACCAGCACGTTCGACCCGCCGCCCAGCACCGTCACGGGCAGGCCATCCTCAGCCGCCGCGCGCACGGCGGTCACGAATTCGCCGGCCGTGACGACGGCCAACAACCAGTCGGCCGGGCCGCCGATGCCGAAGGTGGTGAGCGGAGCCAGCGGGTGGCCTCCCAGCAGCCGCTCGGGGCCGAACGACGAAACGAGGGCACGCGGGCGGGTCGTCATGCAGGCGTGCGGCCAGTGTATACCAGGGCGGCAAGGCGCAGGGGCCGGTGTACAATACGCGCATGGCTGTTGCGCGCATCTCCAAGGAAGATCTCAAGCAGAGACTCGAAGCGGCCGACGACGCCGGCCGGCCGGTGGTCGTCGATGCCCGTCTGAAGTACCCGTGGGAGCACAGCACGATGACACTGCCCGGGGCCGTGCGCGTGGCCCCGCATGCCGTGTCGGCGGCCGCGCTCCCGAAGGGGCGCGACATCGTCGTCTATGATTCGGACCCCGACGAGATCACGGCCGTCCGTGTGGCCGCCGAACTGGCGGCGGCCGTGCTGCGCGTCTCGGTCCTGAAGGGCGGACTGCCGGAGTGGGTTGCCGGCAGCTTCGCGACCGACACGAAGGAGGCCGTGCGCCCGGCACCCGCGCCGGCTGCGGCGGCAAAGGAGTAGCTCTGCCCGTCACGCGCGGTCCCGCCCGATGGCTCGCGGGCCTGCTGCTGGTCCTGGCGGCGGGCGCGGCAGCGTTTGCGCAGGGCCCGGCGGCCGGGCTGACGCCCACGGCCCTGGCCGAAGCCATCCAGCGCCGGTACGACACGGTCCGGGACCTGCGGGCGGACTTCGTGCACGCCTACGAGGGCGGCGTCCTCCGCAAGACCGCGGTCGAACGCGGGACCGTGACGTTCAAGAAGCCGGGCATGATGCGCTGGGAGTACACGTCGCCTGAACGAAAGACCTTCGTCTCGGACGGCGTGCGCCTGTACGCGTACGTGCCGGAGGATCGGCAGGTCACCGTCAGCGCCGTGCCGTCGGGAGAGGCCCTCTCGACGCCAGCCCTGTTCCTGGCGGGGCGCGGCCATCTCGGTCGGGATTTCGTGGCGTCGCCGGTCGCCCCCGAGTCCCTGCGCCTGCCGGGCACCGTCGGTGTCACGCTGACGCCACGTCAGCCCGAGACCGAATTCGAGTGGATGATCCTGCTGGTCGATCCAGCCACGCTGCAGATCCGCGGCCTCGAGACCGTGGACGCGCAGGGCGGGCGTTCGGCCTTCACCTTCGGCCAGATTCGCGAGAACTCGGGCGTGCCCGACAAGGACTTCCGGTTTACCATACCCCGGGGCGTCGATGTCATCACGAACAGCCGCGACTCGCGCTAAGCGGCCGGGCCGCGCGGCGGCCGCCACGATCCTGGCGGTCCTGCTCGGCGCCGCCCTGCCGGCCTGTGCGCCGAAGACCGCCATCAGTCAGGGCCAGCTGGCCGAGCGGCAGCAGGACTGGGACAAGGCCGTCATCGAGTACACGAGCGCCGTGCGCAAGGACCCGAACGACCAGAACGCGCGTCTGGCGCTCGAGCGGGCCAAGCTGCGCGCCACCCAGGACCACATGCTGCGGGCCCGCAGGCTGGCGTCGGCGGGACGCCTCGAAGAGGCGCTGGTCGAGTACCAGATCGCCCAGCAGCTCTCGCCGGCGAACACCGAACTGGGCGATGCGCTGCGCGAGGTGCGGTCGAAGCTGCGCGCCAGGATGGCCGTCACCGCCGAGGGCAAGACGCAGCTGCAGACCCTGATCGACCGGGCCCGCGACCTCCCGCCGCCGGGCCTCGACCTGCCCGCGGGTCTGACGCTGCCCGACTCGCTCATCTTCCGCGAGGCCTCGAGCCGGGACGTCTTCACGGCGCTGGCCCGCTTCGCCGACATCAACGTCGTCTTCGATCCGGCGTTCCGCGAGGCCCCGGTCACCGTCGACCTCCGCAAGACGTCCTTCCCGCAGGCGCTGGCCGCCCTCACCGCCAGCACCCGCAACTTCTACCGCGTGACCGCGCCCCGCACGATCACGATCATCCCGGACACGGCCGCCAAGCGCCGCGAGTACGAAGAAGAGGTGGTCCGGACCTTCTATCTCTCCAACGTCGACGTCAAGGAGACCATCGATCTGCTGCGGATCGTGGTCGACGCCCGCCGCATTGCGCCGGTGAGCGGCACCAACGCCGTCACGCTGAAGGACACGCCCGAACGCGTGGCGGCGGCCGGCCGCATCATCGCCGCCATCGACAAGGCCCGGGCCGAGGTCGTGGTGGACGTCGAGGTGCTCGAAGTCGATCGCACGCGGCTGAAGGAGTACGGCCTGCAGATCGCGTCACCGGGAAGCCCGGGCATCGACGGCCAGATCGGCGTCAACCAGGAGAACCTGACGCTGCGCGACCTGCAGACCCTGACGTCGGCGGATGTCTTCCTCACCAACTTCCCGGCGCTCTTCTACCGGCTGCTCAAGTCGGACCAGAGCTCGCGCACGCTCGCCAATCCCCAGCTCCGGTCCCAGGACGGCGTCGCCGCGCAGGCCCGCTTCGGCGAACGGGTGCCCGTGCCGGTGACCGTCTTCGCGCCCATCGCCCAGGGCGGCGTCAACCAGCAGCCGATCACGTCGTTCAACTACGAGAACATCGGCGTCAACATCGACATCACGCCGCGGATGCACCACAACGACGACGTGACGCTGGCGCTGAAGGTCGAGGTCAGCAGCATCTCGGGCACGGGCTACGGCGGTCTGCCGACCTTCGGCAACCGGTCGGTGAACACGATGATCCGGCTGCGGGACGGCGAGACCAGCGTGCTCGCCGGGCTGATCCGCGACGACGAGCGAACCGTGCTGGAGGGCGTGCCCGGGTTGTCCGACCTGCCGCTCATCGGGCGCTTCTTCGCCAAGAACCGGAAAGAAACCCAGGAGACGGACATCATCCTGACGCTCACGCCGCGGATCATCCGCGTGCTCGACATCAGCGAGGACGACCTGCGGCCCTTTGTCGTGGGCCGCGATCAGGGCGCCGTGCTCGACATCCCGATGAACGAGCCACTCCCGCCGCCGGTCACGCTGCCCGTGATCAAGAAGTAGTGCAGGGCTGAAGCCCTGCCCTACGGGGCCCTGCACTACGGCGACGGCGCCCGGCCCGGCGCGGACGCCTCCAGCGCGGCCAGCAGCTTGCCGTGGATGCCGCCGAACCCGCCGTTCGACATGCAGACCACCAGGTCCCCGGGGCCGGCCTCGCGGGCGACGACCTCCACGATGGCCTCCACCGACGGTAACTGGCGCGCCCGCTGCCCGCGCGCGGCGAGGTCCGCGACCAGTTGCCCGATCGACAGGCGCTGGTCCTCCGCCAGGGTCGAACGATAGACGGGCGGCAGCACCACCTCGTCGGCGCCGCGGAACGCGTCGGCGAACGAGTCCTGGAAGACGCGACGGCACGCCGACGCGGACCGCGGTTCGAACACCGCCCAGATCCGGCGATCCGGATACGCCGACCGCAGGGCCGCCAGCGTCTCTTTCACGGCAGTCGGGTGATGCGCGAAGTCGTCGAACACCGTGACGCCGCCGGCGGTGCCGACCGTCTCGAGACGCCGCTTCACCCCCGAGAACGTGGCCAGCCCCGACCGCAGGCGGTCCTCTCCCACGCCCACGTCGTGGGCCACGGCCATGGCTGCCAGCGCGTTCCTGACGTTGTAGGCGCCCACCAGCGACATCTCGAACCGGCCCAGGCTGCGGCCCCGGTGCTGCACGCGGAAGCAGGTGCCCGACGGCGACGCGTCGAGGTCGTAGCCGTGCCAGTCGGCGCCGTCGCCGAGGCCGAACGTCTCCACGCGCGACACGGCCGCCTCCCGCAGCGCGAGCGCGTCGGGGCTGTCGGCGCCCAGCACCAGCAGGCCGCGGCGCGGCACCAGGTTCACGAGGCGCCGGAACGCCAGGCGTACGGCATCGAGGTCGGCGTAGATGTCCGCGTGATCGAACTCGACGTTGCCGATGACGGCGATGTCGGGCACGTACTTCAGGAACTTCGCGGTCTTGTCGAAGTAGGCGCTGTCGTACTCGTCGCCCTCGATCACGAAGTCGCGCCCGCTGCCCAGGCGGTAGCTCGACCCGCCGGGCCCGAGGTCCGCCGCGACGCCGCCCACCAGCACGCTCGGATCGAGGCCCGCGTGCACCAGCAACCACCCCGTCATCGAGGTGGTCGTCGTCTTGCCGTGCGTCCCGGCCACGACGATCGACCGCGCGCCCCAGAGGAAGTGATCACGGATGGCCTCAGGCAGGGAGCAGTACCGGATCTTCCGGTCGAGCACCTCTTCCAGTTCGGGGTTGCCCCGCGAGATCGCGTTGCCGACCACGACCAGGTCGAGATCGGGCGTGATGTGGGCGGCGGCGTATCCCGAGAGGATCGGGATCCCCTCGCGCTCCAGGAACGTGCTCATCGGCGGGTAGACGTTGAGGTCGGACCCGCGGACCTCGCAGCCGCGCTGCTTCAGCATGGCGGCCAGGGTGGCCATCGCGGTGCCGCAAATCCCGATGAAGTGTACGTGTGTCACAGGCCCCCTCACGCCACCGAGACGTCGTCGATGGCCAGCACAGAATGGAGTCCCGCGACAGCCCTGGCCGACACGCCCAGGGGCAGCGACAGGGCCGGTCCCGCCGTGTGCCCCGCAGGCAGCCCGTACAGCACAGGCCCCGGGAACCCCTGCACCAGGTCGCGCACCACGTCACGGCACCTGAGACTGCCGTCGGCTTCGTCGCAGTGCCGCATCTCGCCGAACACGAGCGCCCGCGCCCGCGCCAGGATGCCCGCCAGGCGCAGTTGCGTGAGCAGGCGGTCCACGCGGTACGGGCGTTCGTGCACATCCTCGAGGAACAGGACACAGCCCGGCGGCGGGTCGAAGGCGAACGGCGTACCGAGCGACGCCGCCAGCTGGGTCAGGTTGCCGCCGACCAGGGGCCCGCCCGCTTCGCCGGGCACGAAGGCCTCGAGGACCCCGGCCCCGAGTTCCCCGACCGGGCCTGGTCCGGACACGGCGGCCACGAAACTCGCCCGGTCGTACCCGTCGGCGCCGCGCGCCAGTTGCCCGGCCGCCATCGGTCCGTGGACGGCCACCACGCCGCACGCGCCCGTGAGGAACGCCAGGACCGCCGTCAGGTCGCTCGCGCCGACGAACACCTTCGGGAACGCGCGCAGTTCGGCGGGCGGCAGCGCGTCGAGGATCTGCACGCTGCCATACCCGCCGCGGGCGGCCACCAGCGCCTTCACCGTCGGGTCGCGCCACGCGGCCAGCCACGCGTCGGCGCGTGCCGCCGCCGGGCCGGCCAGGTACCGATCCCGGGCGAAGACGCGATCGTCCCAGACGGGCTCGAAGCCCAGTGCAGCCAGTTCCGCGACCCCGCGTTCGAACTCGCCGCGAGGAAACGGACTGGCGGGCGCCACGAGGGCAACGCGATCGCCCGAACGGAGCGCCGGGGGCTTACGCATAGCCCGCCATCTCAGCCGCCACGGCCTGATGGGCCTCGCACCCGATGAGGTCGCGCCAGCGCGTCGCCGGGCGGTTCTCGAGACCCGCGAGGTAGGTGGCCTTGGCCTGAAGGTGCCGCTGGACGGACCGATCGACGGCCGTCCACGCCAGGCGTCCGTCCTCGAGCGCGCGCACGAGGTGCTCGAGCGCCGCCGCCTGGTCGTCGGGCCGGGGCTCGCACAGCAACACCAGGTCGTGGCCGGCGGCCACGGCCTCCACGGCGGCCAGCGGCGGCGCCACGCGCCCGGCGCAGCCCTTCATGTAGAGGTCGTCGGTGGCGATCAGGCCGTCGAAGGCCAGGCCCTCACGCAGCTCACCCGTCACCACGGCGCGCGACAGACTCGCGGGCCGGGTCTCGTCGAAGGCCGGCACCAGCAGGTGCGCCACCATCACGCCGGCAACGCCGGCCGCGACCGCGGCCCGGAACGGCTCGTACTCGACGGCGCGCAGCCGATCCGGCCCGTGCTCGACGACGGGCAGCTCGTGGTGGGAGTCGACGGCCGTATCACCGTGGCCCGGGAAGTGTTTGCCGCACGCCGCGACGCCCTCAGCCTGGATCGCACGCACGATCGCCGCGCCCAGGCGCGCCACCGTAGCGGCGTCCGTGCCCAGCGCCCGGTCGCCGATGGCGGGGTTCTGGGGGTTGGTCAGGATGTCGAGCACCGGCGCGCAGTCGAACGTGATGCCGAGCGCGCGCAGTTCACGGGCCATCGCGCCGGCGAAACGCGCCGCCAGGCCGGCGTCACCGCTCCGGCCCAGCGTGTGCGCGGGCGGCCACTCGGTCAGCGGCGCGCGCAGCCGGGCCACGCGGCCGCCTTCCTGATCCACCGCCACCCACAGCGGCGTGTCCCGCACGAGGGTTCGGCACTCGAAGGCGAGTTCGGCCACCTGCGCCGGTTCCACCACGTTGCGCTTGAAGAGAATAACGCCACCCAGGTCGAACTCGCGGGCCAGCGACCGCACCTCCGGCGTGACGACGGGACCGGGCAGCCCCAGCGCGACCAACTGGCCAATCTGACGCCGCAGACCGGAAGGCGACATGTTAGCAGTCCCGGATTGATTTCCACCGCATCCCGGAAATCAATCCGGGATTGTTCATCTCGGTTTCCACCCGCATCCCGGAAATCAATCCGGGATTGATTGGTCCGACTCATTATAATGTCTGCGACGACGACGCCTTCCGGCAGGAGACCACATGGACGCCATCGCCGAGATCACGCGCCTCTACCACCACGCGACCAAGGCCACCATCCAGCGCGACCTGATGAAGGCCGTCGAACTGCTGAAGACGCTGAAGACGGAGGAGGAGCGCGAACGCGCCGCCGTGTACATGGACGGCTTGTCCCAGATGCGATCGGAATGGGGCGTGCGCCCGCCTGCGGCGCCCGGCCCTAAGACCGGCGCGACTGCCCGGCGGAAAGGATCTTCCGCGCGGTGAGCTTGAGCGGTTCGGGAATGTTGCGGTCCGTCGCGAGGTGCTTGACGTCCCGCTCGGTCAGGCGCTTGATGAACCCCAGGGTCAAGGCGATCGGCGTCTTCGGGTTGAAGCACAGGCCCTGGATGACGCCGTAGTTCTTCACCCACGCGCGCGAGGTGCCAATCACGCGTAGCACCTCTTCCGACACCGCACCCATCCGCGTGATGGTCTCGATTTCCTGCTCGGTGATCTTCGGGCTGCTGAGCACGGCCAGCGAAACCAGCTTGTTCGGGTCCCGGATGAGCACGCTGCGCTCCTCACGCGTGCCCCGCATCGCGGCCTTCACCTTGCCCGTGACGTTCAGCAGCGACAGGCGCTGGACCGTGGCCATGCGCCTGGCTTCGGCAGACTCGGTCGTCTCGTCCGCGGCGAGGGGTTCCGGCGCAGGCTCGACCTCGCCGGCGTCGTCGGCCACCAGCGGCGCCTCGTCGGCGGCGGGCGCCGCCTCGGCCGGCTCGACACCGCGCGCGGCGAAGAACGCGAGCACCGCCTCCGGCACGTCGCCGCGGCCGAGGAACCGCCGGAGCGCGGCCTCCGGAATCCGCGCGATGGTGGCGCGCGCGGCCTCGCGCACCGCGGGCGCGCTGTCGTCGGCCAGCAGCACCAGGAGCGCCAGTTGTTCGTGGGCCCGCGGCGCCAGTACCCCCTGCGCGGCCAGCATGCGGATGTCCGGGGCGGCTTCGCCGCGCCTGAACAGGTCGTAGAGCGGCGACGAGTACAGCGCGTCCATGCGCGTTACTGGATGAGTGCCTTGATGGATTCGGCCGTCAGCGTGGTCGTCACCACCTGGCCGCGCCCGCCAATCGGCCGCGACGGCCGGCCGTTGATCGTGAGGCTGAGGCCGCCCGCGTTGCCGGCCGACAGGACCATGACGCGCCCCCGGTACTGCAGGCGCTCCCCCGCTCCCAGCACGCGAGCCACGACCTTCGTGCCATCCACCGTCAGCGATACCCAGCAGTCTTCGTCGGCCGCCAGCGACAACGCCACCGGCGCGTCGGGCGTCGGGGCCGTCACCGACGCCGCCACAGGCTGCGCCACGGCGACGAGCGGACTGGACGACGGCGGCGACGCCGCGGACGCCGGCGCGCCGGATGACGGCGCGGCGCCTGCTCCCACAGCGGGCAGCGCCGCCGCGGACTGACCGTCGGGCGACACCGCCGGTGGCGGGGCCGGCATGGCGGTCTGAGGCGGCGGCGCGGCCGGCGTGACCGCCGGCGTCGGCTCCGCCGGCACCGCGGGAGTCGGCCGCAGGTTCACGTAGACCAGGGCCACGACGATGATGAGGACGCTGAGGCCGACGATCTGGAACACCGTGATGGCCGTGCGCCGGCCGCTCTCGAAGCTCTCCGCATCGACGCTGCGGGCAGCGACGGGGGTCATCTCTTCGGCATCGGGCGGGAACGCCGCCACGAAGCGGGTCACGGTCTCTTCGGGATCGAGCCCGACCTCGCGGGCGTAGGCACGGACGAACGCCCGCGAGAAGATGCCGCCGGGCAGCTTCGACGGATCGTTCCGCTCGAGCGCGTCCAGCACGCGGGCCGAGATCTTCGTCGTGGCAGCCACCTGCTGCAGCGACAGCCCGCGCTGCTCGCGCGCCTGCCGGAGGAGCGGCCCGAAGTCGTTCCTGGATTCGTCAGCCATGCGTTGGACCAATGTTACATCATTCGCCGGCGCGAGGCGGCGGCCACGGCACATCCCGATCAGGTTCGTCCGCGTCGTCGTGGCGGCGCCTGAACAGGCCCACCAGTTCCGCCAGGCCGGCCCCGAGGTTCAGCACCCCGAGACCCGAGATCGCCCCGCCCACGTAGGGATTGTCCACCACCGGGCGCAGCCAGGGCCACGCCGCGACGAAGTAGTTCCGCTGCAGGAACCCCGTCCAGGGCACCACCAGCAGGAGCAGGCCCACCTCGACGAAGTACGCCACGGCGATCAGCCGCCGGAAGACAGTCATCGGCCTCGCTCCGTGCCCGGCGTGCCCCAGCCGCGCTGGCGGCCGGCCAGCCCCTCGATTCGCTGGTCGACGTCCCGGTAACCCGGTGTCGCCGCCCGCAACTCGAGCAGGACGGCCAGCGCACGCGCCTGCTCGCCGGATTCTTCGAGCATCGCAGCCAGATCGTAGAGCAGAACCCGCCAGTCGTCGAGCGTGGGCGCCGGCACCTCGGACGCCCGCTCCAGCCACTCGATGGCCTCCGCCAGGTCGCCGCGCTGGCGCGCGAGGCCGGCCAGCAGGCGGGACGCCTTGAACCGCACCTTCACGTCACGCGCGGCCTGCCGCAGCAGCGTGCGGGCGCGCGTCTCGTCGCCGGCGGCCAGGCACGACTCCGCTTCCGCCACCTGCGCATCCGCCTCGCTGCCGCGCCGGTCGACGACGGCCTCGTCGCGCAGGCCCTGGAAGAACCGGTCGAGATCCCCCGCATCGCCCCCGGCTTCGTCGGTCTGCCGCGGCGGCAGCTTCAGCCCGTCGGCGTCGGGCGGCTCGGCGGCGGCCGGCGCCTGGGACAGGATGCCGTCCAACGCGTCGCTGAGGTCGATCTCGAAGGCCCCCTCGGTTGGCGCGGCCGGGGCGGCGGGGCCGTGGTCCTCGAACAACCGCCTCAGGTCGTCGTCGACGATGGCGAGGTCGGGCTGGCGGGTGCCGCCGGATGGTCCCCGGCGGGGCCACGCGAAGGCGAAGTCCGCCGGCTCGTCATGCGCCTCAGGGAGAGGGGCCACCGCCAGGTCGGCCGGATCGTCCGGCGGCACAGGCGGCGCCGCCAGGCTCGGGGGCACCTCGAGGCCGGCCGGGTCCAGATCCGGTTCCTGACCCGCCTCCTTCGACAGTACGTCGACCAGATCCGAGAAGTCATCCGACAGGACGCCTGCCCCAGGCGGCCCCATCTCGACGAGGTCGGGAGGCAGCAGCGGCCCCAGGTCATCGTCGGTTCCGGCGAGTCCCCCCAGATCGAGCTCGTCCGAACCCGACAGCCCCAGCGCATCCAGGGCCTGTCGCAGGCGGTCGCGGTACTCCTCCCGATCGGGCGCCGATGCCACCAGGTCTTCGGCGACCACACGCGCGTCCTGCCAGGCCTCGCGCCGCAGCAGCGCGTCGGCCAGGCGGAGCTGGGCCAGCCGAAGGTCCGGCTCGAACCCGCCGTCCACGCACACGTCGATCAGCAGGCGCAGGGCGCCCACGGCGTCGGGGGACGCCTCCACGAAGGGCAGCAGCCGCCGGCGCGCGGCGTCCAGTTCTCCGCGCTCCACGGCGTCGTCGACCACGACGGCGAGCGCGGCCACGGCTGCGTCGGGGTACTCCTTCGCCAGGCTCTCCGCCAGGGCCGCCACGCGGCTCAGGCTGGCGGCCTCGCGCGACACCGCCTCCGACAGCAGGGTTCGCCCTTCCTCGACGCGGCCCTGGCGCAGGTACACCTCCCCGAGCAGGACGGCCAGGTCCGGGTGTTCGGCGGCCGCCTCGACACCCGCCCACCGTTCCGCTTCGCCGAGATCGCCGGCCGTCAACGCGGCACGCGCGAGGTTGAGGCGCACGTCGACGCGCGAGGGATCGAGTGACGCGAGCCGCCCGAGCGTGGCGCGGGCGAGCCCGGCGGCGCCGCGAGCTTGGGCGGCGTCGGCCAGCTGCGCCAGTTCGTCGGCCGATTCCGCCAGCGCGGACGCCCCGTCGAGGTCGCCCTGGAGCAGGAGCACGGCCAGCAGGCCGCTTCGGGCGTCGGCGTCCTGCGCCGAGAAGCGGAGCGCCTCACGGAAGGCCCGGGCCGCCTCGGGCAGGCGCCCCAGCTTCTGCAGGGCCTGGCCCGCGACGCGCAGCTCGGTTGCGGCGCCGGCCTGCTCGCCGGCCTCGGCGAGCATACGGGCCGCGTCGAGGTGGCCCACGACGTCGGAGGGGTCGAACCCGACCCGGACCCGGGCCAGGTCGGCGGCGCCTTGTCGGTCTCCGCGCCGGAGGCGCAGCTGGAACAGCGCCGTCATGAATGTACGGACGTCGGCGGTGAGGCTCTGGGCGGAGGCCAATTCGGCGCTGCGCAGGAGGGCCTGCTCGTCGGCCGGGTTCAGTTTGAGGATCTTCTTGTAGAGCGCCGCGGCCTTGGCGACAAAGCCGTCGGCGGCGAGGTGCTCGGCGACCCGGGTGTACTGCTGGGACGCGGACGCCACGTTGCCGGCGCGCACGAACAGATCGCCGAGCAGGTTGGCGGTGTTCCAGTCGCGGGGGAACTCGGCCACGACCCGGCTGTACTCGGCGATGGCGGCGTCGAGCCGCCCCTGCCGCAGCAGCTTCTCCGCGCGTTTCAGCGTGTCGTCACGATCGATGGGCACGGCACGTCACCGGACGGTCTGTTCGGTCTCGCCCCCGGTCATCGTATCAAAGAGCGACGGTGGCCGGAACGAGCGGCGGTGCGCGGGCGAGTAGCCGTAGCGCGCAACGGCGGCGAGGTGATCGGGCGTGGCGTACCCCTTGTGACGGTCGAACCCGAAGCGCGGGTCCTGCTGATGGAGGTCGGCCATGAGGCGATCCCGGTGCACCTTCGCGACAATGGAGGCGGCGGCGATGGCGGCGCAGTGGCGGTCGCCGTGCACGATGCCGCGTTGCGCCATGGGCAGGCCCGGGATGCGGAACGCGTCGACGAGCACCACGGAGGGCAGCGGCACCAGCGCCAGCACGGCCCGGCGCATGGCCTGCAGGGACGCCCGGCCGATGTTCAGCCGGTCGATCTCGGCGGCCTCCACCTCGGCCACCGCCCACGTGACGGCGGCCTCGCGGATGGCCTGATCGAGGGCTTCCCGCCGGGCGGCGGAGAGCAACTTGGAGTCGGCCAGGCCGGGCACGTGCCGGCCGGGATCCAGGACGACGGCGCCCGCCACCACCGGCCCGGCCAGGCAGCCGCGGCCGACCTCGTCGGCCCCGGCAACGTGGACGAAGCCCAGGCGCCGGAGGACGTTCTCGGCCGTGCGCCTGGCTCCCGTGCGCCGCATGGGCCCCGCCGCCGGGTCTACGCGCGGCGCCGCGTGGTTTCCTTCATGCGGGCCGCCTTGCCCTTGCGTTCGCGCAGGAAGTAGAGCTTCGCACGGCGGACGCGGGCGGACCGGACCACTTCGATCTTGTCGATGATCGGCGAGTGCAGCGGGAAGATCCGCTCCACGCCCTGGCCGAAGGACACCTTGCGGACGGTGAACGTCGCGCGCGTGCCGCCGCGGTGCTGGCCGATCACGATGCCCTCGAAGACCTGAATGCGTTCCTTGTCGCCTTCGCGGACCTTGACGTGCACCTTCACCGTGTCGCCCGACCGCATGGCCGGCCGTTCGACCGACTGGCCCTTTTCAATCGTCTCAATCGCGCCCATCATCGTCTCCCTTCGTTCCCGTCAACGCGCGCAGGATGGCGCGCTCCTCGTCGTCCAATTGCGCGCCCGGCAGCAGGTCCGGGCGCCGCGCCAGCGTGCGCGCCACCGCCTGGTGTTTCCGCCAGCGTTCGATCGCGGCGTGATGACCCGACAGCAGCACGTCCGGCACCGGCAGTCCGCGGAACTCCGCGGGCCGCGTGTAGTGCGGGTAATCGAGCAACCCGCGGGTAAACGACTCCACCGCCACCGACTGCTCGTCGCCCACGGCGCCCGGCACCAGCCGCACGGCGGCATCCACCATCACCAGCGCGGCCAGCTCTCCGCCCGTCAGCACGAAGTCGCCGATCGACAGCTCCTCGGTGCCCAGCAGATCGTGGACGCGCTCGTCGATGCCCTCGTAGCGCCCGCACACGATCACCACGTGGCGCAGGCCCGCCAGGCGCACCGCCTCCGCCTGGTCGAACCGCCGCCCCTGTGGCGAGGTGGCGATCACCACGTCGGGCCGGCCGCCCTCCGCCGCAATCGCCTCCACGGCCCGCACGAGCGGCTCGGGCTTGAACACCATGCCCGGCCCGCCGCCGTACGCCACGTCGTCCACCGACCGGTGACGGTCCGACGTGTAGTCGCGCAGGTCGTGGACCCGGATGTCCACGAGCCCCGCGTCCAGCGCCCGCCGGACGATGCCTTCCCCGAGCGGCCCGTCGAAGAGCCGCGGGAAGATCGTGACGAGGTCGAACCTCACCACCGCCGCCCCCGCCCGCCGCGCCGGCCGCGCGTCACGTTCAGGTCCAGCAGCCCGTCGATCGCCGCGACGACGATGCGCCGCGCGCCGGGATCGATCGACCGGCAGATCTCAACGGCCAGCGGAATCAGCACCTCGCCGGCGGCGCCGTCCACAACCAGTCGCGTGGCCTCCCCCGATCCGTCCACCTTGCGGACGAGGCCGACCTCGATGCCGTCCACCGTCTCGACCCGGCACCCCACGAGGTCGTGATGGTAGTACACGCCGGGCGGCAGCGGCTGCAGGGCGGCCTCGGCGATCCGCAGGTCGCGCCCGGCCAGGGGCTGGGCCTCTTCGATCGACTCGATGCCCTCGAACCCGACCACGGGGCGCTCGCGGTGGAACCACACGCGGTCCACCGTCAGCGTCGTCACGCGGGGCCCGTCCAGCACGAAGAACCGCGCCCCGGGCACGAACCGCTCCTCGGCGAAGTCCGTCTCGGGGTTCAGGATCACGTCGCCGCGCAGGCCATGGGGCCGCGCGATGCGCGCGACCGTCACCAGGTCGTCCCAGCGCGGGGTGTCCATGGCGTCCTCCGCGATCAGCGGCGGCCGTGTTCGTCGCGGAACTCGACGCTGGCGCGCAGGCCCTCGGCTTCGATCGCCGCCGACGCCAGCGTCCGGATCGCCGTGGCGGTCCGGCCCTGGCGGCCGATCAGGCGCCCGAGCTCGGCCTCCTGCACGAGCACCTCGACGAGCACCGTGCCGCGGTGTTCGTGTTCGGTGACGGTGACGGCGTCGGGCCGATCCACGAGGGCCCTGGCCACCACCTCCACGACGTCGCGCGCGCGGCTCACTGCGCGGACGCGGCAGTTGGCGCGCTCGCCTCGGCCGCCGGCTCCTTGTACTTCTTCAGCAGCGTCTTGATCGTGCTGCTCGGCTGCGCCCCGGCGCCGATCCAGTAGGCCAGGCGCTCCCGGTCCACCTTCAGCGTGGCCGGCTGGGTCTTGGCGTTGTAGAACCCCAGACTCTCCACCACGTGGCTGTCGCGCGGCGTGCGCGCCTCGGTCACGACCACGCGGTACGCCGGCCGCTTCTTCGAACCAATCCGGGTCAAACGAATCGCGAGCATGTCACTCCTTCCACCGGGGGCCCTGGCCCCACCCTGTCAGGCCCTCAGGCCCCGTCCCTTCATCATCGCCATCGCCTGGCGCATCCGCTTGCGGCCGCCGCCCATCCCGCCGACCATCTTGAACATCTTGCGCATCTGCACGAACTGCTTCAGCAGGCGGTTGACGTCCTCGACGGTGGTGCCGCTGCCGCGCGCGATGCGCCGCCGGCGGCTGCCGTCGATGAGCTTGTAGTTGCGGCGCTCGGCAGCCGTCATCGAGCTGACGATGGCCTCCACGCGCCGCAACTGGGCTTCGTCGGGCTTCGCGTCGCCCAGCTGCTTGAGATTGCCCATGCCGGGCAGCATCCCGAGCACCTGTTCGAGCGGCCCCATCTTCTTCAGCGTCTTCAGCTGCGCCTGGAAATCCTCCAGCGTGAAGTCGTCCCCGCGCAGTTTCTGCTCGAGCCGGGCGGCCTCGTCGGTGTCGATGGCCTGCTCGGCCCGCTCGATGAGCGACAGCACGTCGCCCATGCCCAGCAGCCGCGACACCAGCCGGTCGGCCTGGAACGGCTCGAGATCCTCCAGGCGCTCGCCCACGCCGACAAACGCGATCGGCACGCCGACCACGGCCACGACCGAGAGCGCCGCGCCGCCGCGCGCATCGCCGTCCAGCTTGGTGAGCACCACGCCGGTAACGCCGATCTGCCGGTGAAACTCGCCGGCGCTCTTGATGGCGTCCTGCCCCGTCATCGAGTCGGCCACGTAGAGCGCGTCGCTCGGCTCGACGGCCGCCTTGATGCCCTGCAACTCGCCCATCAGGGCGTCGTCGATGTGCAGCCGGCCCGCCGTGTCGACGAGGACGACGTCGAACCCCGTGTTGCGCGCCTCCACCATCGCCGCGGCCGCCCGGCGCACCGGGTCGGCCTCGCCGGCCGGATCGAAGACGCGCAGCCCGGCCTGCTGGCCGAGCACGTTCAGCTGCGCGATGGCCGCCGGGCGCCGCACGTCAGTCGAGACGAGCAGCGGGTGCCGGCCCTGGCGCACGAGCCAGCGCGCGAGCTTCGCCGCCGTGGTTGTCTTGCCCGACCCCTGCAGGCCGAGCAGCATGACGACGCGCGGCGACTTCGCGTGGGCCGTCAGGCCCCCCGGTGCGTCGCCGAACAGCGCCACCAGTTCGTCGCGGACGATCTTCACGACGTGCTGGGCCGGCGTGAGGCTGCGCAGCACGTCCTGCCCCACGGCCCGCTCGCGCACCCGGTCCGTGAATGCCTTGACGACCCGGAAGTTGACGTCGGCCTCGAGCAGCGCCATGCGGATCTCGCGCAGGGCGGTCTCCACGGCGGACTCCGACAGACGCGCCTCGCCACGCAAGGTGCGGAACACGTCCTGGAGCCTGTTGCTCAGGGACTCGAACATACGGACCGGCGCACACTCCCCCTCACCGTGCCGGTGCCACGTCGCGCGGGGACCGTCCCCGCTCTGGCGCGCCCGGCACGCTGAGACGCAAACCCTTATGATATCGTTACTTGGACGGAACTGTCAAACGGCGGCAGCCACCCGCCTTACACCAGCGTCAGGCGGTGCCCCAGCTTGTCCTTCTTGGTCCGGAGGTACCGCCGGGCGGTCTCGGCCGGCGGAATCTCCAGGGGCACGGTTTCGGACACCGAGAGCCCGTACCCCTCCAGACCGATGAACTTGCGCGGGTTGTTGGTCAGCAGCCGCATGGAGGCCACGCCGAGGTCGCGCAGGATCTGCGCGCCAATGCCGTAGTCCCGTTGATCGGGCTTGAACCCGAGCCGTTCGTTGGCTTCGACCGTGTCGAGGCCCCCGTCCTGCAGGGCGTAGGCCTTGATCTTGTTCGCGATCCCGATGCCCCGCCCCTCCTGATTCAGGTAGAGGAGCACGCCGCGATCCTCACGGGCAATGCGCGCCAGGGCCACCTCGAGCTGCTCCCCGCAGTCGCAGCGCTGCGAATGGAACACGTCGCCGGTGAGACAGCGCGAGTGCACGCGCACGAGCACGCCCCGGCCGTCGCCGATCGCGCCGCGCACCAGCGCCACGTGCGTCTCGCGATCGATGAGGCTCTCGTAGGCGAACACCCGGAACGGCCCATAGCGCGTCGGCAGCGAGGCGTCGGCGATCCGCATGACCTGCCGCTCGGTCCGCATCCGGTACTTGATGAGGTCCGCCACCGTGACCATGAGCAGCCCGTGCCGCTTCGCGAAGCGCGTCAACTGCGGCACGCGGGCCATGGTCCCGTCGGGATTCATGATCTCGCAGATGACGCCGGCCGGGTAGAGCCCGGCGATGCGCGCGAGGTCCACGGCCGCCTCGGTCTGGCCCGCGCGCACCAGGACGCCGCCGTCCCGCGACCGCAGCGGGAACATGTGCCCCGGCCTCGCGAGATCCTCCGGCCTGGTGCGCGAGTCGATGGCGGCCAGGACCGTCACCGCCCGGTCGGACGCGGAGATGCCGGTGCTCGTGTTGGCCCGCGCCTCGATCGACACGCAGAACGCCGTGTCGAACCGGGCCGTGTTCTGCGACACCATCAGCGGGATCTCGAGTTCGTCGAGGCGCGTCCCCGTCATCGGCAGGCAGATGAGGCCGCGGCCGTGACGGGCCATGAAATTGATCGCGTCGGGCGTCACGGCCGAGGCCGCGATCGTCAGGTCGCCTTCGTTCTCGCGGTCCTCGTCGTCGACGACGATGATCATGCGCCCGGCGCGGATCGCGTCGATCGCGTCCTCGATGGGCGCAAACGGCCCCCGCGGCGCGCGGGCGCCCCTGGCGACGCGCAGCGGCGTCTTGCGCGCGCTCATGACGCCGCCGTCAGGCTCGCTCCGCCGGCCGGCCGGATGCCCGCCAGTTCAGCCACGCGGACGACGTACTTCCCGATCACGTCCACCTCGAGATTGACCCGGTCGCCCACGCGGCTGGCCTGCAGGTTCGTGTGGTCCCACGTGAACGGGATGATCTGCACGTCGAAGGCCCCGTCGAGCAGCGTCGCGACCGTCAGGCTGATTCCGTCCACGGCGACCGAGCCCTTCGGGATGAAGTAGGCGGCCAGGCCCCGATCGAAGGCGACGCGGATCCAGTAGAACTCGCCGTCCCGGCGGATCTCGGTCAGCGTGCCCGTGGTGTCGACGTGGCCCAGGACGAAGTGGCCGCCCATGTGGCCGTCGGGCCGCATCGGCCGCTCGAGGTTCACCAGCGTGCCGGGCCCGCAGGCGCCAAGGCTCGTCACGCGGGCCGTCTCCGGGCCGATCTCCGTGTCGAAGCGTTCGGCCGTCGTGGCCACCACGGTCAGGCACACGCCGTTGACGGCGATGCTGTCGCCGGGCGTGAGCGCCGAGGCGAGCGGCGTCGCGATCGCGAACCGATACCCGCCTGGAATGGGATCGACCGCCGCGACGCGGCCGAGATGTTCAATGAGTCCTGTGAACATGACCTTCGATGATGACATCGGGACCGCAGGGGTCCACACGGAGATCGTCCAGGGCCGCCACCGACAGCAGGCCCGCATCGACCCATGGTACTCCGCCGGGCCCCAACACGCGAGGGGTGACGACGATCCGGACGGCGTCCACCAGTCCGGCCGCCAGCGCCGCCCGATGCAGCGTGGGCCCGCCTTCGAGCAGCAGCGCCTGGATGCCCTGCCCGGCCAGCGCGGCCAGGGCCGGCCCCAGCGCGGGCTCGTCGAGCTCGATGAGGGTCGCCCCGGCCTCGCGGAGCGCCGCCGCGCGCCGATCCGCGTCGGCGCCGGCCACGCGGCCGGTGACCACGCACACCGGGCCGGATGCCAGCGTGCCGAACAGCCGGGCCGCAGGCAGCGTCCGCAGACGCCGGTCGAAGACCACGCGCGTGAGCGGCCGGTGGCGGTAGACCTCGCGGCACGTGAGCAGGGGATCGTCGGCCAGCACGGTGCCGGCGCCGACGCCCACCGCGTCCACCTGGGCACGGAGCACCTGGGTCTGCCGGTTGGCGGCCGGCCCGCTGAGGGACGTCCGGCGGCCGGGTCCCGCAGCCACGCACCCTTCGGCGCTCAGCGCGATCTTCGCCAGCACCCACGGCCGGCCCAGCCGCATCACGGTGAGGAACGGCCGGTTGAGGGCCTCGGCATCGGCACGCCCGACCCCGACATCGACGGCCACGCCGTGGGCGCGCAGGTAGGCCAGTCCGCCGCCCGAGACGCGGGGATTCGGATCTTCCATGGCCGCGACGACCCGGCTCACGCCGGCCTCGACGATCGCCTGCGCGCAGGGCGGGGTCCGGCCGTGGTGGCAGCAGGGCTCGAGCGTGCAGTAGAGCGTGGCCCCCTGCGCGGCCGCGCCGGCCTCGCGCAGGGCATGCACCTCGGCGTGAGGCTCGCCCGCGCGGGCGTGGAACCCCGACCCGACCACCAGGCCGTCGCGCGACACGACCACCGAGCCGACCAGCGGATTGGGCGTGGTGCGGCCCCGGGCCCGCCCGGCCAGGAATAACGCGCGGCGCATGAACGGCGCGTCGTCGGCCACGGGCTACCAGCTCTCGTCGAACAGGGCGTCGACGTAGTCCGCTGGGGAGAAGGCGACCAGGTCGTCCATGCCCTCACCCACGCCGAGATACCGGATCGGGAGGTTCAAGTCGTGGGCGATCGCCACGGCGATGCCGCCCTTGGCCGTGCCGTCGATCTTCGCCAGCACGATGCCCGTGACGCCGGCGGCGGCGGTGAACTCCCGCGCCTGCGTGAGCCCGTTCTGGCCCACGGTGGCGTCGAGCACGAGCAGCACTTCGTGGGGGGCCCCGGGAATGGCGCGGCCCGCGATGCGGCGGATCTTCTGGAGTTCCTGCATGAGGTTGGCGCGCGTATGCAGGCGACCCGCGGTGTCCACGATGATGGGCGAGCGGCCGCGCGCCTGTCCTGCGGCGAGCGCGTCGAAGACGACCGCCGCCGGATCGCTGCCGTCGCGGGCGCGGATGACGTCCACGCCGACGCGACCGGCCCAGATCTCGAGTTGCTCCACCGCCGCGGCGCGGAACGTGTCGGCGGCACAGACGAGCGGGGCCTGCCCCTCCGCCTTGAACAGACTGGCCAGCTTGGCGACGGTGGTCGTCTTGCCGGTGCCGTTGACGCCGACCACGAGGATGACGTGGGGCGGCACGGGGAGCGCCGGCGGGGCCTGCGGCCCCGCCACGATCGCCCGCAGTTCGTCCTTGACCAGATCGCGCAGCGACTCCCCGCGCCGCGCCCGGCCCCGCACGGCGGTCACGATGCGCGACGCGGCCGCCGCCCCGACGTCGGCGGCGATCAGGACTTCTTCGAGGGCGTCGGCCGTGTCCGCGTCGATCGGCAGGGCGCGCCGTTCGGGCGCGTCGGCCCGGCGGGCAATGTCGTCGAAGCGCCCGAGCAACTGCTGCGCCGTGCGGCGCAAGCCCTCACGAACGCGGCTCAGCAGTCCCATCCGGCCATTCTATCACCCGGCCTCCGACTCGACCCGCTGCGGGCGCAGCATCAGATCCTCGACCGCGGCGCGCGGCGTCTTGCGCCCGGCCAGCACCTCGGCCATCTGCGCCGTGATGGGCAGTTCGATGCCCCGCGCCGCACCGAGGGCCAGCGCCGCTTCCGTGGTCTTCACGCCTTCCGCCACGTGCCGCATGCCGGCGAGGATCTCGGGCAGGGGCCTCCCGTGCGCCAGTTCCACGCCCACGTGGCGGTTGCGGCTGTGGGGCCCCGTGCACGTGAGCACGAGGTCGCCCAGCCCGGTCAGCCCGGCCAGCGTCTCGCGCTTGCCGCCTTCCGCCACGGCGAGCCGCGAGATCTCGGCCAGCCCCCGCGTGATGAGCGCCGCCAGCGTGTTGTGCCCCAGCCCCAGGCCGTCGACGACGCCGGCGGCGATGGCAATGACGTTCTTCAGCGCCCCGCCGATCTCGACGCCCACGACATCGGTGGTGGCATACAGACGGAACAACGGTCCCCGCATCTCGGCCTGCACGCGCGCCGCGGTATCGAGGTCATCGCACGCCACCGAGACGGCCGTTGGCAGTTGCCGGGCCACCTCGACGGCGAAGCTGGGCCCCGAGAGCGCCGCCACCGGGTGCCGGCCGCCGGTCTCCTCCGCCATCACCTGAGTCATCCGGCGCAGGGTCTGCAACTCGAGCCCCTTCGCGATGCTCACCAGCACGGCACCGGGCGCCAGGCCGGGCGCCGCGTCGCGCACGACCGCCCGCATCGCGTGCGACGGCACGGCGGCGATGACCATGCCCACCCCATCGAGGGCCTCCGCCAGCGACGTCGTGGCCTCCACGCCGGGCGGCAGGACGACATCCGGCAGATAGGTGGCGTTGGCGTGGCGCGCGCGCATGTCCGCGACGACGGCCGGCTCCACCGACCACACGCGCACACGATGCCCGACGCGGGCCAGGTGCACGGCCATCGCCGTGCCCCAGCTGCCGGCGCCGAGGATGGTCATGTCAAGGGCCATGAGTGCCTCCACGAACAATCCGACGCTCCGTGCCCGCCACGATCCGCCCCAGGTTGCCCTGGTGGCGTACGACGACGAGGACGCCGCACGCAAAGAGCGCCGCCATCACGGGCGCCGGCGCGTGCCCCCACACCGCGAGCGGGCCGATCAGCACGGCCGCCACGATCGACCCGAGCGAGATCAGTCGGCTCGCCGCCACGGTCACCAGGAACGCCCCGAACGCGAGGCCCGCGACGACGGGACTCCACACGAGGCACGCCCCGAACGTCGTCGCCACGCCCTTGCCGCCACGGAACCGCAGCCAGACCGGCAGCACATGGCCGCAGACCGCCGCCAGGCCCGCAGCGGCGGCCGCCTCTGAACCGGCGCCAGCCACCAGGGCTGCTGCCGGCGGCAACGCGCCCTTGGCGATGTCGAGCAGCGCGGCCAGCGCCGCCGGCGCCGCGCCGTGGATCCGCAGGACGTTGCTCGCGCCCACGTTGCCGCTGCCAGCCTCGCGCAGGTCCGCGCCACCAAGGCGGCGCGACACGAGCAGCGCGAACGGGATCGAGCCGACGAGATACCCGACGAGCGCGAAACCGAGCAGGCTCACGGCGTCAGCACCGCCCTGGCGAGAGCGGTGGAGGCCGGCCCCGCGGGCCCGAGACGGCTGTGGTAGAGCGTCACCTGCCTCATCGTGCCTCCGGCCCATCCGGAGGCCGGTACACGAACGCGCGGCCCGGGGCCACGCCCAGCAGCATCCGGCGCACGAGATCGAGCGCCATCTGCGCGGCGAACTGCTTGACGCGCGTGCGCGTGAACGGAAAACGATAGGTCCGACACAGGCGGTCCCGTGCGGTCGTCACCGCCATCACGACGGTGCCCACCGGCTTCGCCTCCGTGCCGCCGTCGGGACCGGCAATGCCGGTCACCCCGACGCCGATGTCCGCACCGGCCCGCGTCCGGATGCCGTCGGCCATGGCGAGGGCCACCGGTTCGCTCACGGCCCCGTGGATCTGCAGGAGCGACTCGGGCACGCCGAGCCACGCGATCTTGGCGTCATTGGCGTAGCACACGGCGTTGAACGTCACATACGCCGAGCTGCCCGGCACATCGGTCAGCTTCGACGAGATCAGGCCCCCCGTGCAGGACTCCGCCACGGCGACCCGCGCCCCGCGGTCACGCAGCAGCCTGCCCACCACGTCCTCCATCGCGAGGCCCTCGGCACTGAAGACGTCCGGACCAAGCACGTCCCCGATCTCAGCCACGGCCGCATCGAGGCGGGCCGCCGCCGACCCGGCGTCTCCGGCCCGCACCGACAGGTGCAGTTCCACCTGCGCGGGCGCCGTGAGCACCGTCGTCGTGATGGGCCGGGCCTCACCCACCCACCGGCCGTACACCGGGAACGTGGCTTCCTCCACTTCGGACTCGGTGCGCCCGCAGATCGCGATGGTGCGGCGGTACACGCGTTCGGCGCCCATGCGCGGCGCCAGCCGCTCCTCGATCACGCGATCGAACATCGGCTTGAGTTCGCCGGGCGGCCCGGGCAGCAGCACGACCAGGCGGTCGCCGTCCTCGATCCAGAGTCCGGGGGCGGTCCCCATGCGGTTCTCGATCACCTCGGCGCCGCGCGGCACCAGCGCCTGGCGGCGGTTCACCTCCGGCATCCGCGCGCCGCGCGACGCAAAGCGCCGCCGGATGTGCTCGACGACGACTGGATCCTCCTCCAGGGGTCGCGCCAGCACGTGCGCCACGACGTCGCGTGTCAGGTCGTCGTCGGTGGGTCCGAGGCCCCCGGTCAGGATCACGATCTCGCTGCGGTCCAGCGCCCCGGCCAGGAGACGCCCGAGGTCGCCGCGCCGGTCCCCCACGATGGTCTTCGCGCGCACCTCGATGCCGAGGCTGTTGAGCCGGTCGGTCACGAAGATCGAATTGGTGTCGAGGCGCGGCGGCACCAGCAGTTCGGAGCCGACCGCGATGATCTCCGCCCAGCGCGCGCCGGTCACATCAACCACCCCGGCGTGATCCACAGCAGCAGCCGGACCACCACGTACGCGTACACGCCGGCCATCACGTCGTCGGCCATGATGCCCCACCCGCGCGGCAGGCGCTCGAGGCGCCCGGCCGGATACGGCTTGACGATGTCGAAGACACGGAAAGCGACGAAGCCGGCCAGTGCCACCGGCCACGTGGCGGGCAGCCACAGCAGGGAGACGAACATGCCGACGACTTCGTCGATGACGACCGGGCCCGGATCCTCGAGGCCAAGCACCCGTTCGGTGACCGTGGCGCTCCAGGCGCCGGCGACGAACAGCACGGCAATGGCGAGTGGCTCCACCCAGGCCAGGCCCGACCACCGCATGAGGAACCAGACGGGCACGGCCACGGCGGAGCCGACGGTGCCGGGCGCGAACGGGGCAAACCCGGTGTAGCCAACAGACGCCAGGGCCACGGCCACGCGGGAGGTGAGACGGGAATCGGTCATGGTCCGTGAACTCCGGCCGGCACGGTCAGGACAACAGGACGTGAACGACGCGCGTCCCGGCCAGCCGATCGTGCCAGGCCCGGCGGTCGCCGAAGAGCGCCCAGACGAAGCCCAGCCCCGCCGGCACCAGGGACCCGAGTGCGGCCGCGGTGCGCAGGGTGGCGCGCCGCAGGCCCACGGCAGCCTCGCCGTCGGCAATCACCTCGATCCGGACGGCCATCTTGCCGAGGGTCTGTCCGAGCGCGCCGGTAAGCAGGACCACGTAGCCGCCGTTGAGCATGACGAAGAAGGCGGCCAGCGGCCACGCCGGCAGCACATCCCACTCGGCCGGCTGCAGGCCGCACAGCCGCAGCGTGAAGTAGAGCGTGCCGAGATCGACGAGCAGGAGCAGCGAGAGATCGACCACCCACGCGGCGATGCGCGGCAGGGGACGCGCCGGCGGTCCCGGCGTGCGGGTGACGTGGCGTCCGGGCGGCGGCACCGGCAGCGGCGTCGGCGCAGGAGCCGGCTCGGCCTCGAGCGGAAGGATGGCCGCCGGCTCGGCCGCCGGCCGGGGCC
>CAYNDV010000023.1:0-43218 GCA_964396055.1 uncultured Vicinamibacterales bacterium | reverse complement strand
ACCTGATCCTGGGCCTCGTGCTGATCGAGTCGCTCGTGATCTACGTGCTGCTGATTTCGCTGATCCTCTTCTTCATCAAACCCTTCGGCGCGTAGGCGTCGTCTTCGGGACCGCGCGGCCGGGCCGGGCGCGTTGGCGCCCTGCCCGGCCGTGTCTTCACGTGTCACGCGCCCGTCCGTTCGCCCTGACGCCCTTCGACGGCCTGTTGCTCCTGATGGTTCTCATCTGGGGCGGCAACTACACCGTCGTCAAGGCGGCGTTCCGCGAGATCCCCTACCTCTCCTTCAACGCCGCCCGCCTGATCGCGGGATCGGTGCTGTTCGGGGCCGTCATCGCCTGGCAGGGCTGGCCCCGCCTGACGCGACGGGACTGGATCCAGCTCGCGGCCGTCGGCCTGGTCGGCCACACCCTCTACCAGCTCCTGTTCATGGGCGGGCTGGCGCGGACGACGGTCAGCAACAGCTCGCTGCTCGTGGGGTGTTCGCCCGTCGTGACGTCCCTGGCCAGCGCCTGGGTCGGCCACGAGCGCGTGACGCGCGCCCAGTGGCTGGGCGTCGCCCTGTCCCTGACGGGGATCTACCTGGTCGTCGGGCGCGGCGCGCAGCTCAGCGGCACGCACCTCCTGGGGGACCTGCTCACCCTGGGCGGGGTCTGCTGCTGGGCGGTGTACACGGTGGGCTCGCGCGCGCTACTGGACCGGCTGTCTCCCTTGGTCGTCACCGGCGTGTCGACGATTCTGGGCACGGCGATGTACGTGCCGTTTGCCGCACGCGACCTGGCCGCGACGCCGTGGGCCAGCCTCAGTCCGGGCATCTGGGCCGGGGTGCTCTACTCGTCGCTGCTGTCGCTCAACGTGGCCTACCTGATCTGGTACACCTCGGTGCTGCGCATCGGCAACGTCCGCACGTCCGCCTGGTCCAACCTGATCCCGCTGGTCGCCATCAGCAGCGCGGCCGTGTTCCTGGGCGAGGCGATCACCGGCGCAACCGTCGCTGGCGCGGCGGCCATCCTGTCGGGCGTCGCCCTGACGCGCCTGGCCGCCCGCACGCCAGCCGCGCCGCCGGCCGAGGAGTGACTACCGCGCGGCTCCGCGCGCGGACGCTCGAGGCGAGAACTCGTAGCAGCCTGGCGTGACCAGCAGCCGGTCGGGCCCGGCAAACGACAGGCTGGTCGGCTGCACCATGCCCGCCCCCGTGAACTGGACCACGCGCATCTTCTCGCCGTCGCTGTCGTAGACCAGCGTGTAGGGCTGCAGCAGCGCGAGCCACAGGCTCCCGTCGGGCGCCACCGCCGCCGCCCGGATGTTGGGGACCACGAGCGGCAGGTCGCGGAAGTCGCCGCCCCGCCTGGGCCACACCGTCGGCAGCGACCGGATGACGGGATCCAGTTCCGGGCCTTCGATGTGGCGCTGGAACACGAGCGCCCCGGCCGCGTCGTACTTGCGGAACTGGGGCACGCCGGCCAGGAACACAAAGTAGTAGCCACCGGCCGGATTCACGAGCGGCAGCCCCGCGTTGAGCGCCAGATGGAGGTTGCGGTCCTGTTCGTGGCCGGTCGGGCGCAGGCTCCCGATGCTGCGCGTGGGGGTGCCGCCCAGCCCGTACTCGGTGATCAGCGAGCCGGTCTCGGGCTGGCTCATGACGATGGCGCGGCCCGTGTACTGCAGCGACCCGACGCCGCTGAGGACCAGGCTGCCCACCGTCACGCGCGGCTCGACGCGCCCCGGCAGGGTGAAGCCCCCAAGCTGCCGGCCGCCCGCGGCGAACACCTGGACCCGCTCCCGGTTGCCCGGCGCGTCGGCCACCACGAAGGTGCCGCCCGGTTCGGCGTCGAACGCCGTGGGATCGAGCAGGCGGCCCTCCTCTTGACCGATATCCACCAGTTTCCACGCCGTGGTCTTCGCGGCATCGACCCCGAAGACGGCGTGGGCGCGGCGATCGAAGACGAAGTACTGGCCGGACGAGACGCGCTGGAAGGCCGCGGCATCGCGGAAGACGCCCACCACGTCGGGCGGCAGGCCGTCGACCGACTGGAGCACCTCGACTCGTCTGGCGGCCGGCACCGGCCACGCGGCCGCCATCCAGAGGCACAGGACAATCCCCACCGACGCCGGCCTGACGCGGTCCCTGGTCATGCGACGCAGCGTAGCACAGAGGGACGGCAGCACGTCCGGCTGAAGCCGGACGCCACGATGACCGCCGCAGCACGTCCGGCTGAAGCCGGACGCCACGACCACGCCGGACGCCACGACCACGCCGGACGCCACGACCACCGGACGCCACAACGAGGAACGCGGTTCTAGTGGCGGGCCGTGTCGCGAATCGCCCGCAGGACATCCGCCGAGCCCGGCAGGATCACCTCCTCGAGATCCGGGCTGTAGGCGACCGGCGTGTCGAGCGCCGCCACGCGGGCCACCGGCGCGTCGAGGTCGTGGAAGTGATCGTGGGCGATCCGCGCGGCGATCTCGGCACCGAACCCGCAGGTCAGCTGGTCCTCGTGCGCCACGACGACGCGGCTGGTCCGCCGCACCCACGATCCGATGGTGTCCCAGTCGCAGGGCACGATCGATCGCAGATCGACCACCGCGGCGCTGATGCCATCCTTCTCGGCCTGCTGTGCCGCCAGCAGGGCCCGCTGCACCAGGGCGCCCCAGGTGAACACGACCACGTCGGTGCCTTCGCGGCGCACCGCGGCGCGGCCGAAGGGGATCATGTAGTCCGGCCCCGGGTACTCGCCCTTGTTGTAGGTCTGCCGGTAGAGGTGCTTGTGCTCGAGGTAGAGCACGGGGTCGTCGCACCGGATCGCCGTACGCAGCAGGCCGGCGGCATCCTGGGCGTTGGACGGAAACACGATGCGGATGCCCGGCGTGTGCGCGAAGATGGAGACCCCGGTCTGGCTGTGGTACACCGACCCGCCCCGCAGGTACCCGCCGATAGGCACCCGCACCACCATCGGGCACGACCAGAAGTTACCCGAGCGGTACCGCATGAAGGCCATCTCATCCCGCAGTTGCTGCATAGCCGGCCAGATGTAGTCGAAGAACTGGATCTCGACGACAGGCTTGATGCCCCGCACCGCCATGCCGACGGCGCGCCCGATGATGTTCGCCTCGGCCAGGGGCGAGTTGAACACCCGGTCGCTGCCGTAGAGCCGCTGGAGGCCGTGGGTCACCTTGAACACCCCGCCCTTGCCCTGCACCTCTTCGAGGCTCGCCTCGCGGCTGCAGTCGGCCACGTCCTGGCCGAACACGACGATGCGCGGATCGTGCCCCATCTCGTCTTTGAGTGTGTGGTTGATGGCGGCCACCATCGTGTCGGGCCTGCCGGCCGGCCGGGCCGGCGTCGCGAACGCCTCGCTGGCGGGATCGACTTCCGGGGAGAACACCCAGAGGGCGGCGGTGTCTCTGGCCGGCTTCGGGGCCGCAAGGGCGCGCGTGGCGGCCTCGTCCACCTCGCGTTCGACCGACGCGTGGAGCGCGTCGAGATCCTTCTGCGTGCACGCACCCGACGCGAGGAGCGTCCGCGCCAGCCGCCGCAGCGGATCGCGCCGCGCTTCCTCCTCGCGTTCGGCCGTCGTCTTGTACAGCCGTTCGTCGTCGGACAGCGAGTGCGAGTAGGGGCGGATGACCGTGGCCCTGAGCAGGGCGGGTCCCCGGCGCGCGCGCGCCCACGCCACCGCCTCGTGCATCGCCGCGTGGCTGGCCTCGAGATCCGTGCCGTCGACGGTGCCGACCCAGAGGCCCGGGAACGATCGGACCAGGTCGGCGACGTTGCCGCCGGGCGTCTGGACCTCGACGGGCACCGAGATGGCGAAGCCGTTGTCCTCGACGAGGTAGACGACGGGCAGGCGCAGCGTGCAGGCGGAATTCAGGGATTCCCAGAACTCGCCTTCGCTGGTGCTGCCCTCGCCGAGCGAGACGTAGACGACCTCGTCGGCCTTGAAACGCGAGGCGCGGTCCGCGATGGCCTCCACCCGCTCGTAGAGCCGGCCGGCTTCGGCGCAGCCCACGGCCTGGAGGCACTGGGAGGCAGTGGGCGAGCCCTGTGACACGATGTTGTACCGCGTGTGCCCCCAGTGGGAGGGCATCTGGCGCCCGCGGGACGCCGGATCCTCGTCGGCGCCGACGGCCTGCAGGAACATCTCGTACGGCGTGACGCCCAGGGCGAGGCAGAGGGCGCGGTCGCGGTAGTACGGGAAGAACCAGTCGTAGCCGCTTCTCAGGCAGAGCCCCGCGGCGGCGAGGATGGCTTCGTGCCCGGCGCCGCTGATCTGAAAGAAGATCTGGCTCTGGTTCTTGAGCTGGATCTCCTTGTCGTCGATCTTGCGCGACAGGTACATGAGCCGGTACGCCTGCCGCAGCGCGTCCGCGCAAAGACCGCCCGTCGCCGCCGGAGCCGGGACGTCCGTGGTCGTCGTGTCCATGAAGAAGGCCCTCGAAGCCGGCACGGCGGCGCCCGCCGGAGCCCAGCCGCCCCTGCACGCACCCGTGTCAGTTGCTGAAAACCCAAGTATATCATCGGGTTCCGGCGCACCGCGCCGGAGAGCCGGCGCGAGGGCCACGGGCGGGCCGGTGCTATAATCGCGGCCCGTCACCCTTGCGTGCAGGAGCACCCCATGGCCGAGTCGCGCGTGCGGCAGTATCGCTGGGACGAACTCGAACTCGAGCACGTGACCGAGATGATCTCCCGCCGGATCGTCACGGGCGAGCGCGAGATGCTGGCCCAGATCTACCTGAAGAAGGGCGCCCTCGTCCCCATGCACAGCCACGAGGCCGAGCAGATGACCTGCATCCTCCAGGGGGCCCTGCGGTTCCTCATCGAGGGCGAGGACATCACGGTGCGCGAGGGGGAAGTGCTCCTCATCCCGTCGAACGTGCCGCATCAGGCCGAGGCCCTCGACGACACGTTCGAGCTCGACGTGTTCTCACCCATCCGCCACGACTGGCTGAACAAGACCGACGACTACTTCCGCCGGGCGGCGACGGCCCCCGGCGTCACGCTGACATAGCGGCCACTCCCGGAGTGGTGTTCGGAGGGAACGCACATGGAGACCGGACTGCACGGCAAAGTGGCGCTGGTCTGCGCGGCGAGCCGCGGCCTCGGCAAGGCCGCCGCCCTCGCCCTGGCCGCCGAGGGGGCGCGTATCGCGGTGTGCGCACGGCAGATGCCTCCGCTCGAGGCCGCCGCCGCCGAGATCCAGGCGGCCACCGGCACCGACGTGCTCGCGGTGGCGGCCGACCTCTCCCGCCGCAGCGACATCGTCCGCCTGATCGATCAGACGGTCCGGCATTTCGGCGGGATCGACATCCTGGTCACCAACTCCGGCGGACCCCGGCCCGGCCTGTTCTCGGCCCTCACCGAGACCGACTGGCGCGAGGCCATCGACCAGCTGCTGATGAGCACCGTGCTGCTGTGCATGGAGGCCGTGCCGCACATGCGCCAGCGCGGCGGCGGGCGCATCATCAACATCACCTCCATCTCCGTGAAGCAGCCGGTCTCGGGACTGATCCTGTCGAACGCGATCCGGCCGTCGGTCGTCGGCCTGTCCAAGTCGCTGGCCAACGAGCTGGCCCGTGACGGGATCCTGGTGAACTGCGTGGCGCCGGGCTACACGCGGACCGATCGGGTCGTGGAACTGGCTGAAGCGACGGCGCGCCGGGAAGGCGTGGATCCCGACGTGGTGGAGCGGCGCACCGTGGCGAACATCCCCCTGGGCCGCATGGCCGAGCCACAGGAACTTGCCGACCTCGTGGTGTTCCTCGCCTCGGATCGCGCCCGCTACATCACGGGCCAGACCATTCCCGTCGACGGCGGCGTCGTGAAGGGGATCATGTAGAGCCGGCGGCCGGGGTGCGGGCAAGGCGGCGCGCAAAGGCCGCCAGCAGCGCCACGTGAAGCGCCGCCAGCCACACCGTGGCGTCCAGCCCTGTGAGACCCCGCGGCAGCGCGAACCCGATCCGATCGCCGAACCCGTAGAACAGGTTCAAGTTCAGGGCTGTCGTCACGGACAGCCAGCACGCCAGGGTGCGCCATTCCGGGGCGAGGGCGGCGGCCATGACGAGCAGCGGCACCGCCAGGTAGCCGTGGTTCTCGTGGACCGCGATGCCCAGGACGAAGTAGGCCACGACCGTCCACGCGCCGAGGGCCGACACGGTGGCCAGGTCGCGCGCGCGCCGGTGCCGCCAGAGTGCCCACGCGACGGCCGCGAGCACGACGGCGCTGGCGAAGGCCCGCGGGTTCGGGTAGCCGAGTTCCACCACGCGGGTGATCATCAGCGGACGCCTGACCGGCAGGACGAACGCGTCGTACCAGCCCAGGTCGGCCACGGCGTACGCGCCGCGCATGATCCAGGTGACGATCCACCACGCATTCGCGGCGTTGGCCGAGAGGGTGTTGTGCCGGCCGAGCGAAGCCATGGCCTGTACGAAGTTCGGCCCGGCGCCGGCCAGCAGGAAGGGGATGAGCGCCACGGCCACAACCACGGCACCGGCGGCGCCGGCGCGCAGCGCGGCCCGGGCGCGGGTGCCGGGCGCCGCCGCGTTGAGTACCGCGACGGCGATGACCGGGGCCAGGATGACGGCCTGGGGCTTGGTCAGGACGGCCAGCGCCAGACAGGCGCCGGCCGCGGCCGGCAGGCCGCCGGCCGCCGCCACGGTGGCGGCCACGACCGGCGCGCCCATCAGGGGGTCGAGGTACCCCAGCACGGCGCCGTTCATGAGCGCGGCCGGGTTGAGCCAGTACGCCAGACCCGCGAGCCGGGCCACCCCGGGCCGGCCGGGCGCCGCCCGGCCCACGCCGACGACGATCAGCAGCGTGATGATTGCGTCGGCGGCGAACACGAGGCTCTTCACGGCGGCGGTCAGGGCTGGCGTGTTGGCGAAACCGCCCGTGATCGCCCGGTACGCGTGACCGACGCCGGCCAGCAGGGCCAGGGTCAGCGGCGGGTAGTCGACGGTGACCGCCCCACCGTCGTACTCGTGGAGCCGCCGTTCGGTGGGTGTGCCGCCGACGCCGTACATCCCCAGTACGCCATGCTGTGAGGCGGCAAACGCCCAGATCTTCCAGACGCCGACATCGCCGGTGCCCGGCAACGGCAGGGCGGCCGCGCGCAGGAGCGCGCCGGCGATCAGGCACACGGCAAACGTCCGCCGCGTCGGCCCCATCTGGTCAGTGCACCCAGCGGTTGGGGCCGCCGGGCTTGCGGCCCTCGATGACGTCGAAGCGGCGCCGCCGCGATCCCCGGCGCCAGGCGTCCCAGCGGTAGCGCAGCGAGCCGACCAGCCCCCCGCGTCCGCCCTTCAGGTAGAGGTAGCCGGCGATGAGGCCGCCCAGATGCGTGACGTGCGCGACGCCACCGCGGGTTTCCTGCACCGACGACCACAGCGAGATGGCGCCGATGATCAGGACGAAGATCCGGGCGGGAACCGGGAACAGCATGTAGAGATAGATCGGGCGGTTCGGGAAGTACAGGGCGTAGGCGAGCAGCAGCCCGTAGATCGCGCCCGACGCCCCGACAGTCACCGAGACGTACAAATCGTCGGCGAAGGACAGGGGCAGCAGCGACAGGGCCACCGTGGTGGCCGCGGCGCCGACGCCGGCCACCAGGTAGAAGCGCCCGAAGAAGGTCGTGCCCCACACGCGCTCGAGTTCGACGCCGAACATCCACAGCGCCAGCATGTTGAACAGCAGGTGGGCGAGTCCCCCGTGCAGGAACATGTAGGTGACGGGCTGCCACACCCAGAGCCGCTCGACCACCGCCCCGGGAATCAGCCCGAGGGCCAGCGTCATCGACGGCAGCAGCCATCCGGCCAGGAACGCGCCGACGTTGAGGACGAGCAGGGCCTTGACGGCCGGCGTGAGCGGACCGGGCCCGATCGAGTAGGACACGGATGACGACCCGCGCATATCAGACTCCCGCACGAGAAGCCGCACCGTCCGTTCCCAGGGGCGGACGTGGCAGCGGCACGACACACAGCGCGCCGACCAGCGGCAGCAGCGCCACGACGGTCAGGGCACGCTCGATGCCGACGCGGTCGGCCAGCATGCCGACCACCGGCACCCCGAGGCCGCCGGTGCCCCAGGCCACGCCCATCATCAGGGACGACACGGTCGCGGCGTTCACGGGCGCCAGTTGGTGCGCGTAGGTGATGTTCACCGGCAGCGTGGATTGCAGGAACAGCCCTGACACGGCCAGCACGACGACGAACCCGAGCCCCGGCAGGAACGTCGCGACGACGAGCAGCGGCGACGCGACGATGAGCGACACGGCGATGACCCGCCGCGGGCCGAACCGGTCGGCCAGCGGACCGCCCAGGAAGCCGCCGATCCCGGCGGCGAACAGGTAGGCCGACACCGCGACGCCGGCCTGGCTCACGCTCCACCCCTGCCGCGTCAGCATGACCGGCACGAACGTCGCGAACCCCTGCGACGTCAACGTGCGCGTGACGACGATCGCGTAGAGCAGGAACAGCGGCCGCGCGTACGGCCGCAGCCCGGCCAGGCCGCGCGTGCGGGGTGTCCCGAACGCCGGCAGGTCCGGCACGCCGGGCAGGATCAGGGCCAGCAACACCACGCCCGGCAGGGCCAGCAGCGGCGTCCACCCCAGCCCGACGTGCTCCGCGTACGGGGCGAACAGGACGGGTCCGAGTGCGTAGCCCACGGTGCCGGCCGTGATATGGACGGCCATGGCGAACCCCCGCCGCTCGTGGCTCAACCGATGGACCAGCGCGGCCGCCGACGGGTGGAAGGCCGCGCCGCCGAGCCCGCCAACCATCAGGACGGCCGCCAGCGTCAGCGGCGACCACGTCAGGCCGATCAGGCTCAGCACGACCACCGACACGACGGGACCGATGACGAGCAGCGGGCGCGGGCGCCACCGGTCGGCCACGTGGCCGAACCCGATCTGTGACACGGAACTGGCCATCTGGAACAACATGGCCAGCGTGCCCGCCATCGTCAGCGACAGGCCGAGGCGCGGGATGAGCGTCGGCAGCAGCGGGGCGAAGATGTTGCTGTAGGCGTCCGAGACGGCGTGCGCACCGGCCATACGGTAGATGGTCGGATGCAGGCCCGGGGGGCGTGCGTCAGCCACGGCTGGTCACCCGGGTCAGGCGTCCCACCAGCGACGCCCGGGCGTCGAGGAAGTCGGTGATGCGCAAGGCCCGCGCGCACGCGTCGAGGACCGCCAGGGCGACCGCAATGGCGGCTACGACGCGCAGCAGCATGGCGGACAGGCCGTGGCCCGGCAGCCACCAGGCGATCGCGGCGTCCGTGCCCCAGGCCGCAGCGCCCATCACGAGCGAGGCCGCCGTGATGCGGGCCAGCGCCGACACGATCGAGCGGCCGTCCAGCCCGCCGAGGCGGCCGCGCAGGACGACGAGCAGCAGCGCGGCATTGAACATCGACGCCAGGGCCGTGCCCAGGGCCAGCCCCCGGTAACCCATCACGCGAGCCAGGCTTAGGTTGAGTGCGATGTTCACGGCGACGGTGGCCATCGAGACCAGCATGGGCGTGCGGCTGTCGCGCAGGGCGTAGAACGAGGGCACGGCGATCTTCACGGCCGAGTACCCGATGAGCCCGGGCGCGTACCAGGCCAGGGCCGACGCCGTTGCCGCCGTGTCTGCGGCCGTGAACTGCCCGTGCTCGAAGATCAGCGCCACGATCGGCGTCGCCAGGACGACCAGTCCGACCGTCGCCGGCATGTTGAGCATCAGCATCAGCCGCAGGCCGTGGGCGATGGTCGCTCGCATCTCCGCGCGGTCGTCGCGGGCGGCATGACGGCTCAGCGACGGCAGGGCGGCCGTGGCGATCGAGACCCCGAACAGCCCGATCGGCATGTACATGAGCCGGAACGCGTAGTTCAACCAGGACACCGGTCCGTCACCCTCGCGGGCAGCCAGGATCGTGTTGATCAACACGTTGATCTGCACGCCCGCGAGCCCGATCACGCCGGGGCCCATCAGGACGAGGATCTCGCGGAGGCCCGGATCGCGGAAGTCCAGGAGGGGGCGCAGGCGGAAGCCTTCGCGCCGCAGCAGCGGCCACTGGGCCGCCGCCTGGCCGAAGCCGCCCACGAGCACGCCGATGGCCGGCGCCATGATGGCGGGCCAGCCGATGAGCGGCATCACGGGCACCAGGCCGATGGTGCAGACGATCGACCCGACGTTGAACATCGCAGGCGAGACCGCCGGGACGAAGAACTTGTGCAGGGCGTTCAGCATGCCCATGAACGCCGCAGCCACCGCCACCAGCGTCAGGAACGGAAACATCACGCGCGTCAGCTGGGCGGTGAGTTCCAGCTTGCCCGGCACCTCGGCGTACGAGCCGGCGAACAGGCGCGTAATCGGCCCGGCGAAGATCACGCCGACGGCGACGACGGCGCCCGTGACCAGGACCAGTGTCGTGATGACGAGGTTGCCCAGGCGCCAGGCGCGCTCCCGATCGCTACCGCTGAGCTGCCGCGTGAACGCCGGCACGAACGCGGCGCTCATCGCGCCCTCGGCGAAGAGGTCGCGCACCAGGTTGGGAATGCGGAACGCCACGTTGTAGGCGTCCATCTGCCCGCCGGCGCCGAACAGGTAGGCCATCACCTGGTCGCGCACCAGCCCCAGGATGCGGCTGGTCATCGTGGCGATGCCAATGACACCCGCCGACCGGGAGATGTGGGCCGTCGAGGAAGGGGACGGGGAAGCCGGGTCCGCCATGCGCGTCACGTCAGCGTACCACAAGTGGGCTGACCAGCCGGCCCGCGCCAAAAGAAGAGGGGCGCCTGCCGGGCAAGCAGGCGCCCCTGGTGTGAGGAGGTGGAGGGACAAACCCTTTCGGTGTCTGTCTATTCGATTAGACGACCGGTCCTCCGGAAAAGTTTGGCGGTGCCGCCGTCAGCCGGACAGTCGCTTGCGCACCAGTTCGTTCACCACCTTGCCGTCCACGCCCGTGCCCGCCAGTTTCGCCATGGCGGCCTTCATGGCCTTGCCCATGTCTTTGGCGGTCACGGCGCCGGCCTCGGCCACGGCCTCGGCCACGCGCCGCTCCACCTCGGCCGGGTCGAGGGCCGGCGGCAGGAACGTCTCGAGGATGGCCAGTTCGGCGGCTTCCTTGTCGGCCAGATCCGTGCGCCCGGCCTGGCGGAACTGATCGATCGAGTCGCGGCGCTGCTTGATGACGGCGCCGACCACCTGGAGGCACTCCGGTTCGTCGAGGGCCCGGCCGCGCTCCACTTCCTTGTTCATCAGGGCCGTCTTCAGCATCCGCAGTGTCGACAGCCGCACGGCGTCCTTCGCCTTCATCGCCGTCGTGATGCCCGCCTGAACCTCCTGTACGAGTCCCATGATTCCCCTTCCCGCTACGACGGGACCACCCATCGCAGCCACAACCGGGCCGCCGCCTGAAACGCCCACGCACCGGTCGCGATGGCCACCACGCGTCCCCACGCCCCCGCCCGCCAGAGCCAGGCCGCACCGGCCGCGGCCAGCACGGCCAGGGCCGGGACCGCCGCCAGGTGGTTACGCATCCGGACGGGCGTGAACACCCCCAGCAACAGAAAGGCGAGCCACATCGTGGCCCAGCCGGCCAGCGCCCAGACGAGACGGTCGCGGCGCCGGGCCGCCACGATCCACGCCGTGCCGACTGCCGCGAGCAGCAGCAGCGGCACGCCAAGCGGTTTGCGAGCCTGCGCCAGCGCGGATCCCAGGCGCTCGGTCACAGGGCGTTTCCGCCACTCGACCGTGCGCTCGGCCGCCTTCCGCCGGGCGGCGACGAGACTGTCGGGATCGAGGCTGTCCAGATCGTCGGCGAACGCCGAAGCCGGGTTCTCCACCGCCAGGTCGGTCCCCTGTTCGGCCGCGGGCCGCCGGCTCTCGCCCAGGACGCGTTCGGCCTGGGACACGTACACGCTCCAGAAATGGCCGTAATAGCCCGCGGTGGCAACCACGACGCCCACCGCCGCGACGGCCGCCACCGCCCGCGCGTGGAGCCGCAGGGCCGGGCCGCCGGCGACCACCATCCAGCCGACGGTCGCGCAGAGCATCGTCGCGAACAGGGCGAAGGTCCCGAGGTGGGAGACGAACGCCAGCGCGGCCAGCGTGCCGATGGCCAGCGTGGTCCGGCTCAGCGGCGACCAGATCGGCGCCAGCGTCAGGGCCGCGACCGTGGCCACGGCCACGTGCTCGCCGAACGCATTGGTCAGGTTGGCCGCGCCCACGACGCTGTACGAGATCGGCACCAGGTGAAACGCCGCCATCGCAGCGGCCGCCACCAGGCGATCGCCCCACGTGCGCGCCACCATCGCGTAGATCAGCAGGCCCGCCACGGCTTCCGCGGCGCAGGTGACCACGCGGAGCAGCGACGCATGGTCGCTGGTCGTCCAGGCGAAGGGCGCCGCCACCAGGTAGAGGGAGATGCCGTACGGGAACTGGTAGAGCCCGGGCGTCAGCGACGTGAAGAAGAACCGTCCGTCCAGGACCCAGTCAAACCGGTTCGCCTGAAACACCACGTCCACCGAGGCCTTCAGCGGGTGCAGGAGGGTGGCCAGTTTCAGGAACACGAAGGCCGCAGACACGATCACGGCGAAGCGGGCAGCCCCTGACAACAACGGCTCGCGGGTGAACCGGCGGGCCACCAGGAGGGCGGCGTGCAGGGCGAGGGCCACGCCCAGCGCCAGGAGCCAGAGCTTGTCCGGGTACGATCGGTAAGCGGCGGGTCCCTGCACGACGAGCCATGCGGGCACTGTCCCGGAGACGGCTGCGACGGCCAGCGCGGCCGGAAGGGATGCGCCACCGAGCGCCACCGATCCGCCCATCAGCGCCGCCGCCAGGGCGGGGCCTGCCATGGCCCGCACCGGGGGAACGGTGCTGGCGCCCGGGCCAGGACGGCACGCGATGCGATCGATGGCGACACCCAGGACCCGCGTGTCGGAAGGGCCCGGTCTGAAGGTCCCGGACACCTCGAGCCGCAGCGTCAGGTCGGTCGCACCCGGGGCGGCCGCCACCGTGAACAGCAGGTCGTCGTACGCGGCCGGGGCCTGCCGCTCGACGAGCAGCCGGCCGTCAGCGGCGATGCGGACCGACGGCACCGCCAGGCCCGGCGGCCGCGATCCGCTCAGGCGGACGACGCACTCCGCCTCGACGCGGCGATCGAGGCCGGGGAGGACGACGCCGGCCGCCCGCCGCGTCCACGCGAAGGTCAACGAGCCGTCACGTTCGGGCGGATACAGGCCCGTCGTGCCCGCCTCGTGCGTACGGTCCATCTCGACCGCCACTTCGGCCGGCGGGCGGTAGAGGGCGAGGGTGGCGCCTGCGGCGATGACCGCTCCGGTGATAGAGACCAGCAGCGCGGAAACGATGGACCGTCTCATGCGGTGCCGTCTCCCGGAGCGGTGCCGTGCCGCCCGACCACCTCGTCATAGAGCCGGGCGAAGCGTGCCGCCGTCACCGCAGGGTGAAACTCGCGTGCCAGGACCGTATCGGTCGCGGCAGTCGTCCGGCGGGCGCCCGCCAGGCCGGCCGACACCGCGTCCGCCAGGCGCGCGGCGTCCCCCCTGGGCACCACCTGCACATCGTCGCCGAACAGCCGGCCCAGTTCGACGCCGCCGGGGTTGTCGGACGAGACAACCGGCGTGCCGCTGGCGAGCGCCTCGACGGCGACCGTCGGGCACGCCTCGAGCTGGGACGGCAGCACGAAGAGATCGGCGGCCGCATAGTAGAGTGCCACGCGCTGGTTGTCGACGAGGCCCGCGAATGTCACGTGGGCGTCGAGGCCGAGCGCCACCACCTGCCGCTGAAGGTCGCCGGCGAGGGGGCCGGTGCCGCAGAACACCAGTTGCGTGTCCGGGTGCCCGGCCAGGATGCGCGGCAGCGCCTCGATCAGGGTGGCCTGCCCGGCCAGCGGGTGCAGGCGCTTCACGTTGAGCAACACGTGGCGCCTCGTCAGCCCGAGTTCGCGTCGCGCCAGGGCCCGGGCCTGGTCGTCCGCGCGGACGAAGTAAGGCGCCACCGGCGGGTAGATGACCGACGCCCCCGGCCGGTCGAGTCTGTGTTCGCGGGCCCGGTCGAGGAGCCCCTGGCTGTAGAAGGTCACGCGGTCGGCTCGCCGGTACATGCGCGTGAACAGGTCGAGGCCGCTTCTCGGACGGTAATGCCAGATCTCGGTGCCGTAGAGGGTGAGCACCACCGGCTTGCGGCGCCACGCGGCCACCAGCGCCGCCGTCTCGGGCAGCAGCCCGTTGCTGTGGAGGTGCACGACGTCGGCCGCGCGCATGACGGGATCCGCCAGGCGACGGATGTCGAGGGCGTGGCGCAGGGAGGGGATGCGCAGCGCGCGGGCCACGCCGGATGCCGTCGTCCGGGCCGGTACCCAGCGCGCCGGCCCCGGGAGGGCGCCGCTCTGGTCCGCGGCGTCACCGCCTGCGGCCAGCGCGCGCGGCGGATAGGCGATGTAGCTCACGTCGTCGCCACGCTCGCGCGCCCAGGTGCCGAGGTGCCACGGCAGCAGGGCGTTGGCGGCCTGATCCGGGGGCAGGTGGGCGGTGACGTGGCAGACGCGCATGGCTCAGCCTGCGGCGGGCCGAGGCGCGGACTGCGTGCCGCAGTAGAGCGCCCGGAACTCGCTGAACGTCACCGGGACGGCCCCCAGGGTCCCGACCGCGAAGGCCAGGAACCGGTCGAGCCTGGTGAAGAACGCGTCGAGTTCGGCCGGCGTACGGTTGTACGGGCTCCCACCCACGATGATCTCGCTCGAGTGGAAGATGACGTTCAGCACCGGCACGCGGTCGTCCTTCAGGCGGCGGGCGAGCGCGCACATGTCCTCGAACGACGAGTAGGACGGCCGCAGCCAGAGCAGGCGGGCGAGGCCGAGCTTCCGCAGCACGCGCTTGGTCGTGTAGTTCCACGGCGCGCGGGCCCACTGCCGCTGCAGCCAGCCGGGCCAGCGGCGGTGCAGGGCGGCCGAGACCGGGACTTCGAGCAGGTTGCTGGTGCCCGGCACGGTGGGGTCGTCGTAGGCGAGGAAGTACGGCGTGTTGGGCGCGCCGACGAAGTCCGGGCCCTGCTTGTGCGCCTCGTAGAACAGGGGCGCGATGCTCGACTCGATCCGGTACCCGGCCTGCTCGAGGGTGCGCACGTGGCGCACGGAGAACCCGAAACGCCCGGACCGGTACGAGAGGGGACGCTGGCCGACCGCGGCGCGGATGGCCTCGCTCAGCGACGCCACCTGCTCGGCGAACTGCGCGTCCGGCAGCGACAACGCGTACGGATGGCGTCGCACGTCGGCCTCCGAACACGGCGGCGTTTCCCACGCATGGTGGTGCGCGCCGATTTCGCTGTGGCCCTCCTGCAGGAATCCGCCCAGGACCTCGGCCGAACGGCCATCGGCCGCCACCGGGTGCGTGATCAGGTACGTCGGGCGGACGCCGTGACGCCGGAAGAGGGCGTGCAGCGTCGGCAGCGCGTAGATGTTCTCGAAACGCTGGTGGGCGCGCGCCTCAGCCGACCACTGATTGTCGCCCTCGGTATCGATGCCGACGAGAAGGTACACCACCGGTCGTCCTCACCGGTCCTGATCGGAATCGCCCAGCGTCACGTGCCACTGCTCCGTGTGCTCGTAGAAGCCCGGCGGCACGTCGATCGCGTTGATCTTGGCCGTGAACTCCACCGTGGACTTCACCTGGAAGTAGCCCGACCGCTTCATGACGCGGCGGTACTCGTCGTGCAGGCAGACCGTGCGCACCTTGTCCGAGTCCGCCGCCCGCGCCTCCCGGTCGATCCAGCGCAGGATCGTCTTCAGGCCCAGTTCGTCGTCGGGGTCCACGAGGAAGTCCACGAGTTGCGTGACGCGGCCGCGCGGCTCCTGCAGGTGCCGATACACGGCGTAGCCCAGCAGTTCGCCGCCGCGGCGCAGCGCCACGTGGTTGTAGCGGACGTGCGGCGGCTCGAAGAACTTCCAGTTCAGGTACGCCGCATCGCGGCGGACGGCGAAGGTGAACTTCGGCGCCAGGCGCTCCCACAGGGCGGTGAACTCGTCGCCGAACCGGTGGAGCGCTTCGACTTCGGCCCGCAGCGGCCGGGCGCGGGCGATGATGCGGACGGCCGGCAGGGTGACGGCCGAGACGAGACGATTGACCCACATGGGCCAGTTCGGCTGGCGCAGCGCCCGCCGCGTCAGGGGCTTCACCAGCACCGGCACCGGCCCCACGTTCGGCCAGCGCATCTTCTGGAAGAGCCGGTACGAGGACTCGGAGAGACCCAGGCCCAGCGCCGCGCCCACATTCTGGTCCCACGTGCGGAAGAGCACCTCGCCCAGGCCCTGCCGCTGCCGCTCCGGCGCCACCATCACGTCCATGCCCCACGCGGCCTGGACTTCCTGCCCCAGCACCCACAGCCGTACGGGCATCGTCGCGTACTGGCCGACGATGGTCGGGCCCTCGCGTGCGATCCAGGTCAGTGGGCCTTCGGGCGGCAGGCACGGGTTGCGGCGGTACTGCCAGTCCCAGCGCAGACGGTTCGCTTCCGCGGCGTCGGCGCCGAAGACGCGGCGGTACAGCGCGAAGACCGGCTTCAGATCGTCGGGCGAAAAACGCGTGATGTCAGCCATGTGTACCCACGCCCTGCTCGTCGTGGCGCAGGACGTACTCCATGTTACCCACCACGATGTCCTGCACCACCGGGCACGCGCGCAACCAGGCGGGGATCGGCCCCGGCAGGCGCCTGAAAGTGTTGGTCAGGTGCAGGTCCTCGCGGACGGTGCGGAGGCCCGCGTCGCGGATCTGCCGCCGCAGCCGAGGGACCCGCACGAGTTCCAGCAGGTCGTCCTCCTTGCACTCGTTCTGTCGGGCCAGCTTGATGAACGAGTTCTCGTGCACCGGTTCGCGCAGGCTCCAGGCCGCGTGCCTGGCCAGGAACCGGAACAGGGCGAACGACACCCGGCGGCCCAGGATCAGGTGCAGGGGCACCGGCACGATCAGGCGCGGCAGGTGCGCGCCTGCGAACGACAGGTACGGGGCGGTCGACAGGTACATCCAGCCGCCGGGCTTCAGCACCCGCGCGCACTCGCGTAGATACAACGCGGCATCGGCGACGTGCTCGATTACGGCGTGGGACAGCACCAGATCGAAGGCTGCCGTCCGGAAGGGCAGGGCCATGCCGTTGGCCCGGGCAAACGCGAGGTTGCCCAGGCCCATTTCCCGCGCCAGCCTGGTCCCCGCATCCTGGAACCGATCGCTCAGATCGATCCCGACGACGTGCCGGGTTTCCTCCGCCAGTGAGAGCGGCATGCCGCCGCCGCCGCAGCCGGCGTCCAGCACGCGTCCCTCCAGGGGCACGCCAGCCTTCTCGAGCACGGCCAGCACCTTGGCGCTGCGGTGGTACTCGAACAGGGCGTAGTGGTACTCCGACTTGAACCGGGCGTTGGCGTGCGCCTTGATGGTCTGGTCGTTGATGAGACGCACGAATCCTCCGAAGCCCGGACACGCAGCACCGCCGCCGGCCGTCGCGGACCGGCCGCCCTGTTGCTGAATCGTCTATTTTACTCCGGCTGGTTCCTGCGGGCCACCTGGCGTCTCGGGAAGCGCACCCGAGTCCGGGCCCTGGCACGGGACAGGCGTGACGCGGTCCCGGGCGAAGAGGAAGACCGGCGGGCAGTCGGCCCGGGTCCCGGCGCCGCGCGCGAGGCGGATACGCAGGCCCGACGCGCCGGGCGCCGACGTGAACCGGCCGGCCGGGGTGTCGAACGACAGCGGCCGGTCGGGCGGCAGCGCGATCGTGAAGCGGGTCAGGTCGCGCGAGACCGTGAAGCCGCCTTGGTAGCCGGCTGCCTCGATCGAGACGGTGTCGGGCGTCTGCGCCGCGGTCACGCCGCCGACGTCGGCGAGATCCGTGCGGACCAGCGTCCACAGACGGGCGGGCCGGCAGCCGGCCAGCGCGTCGAGGCCAGGCAGATTGAGGTTCGCGTAGACGCCGCGCTGGCGGGCGGGCGCCGTGGCCAGGAGGATCTCGCCGTCCTGGCACGCCGTGCCGCCGGCGTCGCGCATCGTGCGGGCGGCGTCGGCGGCCATGTCAGCGGCCCAGCGCCAGTCGGCGGCCTTCACCCGGAGCTGGGTGCCTCCCATGACCGTCAGCACGCCTCCGAGCACGAGCGGTATCCACACACGCGCCGAGACCGCCCAGGCGGCCACGAGCCCCGCCGCCAACGCCACCGGGACGCTGGCGAGGTAGAGATAGCGGGTGCCCTCCGTCATGCTCGACACCGGCACGAGGGCGCCGGCCAGGAACACCACGAGAAACGCCGCCTCGCGCCGTGCCCACCACGGACTGCCGCCTGTCAGAGAGCCAGCCAGCATCACCACGGCCGCCGCGAGACCGAACCACGCCACGCCTGGCGGGAGCGACGAGACGAGCGTCGTCGGCGAGACGGGGGTCGCGAGGTGCAGGACCGAGAAACCGATTGACGTGAGGGCCTCGCGGACCGGCCTGGCTGTGGCGGCGTCCGACATCAGCGCCAGCGCTGCCGCCAGGGCGATCAGTCCGCCGATGGCCAGGGCAGGGTGTCGCCGTCGCCAGACGGCCCGGGTGATCGCCTCCCAGGGCCAGCGGGCCGCCACGATCGGCAGGAGCGCGAGCAGCGTAAGCGCTGCCAGTTTCGGCAGGCGAGCCGCCCCGCCCGCGGTGTCCAGACCGGCCTGGCTGCGCAAGGCTACGTACACCAGCACCGACCCGGCCAGCCAGGCCAGCAGGCGCCACACGCGCTTCATGCCGGCCCCGTCGAGCAGCACGACGGCGGCGGCCGCCACGATGGGCAGCGCCGCGGCTGACTCCTTGGCAAGCAGGGCCGCGAGCAACGCGGCGGCGACCCAGGCATCGCGGCCCCGGCGTGGACCGCGGAGCAGGACCAGCAGGCCGGCCAGGACGAACGCCGTCGCGAGCAGGTCGAATCGCGCCGATACCCAGTACACCGCCTCGTGATGCGCGCCGTGCAGACCGAACCACAACGCCGCTGCGGTCGCCCCGGCCGGGCCGGCCAGCCGGCGAGCCAGGCCGAACACGAAGACCACGTTCACCAGGTGCAGGAGCAGGTTCGTCACGTGGTAGCCAGCGGGGTTCGTTCCCCACAGGCTGTGTTCGAGGCCGAACGACAGGAACGCAACCGGGCGGTAGTAATCGAAGTGGCTCCACGTCCACACGCGAACGGCGAATGGGAGGCCGCCATCAGTTCCCAGCCGGGCCAGGATCAGGAAGTCGTCCGAGGTGAAGCCCAGGCCCAGCGCGGGCCAGCATGCCAGCCATGTCGCGCCTGCAGCGGCCAGGATCCCGATCAGGCTCGCCCGGCGGCTGCCGTGCGGCATTGGCACCAGGGGTGTCACGGGCGGTCGTCCTCGGCGACGCACCAGTCGGTGGCCCGCCAGATCTCCAGGTGTGGCCCGGGGCGGACCATCGACCAGCCCGGCCTGACGTCGAAGTCCGGCAGGAACGCCGCTGCGCCTGGCGTGGACGCGCGGAAAGGCGACTCGCGGTGCACCAGCGTGGCACGCCGCGCGGCGAGCGGGGCCAGTTCGTGATCGCCGGTTGGGGCCCGGCTCTTCAGGATCAGGTAGTCGAGGCAGACGGTGCGATCGGCAGAGGCGGACGGCCCGAACGCGTCAGGCGCGAGGTACCGCCGCTCGCGATCGACTTCGTTCTGCCCGAGGTAGAACACGCGATACGCCGGGGCCGGGTACGGCTCCCGCGACAGGAGCATCCGGACCTGGCGTCCGGCGGCCGCCGGGGCCACGCCGTTGCGCCGAAGGGTGTCGACCAGGTGAGACCGATCCGGTACGAGCGGTACCGAGTACGGGTCGATGAGGACCGTGCTCGACGCCGGCACGCGGCCTTCGACCCAGTGTCTGGCCGTCGTGCGGGTGTCCGGCTGGGCCAGCAGCCAGTCAAGGCGTGCCGACAGCGTCGCCGGAAAAGCGGCCGCGAGCGCGGTGACGGCGGCGAGCGCCAGAGCCGGGCGCGGAAGCCGGTCGGCCAGCGCCGACAGGCCGATGCCTCCCGCGACGGCCAGGAAGGGGTACAGCGGGTTGGCCGTGCGCGCGAAGGGCCACGTGTTCGCGATGAGCAGGGCGAAGCTGATCGGGAACGCGGCCCACAGCAGGCAGGCCTGCCGCGACCGGTTCCACAACAGCACCGCGCCTGCGGCGGCGGCGGCCAGCCAGGGCCATCCCGCACCGAGCTCGGCCAGGAGCCGCAACTGGACGCGGGCGGATCCGAACGTGCCGAAGGCCTCGCGCGCGCGATCGACGATGATCGCGCGGTTCTGGGAGATGTCGCGCCAGGCCGTTGCGTAGTCCAGGACCACGTAGGGCGAGCAGACGACGAACGTGGCGGCGGCGATGGCGACGGCGAACCAGATGCGGGCGCGTCCGAGGCTTCGGGCGAGCGATCCAGCCTGCAGGATGTCGGCCACCACCACCGGCGCCAGCGCCAGGGCGCCGTAGTACTGGCAGGCGGCCGAGACGCCGGCGAGCGCACCGGCGGCGACGGCCGCGCCGGTCCCGGGTCGCCGCCACACGCGGACGGCGGCCGCGGCGGTCAGCAGGACGAGCAGCGTGAGCGGCACGTCGTGCTTCACGAAGTGCGCGTCGCGCACAGGCACGTAGGCGACGGCCATCAGCGCTGCGGCGGCCAGCCCGGCCTGCCGATCCCAGAACGTGCGGGCCAGGCGGTAGACCACGGCGACCGCCGCAGTGCCCGCCAGCACGGACAGCAGCCGGGCCGCCACGTACACCTGCGTCGGATCCCGCCAGAACGCGGCTTCGAAGGCGGCCATCGACGGCACGAGTCCAAAGGCCATCGAGACGAGCATCCAGAGGCCCGTGGTGGCGGCGAGGACGTAGAAGTACAGGCTCGGGTACAGGAAGTTGTGCGGGTTGAGGTCGCCTGAGCCCAGGGCCAGGGCCCGGTTCATGATGGCCGTCTCGTCCGGGTTGTACACCTCCGGCAGCCCGTGGGTGATGGCCGCGGCGCGAAGCGCGACGGCCACGGCCACGATCCCCAGCAGGATCGGGTCACGCAGGGTTGAGGCAGCGGACCGGCTCGACAGGCCTGACATGGCGAGAGGGAACGACCTGCCGCATGATACCCGTGTTCCCCGCGGGCGTCATGCGCGTTGTTCGGCCGAGGACCCGGGGCCGGCGGCCTGGCCGGCGGGCGTGGCCGGCACGGTCCGCAACGGAATGACGCGGCGGCCGGAGAGCGGGGCCTGCGCGTCGGGGATCGGTTCCTGCGAGAGTTCCACCTTGCAGCATCGCCGGCACACCGGGAACAACCGGCGCTCGAGCAGCAGGCGGCGCAACGCGACGTACGTCTCGCCGTTCCAGATTTCTTCGAGCGTCGATGTCTTCAGGTCGCCGACCTCGACGCGGATGAAGGGGCAGAAGTAGACCTTGCCGCTGAAGCCCACCCGCGCGTGGAGGAACGGATACAGGCACCGGCCGGCCAGCGGCGTGCCCGGCCGGTAGTAGTTGTCGAGAATCGCGGGCCCGACCTTGGGCCGATGGTCGAAGAGCACGCCGCGTTCCCGGCACTTCTCCCGCAGGGCCGTCACCTTCTCGCGGACGAGATCCGGGGACACGCCGGGGTCGGGTGTGACGAACGTGGCAATGACCGAGGGGTCAGACGCGCCGATGATCTTCGCGGTCTGTTCTGCTTCCTCCGGCGTCGCGAACATCAGGTGGTTGAGGCCGACGGCGTTGATGCCGAGTTCGCCTGCGACGTCCACCATCTGGTCGAGGGTGTCGAGGCTCTCGGCGGCGACGGTCGTGTTGACGCTGACGCGCAGCGGGGCGCCGAGGCGGCTGGCGGCCGCCTGCAGCCGGCGCAGGCCGGCCGTGGTGCGCGCGAAGGTGCCCTTGACGCCGCGCGCCCGGTCGTGGAGTTCCCCGGGGCCGTCGATCGACACGCTGATGTGCTTGAGGAACCCGCGCTGGGCCAGGCGCGCCAGGGCCTCGGCGCGGTCCTCGTCGATGATCGTCCCGTTCGTTGTGAGATACCCGCAGACGTAGCCCTTGTCGGCAAAGAGATCGAGGACCTCCAGGATGTCCTTGCGCATGAAGATTTCGCCGCCGGTCAGGCTCACCTGGAGCCCTTCGCGGGCCGGGAAGGCTCGCGCGAGCATCTCGAGCGGCATCTCGTCGCGCCACTCGCCCTCGATGTTCAGCAGGTCACCGACGTAGCAGAACTCGCAGTGCAGGTTGCACCGCATCGTCGACTCGTACACGATGCCCGTCGGCAGGCGATCGGCGATGCCCGAGCCTTCGCGCACGAACCGGTCGACGGTCTGGCGGTACCGGCTCGTGCGGTAGCGGGCGTGCCAGCGCACCACCGCGGGGAACGTGCGCAGCCAACCGAGCAGCGGACCGGCCATCCGGCGCAAGGCAGTCATGGACGTCAGCGGACCTTTCGCGGGCCGGATCGGCGATCGAGCGCCGTTCCTTCGTCGGCGATCTGACGCAGGCGCGGCAGCAGGGCCTGGCCCTCGGGCGTGCCGGCCAGGTCGTGCTGTTCCTCGGGATCGGTGGTCAGGTCGAACAGCCGCTCGCGTTTGCGCCCGTCCTGGATGTAGTGCCACCGGCCGTGCACCACCGACCGCACCGTCCGGTGGTGGGCCAGGATGGGTTCGTCCTTCGGCGCGTCGGCGGCCCAGTGGCGGGCCAGCGACCCGCCGGCGAATCCCGTGCGCGGCAGCGAGAGCAGGTCCTCGATGGTCGCCGGGATGTCGCGCACCGTGACCGGTTCGCGGACCACCGTGCCGGCGGGCACGACGCCCGGGAACGACACGACCAGCGGCACCCGCAGCACTTCTTCCCACATGCCGCGGGCGTGGCCCATCTGGCCGTGCTCCAGGAATTCCTCACCGTGGTCCGACGTGATGATGACCAGGGTGTTGTCCAGCACGCCGCGCTGGCGCAGGCGATCCAGCAACTGGCCGATCTGCTCGTCCAGGTACGCAATCGCGCCGTGATACGCCGCGAGCTCCGCCGGCACGTGCTTCTTGTTTCGTTCCGCAGCGTTCCACCAGCGGCGTGTCATCCACGGATTCGGCCGCGGGGCCGTGCCGAACATCGTGTCGTACGGTGGCGGCGGCAAGTACGGGTCGTGCGCGTCGAAGTAGTTCAGGAATACGAAGAACGGCCGGTCCGGTTTCTGATCCAGCCAGGCCAGGAACTCGCCCGAGACCGCGGGCCCCCACTTGCGCCCCACGAGATCCCACCAGCCGAGGAGCGGCCGCAGGCGGCTCATGTTGGCCAGCATGCGGACCATGGCCGAGCTGCGCGCGAATTCCTGCCAGCTCAACGGAAAGTCGCGGTACGTTTCGAACCCGCGATGCAGGCCCCGTTCGACCGTGCACCCCATCGTGTTGCCGACGAAGGCCTTGGTGACGTACCCGCGGCCCCGGAGCGCCTCGGCCAGCGTCGTGTAGGTGTCGTCGAGGGGCTCGCGCCAGCCGATCGACAGACTCGACGGGTACTGGCCGGTGAACATGCTGGCGTGCGAGGGCGCGGTCCACGGGGCTGTCGTGAAGGCCTGGTCGAACCGCACACCGGCCTGCGCAAACTGCTGCAGCCGCGGCGAGGTCGGGAGCGGGAACCCATAGGCGCTCAGACTCTTGGCGCGGACGGTGTCGAGCACGATCAGGAGCACGTTGGGGGCCTTGTCCGGCTTCGGTCCCAGCTGGGCTCGCGAGTGCCGGGCCTGCCAGGCCTCGTACCCGAAGACGCCGGCGGCCAGGCAGACCACCAGGCCGAGCGTGAGCGGCAGCGCCCGCCGGACGAACCGATCGAACGCGTCCTGCCGGGCAACGATCACGCGCGTGGACTGCGTGGCGATGCCGAACGCCAGCAGGGCGCCGGCATAGATGTGCAGCCGCGGGTGCAGGAACATCACGATGCCGAAGATGGCCGGCAGCTGCAGGCCGAAGATCAGCAGCGCCGGGGGCAGGCGCGGGATGATCCGGGCCACGGCGGCCGTCGCCAGACCCGCCGTCAGGCTGATGAGACCCGCGGCGGCCGGCGTCATCCAGGTGACGTGCCGTCCCAGGTGGAGGACGCGGCCGAGGTAGTACTGGTCGAATGTCGTCAGCAACACCTCCACCAGGCCGCCGACGAGTCCGAACCACAAGCCCCACCGCACTGCCCGACCGTTCATGCCCTGTCCTCCCCGACAGACGCCCGCGGTCGATCCCGCCGGACGCCATGCGCTGTGCCGATTTCCAACTGTACCGCATCGCCAGGGCCCGGACCAACGACCGCCGGGACCGGGCACGGCTCGCCGCCTGTCATGCTGCCTCGGTGTCCGTGGGCGCGGGCTTGCGCAGCCAGACGATATTGAGGAAACACCAGCCTGGGATCGGCAGCAGGCGCGTCAGCGCCCGGTGCAGCGGCGCGAGCGCCGCCGGGTGGGTGCGCACCAGGTGCGTGAGGCCCGGCACGGTGGGGAAGATTCCCGTGCGCCGGACCGTCTGGAACCCGGCGGCGGAGAACAGCGCCAGGTACTCGCCGATCGGTCGATCGCCCGGGTGTTTGTGGGGACTGGCCGTCCGCATGAGCCGACCCGAGAGCAGGAAGCGCACCCGGGACTGCAGGTGAGCCAGGTTCGGCACCGACACGAGGGCCTCGCCGTTGAACTTCAGCACCCGGAAGAGCTCGCCGACGGCGCGCACCTGGTGCTCGAACGTCAGGTGTTCGAGCACGTCGAGGCAGAGCACGCGGTCGAAGGTGCCCGGGGCGTAGGGCAGGTCGAGGAGCGACCCCCGCCGCACGCGGTCCGACGCGTAGTTGGCGTCGATGCCCTCGATGGCCAGGCGGTCCGCGTAGCGGTCCACGAGCACCCCTTCGCCGCACCCCGCATCCAGCACGCGCGTGCCCGGCGCGAGGCGATTGAGGGCGTCCTCCACGATCGCCATCTTGGCGACGTAGGTCGGGTAGTAATCCCACCGGCTGTCCGGGTGCCGGTGGTAGTCGCCGCGTTCGGCGTACTCCCCGGTCCGCTGCGGACCTTCAGCCACGGGCATCGCTCCTCTCCATTCCTGTCCGGTGTCGTGCGGGTGCGCCGGACGCCTGCGTCCGAACCCGCCTCACCGCGCCCGGCGCGGCGAGCCGGACCGCCGTTCGGCGGCAGCCAGTCGCTCCGCCTCCAGCCGGAACTCCTCCAGGAGGCGCCGGCCCGGTTCGGTGTCCGCCAGGTCGTGCTGCTCGTCGGGATCGGCCACGAGGTCGTAGAGCCGCTCCCGGCCGCGGCCGTTGCGGATGTAGTGATACGGTCCGCGGACCAGGGCCACCACGCGAGCCTGCTGCGCCATCGGGATCGGTTCGGCCGGCGGTTCGCGGCGGTCCCAGAACCGGCTCAGCGGCAGGCCGGCGAACAGGCGGTCGTTCGAGCCGGTCAGGGCGCTCACGGTGGCGGGCACATCCCGCAGGGTCACGGGGTCGGTCACGACGGTTCCGGCGGGCACGGCCGGCGGATAAACAATCACCAGCGGCACGTGGATGACCTCGCTGTAGAGGGTTCGCCCGTGCCCGAGGCTGCCGTGTTCGCCGAACTCCTCGCCGTGATCGGAGGTGATGATCACCACCGTCCGGTCGAGCCCGCCGCGGCGCCGGAGCGCGTCGAGCAGGCGTCCGATTTCCGCGTCGAGCTGGGCGATGGCGCCCTCGTAGGCGATGCGTTCGGACTCGACCACCTGGGGCGAGGATCCGTTCCACCAGCGCTTCGTCGCCCACGGGTTCGGACGGACGTTCGACCCGAACATCGTGTCGTACGGCGGGCGCGGGAGGTACGGCGCGTGCGCGTCGTAGTAGTTGAGGAACGCGAAGTACGGCCGATCGCCGCCGGCCTTGTCGAGCCACGCCAGGAAGGTGTTCGAGACCTCCTCACCGGACTTGCGGCCCAGCACCTCGTACCAGCCGGTGAGGCGGCGCACGCCGGCGAAGCTGGTGACCCCGCGAATGAGCGCCGAGCTCTGGAGCAACTGGCCGACGGACACCGGATAATCCCGATACTCGATGAACCCGCGGCCCAGGCCCCGCTCGTAGCTGCAGCCGACGACGTTGCCGACAAACGCCATCGTGTTGTAGCCGCGGGCGCGCAGGTGCTCCGCCAGCGTCGGGTACGTGTCGTCCAGCGGCTTGGACCAGTCCACCGACAACTGGCCCGGGTACTGGCCGGTGAACAGGCCCGCGTGTGTCGGGGCTGTCCAGGGCGAGGTGGCGAACGCCCGATCGAACCGGACGCCAGCCTGCGCGAAGGTCTCGAGGCTCGGCGTCGTGCGCCGTGGGTAGCCGTGCAGGCTGAGGCTCTTGGCCCGGACCGTGTCGAGCACGATCAGCAGGACGTTGGGCGCGCCGTCGGGACGCGGGCCCAGTTGCGCCGCCTCGGCCCGCGTGCGCCACGCGTCGTAGCCGAACGTCCCGGCGGCGAGCAGCACCACGATGCCGGCGGCGAGCGGCAGCGTCCGCCGCACGAGCCGGTTGAATGCCGGGACGCGCACCGCCACCAGGCGGCCGGCCTGCGCGGCCGCCCCTGCGGCCAGCACGAGGCCGGCGTAGGCGTGCAGCCTGGGGTGGAAATACACGGCGATGCCGAACGTGGCTGGGAAGAAGGCGGCAAAGGCCAGCCACGCTTCGGGCAGCCGGGGCGCGAGCCGGCGGAGGACGCCTGCGGCAAGGCCGGCGAGGCATCCCAGCAGGCCTTCGGCCAGCGGAGCCATCCAGATAACGTGCGGGCCCTGGTAGATGACGCGGCCCGAGATGTACTGATCCCAGCCCAGCAGGGCGAGTTCCAGCAGCCCGGCGGCGATGCCCGCCCAGGCACCCCAGACCGCGTACGTCAACGTCACTCCGGCGTCCCTCCGCTGGCGTCGGCCCCCACACAGCCGACCTTCAATTATAGCCCACGCCTCCGGACCGCCCCGGATTGCGTGGGCCGCGGTCTCTGGCGGTAAAATCGAGGCATACATGACTGTGACTGATCGCCGTTACCCGCTGTCGTGGCACCTGCCGTTGTGGGGTGCGTGTTTCGGCCTGCTCGCCGGCTTCATCGAACTGGTGATGATGGCGGTCGATCGGGAGTTCTTCGGGCGGATTCTGTTCTTCAACTGGCACGTCATCTGGATGGCGCCGCTGGCCGAAGGCCTCCTGGGCGCGGCCATCGGCCTGGGCGTCTGGGGCGTCACCCGCGTGATTCCGCGCCTGCCCGTCAGCTTCGCGGCGTGGGCGTGCACGATCGCGCCTGCCTTCGGCGTGCTCATCTACCTGCACCCCCGGCTGCACGCCGTGGCCGGCCTGATCGTGGCCGCCGGGATCAGCGTGCAGGTGGGCCGGTTCGCGGCCGCGCGGCTCGATCGCTTCGATCGACTGGTGCGCCGGGCGCTGCCCTGGTGTGCGGCGCTGCTGGTGGTCCTGACCGGGACCGCGTTCGGCTACGACGCCTGGCGCGTCCGCCAGGAGACGGTCAAGCTGGGCGCCACCGTGCCTGCGTCACCCAATGTCCTGCTGATCGTCCTCGACACGGTGCGGGCCAAGAGCCTCAGCCTGTACGGGCACGGCCGGCCGACCACGCCGCAGTTGGAGGCCTTCGCGCGCACCGGCGTGCGCTTCGACATGGCGCTGTCCACCGCGTCGTGGACCGCGCCGGCGCACGGCAGCATGTTCACCGGCCTCTATGCCGGCACGCTGAACGTCGGGTGGCGCAACCCGCTGGCCGAGGATTTCCTGACGATGGCCGAGTCGCTGCGCGACCGGGGCTACGAAACGGCCGCGTTCGTGGGCAACACCGTCGGCTGCACGTTCGAGCGCGGGCTGGACCAGGGGTTCCTGCAGTACCGGGACTACCCGATGTCGCTGGGCCAGCTCGCCCGGAGCTCGGCGCTCATCCGGGGGGTCTTCGACATCCACCGGTTCCGCCGGGTCCTGGGATGGTACGAAGCCCTCGGCCGCAAGAGCGCGCCGGACGTCACCGCCCAGTTCGTGTCGTGGCTCGACCGCAAGACACCGCGTCCGTATTACGCGTTCCTCAACTACTTCGACGCCCACGACCCGTACGTGCCGCCGAAGCCGTACGACACGATGTTCGGCCCGAACCCGCGCAACAACCCCTGGATGGCCAAGCGCTGGTGGCATCCGCCGACGCCGGGCGACACCGCCGCCGAACTGAAGGCCTACGAAGGCGCCATCGCGTATCTCGACCACGAAATCGGGAAGCTGTTCGACGAACTGCGGCGGCGCGGGCAACTCGACAACACGCTCGTCATCATCACGTCGGACCATGGCGAGGAGTTCGCCGAACACGGCGGCATGGGCCACGGGCGGTCGCTGTTCGGCGAGATCGTGCACGTGCCGCTCGTCGTGTCGTTCCCGCCGGCCGTCCCGGCCGGCGCCGTGGTCACCCCGCCGGTGACCATCCGCGACATCCCGGCGACCATCGACGGTCTGCTCGGCGGGACAGGCACCCCGTACGCCGGCCGGAGCCTGGCGCGCTACTGGGGACCGACGCCCGAGCCGGGCGAGCCTGTCATCGCCCAGGGCGACAAGATGTTCGCGGTCATCCACGAGGGGTGGCACTACTACCGCGATGCGCGGGGCCGCGACTTCCTCTACCGGACGGCCACCGATCGCGACCAGCAGCACAACCTGGCCGGGACGCCGGAGGGTCAAGCCACGATCGCGCGCCTGCGGGAGCTGGGGCAGGCGATCGAATCCCGTGACCTGACGTTGAAACCCGCCGGAGTGCGTTAGACCTGGCCTGGCGGCGCCGGCCACCCGCCGCCGATTGGCGTCTCGAAACCGGCGACACCGGGGCGTGTCGAGCCCGGGCGGTTCACCGCGCCCACCCGTACGCGCCAACGCGCCGGACACGTCACGTCGCCTCTCGCGACGTGACGCAGCCGGCGCGTCAGTGTCTCAGGCCGAAGCCAGGCCTACGGGACGATGATCACCGTCAGCAGCCGGCGCTTCGTGTTGTTCTTCTCGTTGCGTTCGAAGGCCAGTTTCGTGGCGTCGGTCACCGCGCAGAGCGTGTAGCGGCCCGCGAGCGTGTCGTTGGGCAGCGCCAGTGTCTCCGTCCAGGCATCCGACGTCGCCGCGTTCAGCTGCGGCGTGGCGTGCTCACCCAGCAGCACGTCGTCGTCCGGGTCGTCGTCCGGATCGCCGCAGGTGCCCAGTTTCGACAGGAACAGGCGGATCACCGTCGGTGGAGCCGGATCGGGCCCCGCGTTGCGGACGGTGGCCCGGATTGGCATCGCCGCCCCCGGCGCGAGCTTGGTCGGCGCCATGAAGGTGCCAGGCACGATCGTCAGGTCGAAGCCCGGAATCGTGAACGGCCGGGCGACGGTATTGTCGCCCTCGTTCGTCTCGTTCTCCGTGTCGCCATCGTCGGCGCGGGCGATGAGGAACCACGCGCCGGGGCGGATCACGCTGGCGTCCGGCAGCGTGAGGTCGAAGGTGGTGGGCTCGGACACGCCCGGGCCGAGCAGCGACACGTTGATCTCGCCGATGCGCCGATCTTCAGGCTCCCAGGTTTCGTTGCGGGAGAGGTAGAAGCCTGTCACGCTCGCGGCATTCGTCGCCTCGCCGCCGTTGTTGCGGGTGGTGACGCTCACCGACACCGTCTCACCCTGTTTCGCCGTGGCTGGCACGGTCAGGGCCGGCACCAGGAGGTTCGGGCCGTCGGTCGGCGGCGGGCCGCCGCCCGGCTCGAAGACGACGGCGTTCACGGCGAACCAGCCGTCACGGAACACCGACACCATGTAGCCGTCGCCCTTGCTGATCATCACGGGGTCCGGCGAGGGCGCCATCGTCTCGGTCATCTTCTTCAGCGACCCGCCGATGGTGTCGCCGGCGCCGTTGACCTCGATCTGCACGACGGCGCCGCGGCCGTCGCCGGAGTCTTCACCGCGCGCGCCCAGCAGGAAAGTCTCGCTGCGCGGGTCGAAGGCGATGCCGATCTCGCCGAAGTTGTTGTCCCAGACCTGGCCGCCGCCGATGCCTTCCTGAATCGGTCCCACGGCGTCGACGGTGCCGGTGGCGTCGAGGCCGCGGCCCCAGATGCCCTTGCCGTGCTTGCCCTTCCGGCTCCAGCCCACCTGGTAGCGGCCGTTGCCGTACGCGACGCCGTGCTGCCAGTGGAGCCCCGGCTCTTCCCGGGCATCCACGACCAGGCCGCCCGCGCCATCAGTCGACCCCGATTCGTCCATGTGCTTGAACCAGAGGCCGCCCTGACCGGTGCAGCCGTCAGCCGTGCCGTCCTTCCAGCCCACGATCAGCGCCTGTCCGCTCACGGGGTCGATCGCCATTTCCGGGAGGATCATCGGGCAGCCGCTGTTATTGCTCACCTTGACCGGCGGGTTGGCGATGGTCGTCCCGTCCGAGAACACCACCTGGGCCCAGGTGTGCTTGTCCTTCGGCCAGGCCACCAGGAAGTGACCGCCACGGGTCGGGCTGGCGTCGTTCTCGATGAACCTGACGGCGGCCGCCGTGCGCTGGGCGTCGTTGGCGAGCACCGTGCCCGGCTGCGCGGCCGGCGGCTGCACGATGGCCACATCGCCGACGTCGTCGTACGACACCATGCGGAACTCGCGGGAGACCGCGGCATCAGCCCCGCGTGGGATGGCGTAGGTGACGAGGAACTTGCCGTCGCCGAACTCGGTGCGCACCGGCTGGTGCTTCAGCCCGCGGCTCACATAGAACTCGCCGCCCAGCGCGTCGAGGCGGTGGGTCGTCGTATTCAGCTCGTAGAACCGCCCGAGGATCCCGTCGTCCTTGAGCCAGACGACCAGGAACTGGCCGCTGCCGGGATCCATGGCCGCATCGAAAGACCAGATGATTCCCTTGGCCTTCGGGACCACGACCTGCTCACGGCGGGTGCCCGCCGCGTCGAGCAGGGGGACGGCCGCCGCGGCGAGGATGAGTGCAACGCCGAGAGTCACGAATCTGCGCATCAGGATGCCCCAGGGTGGAAAGGTAGACGCTGGCTGGGCCGGACGCTCCGGCCTCTCGCGGGCGTATCGGTCTCCGCCGACCAGATCATTAGAGTACGCCCCCGTTCGGAGGTGTGTCAAATCGTGCACACCCCTCACCGATTGTTGTTCTGCCCGGGCAGATCCTCGTCAGGCGCCGGGACAATGTCGCCGGCGAGTTCAGAGGGTTCCTGGCTGGTTCTGGCCGGTCCCGGCCGCAGCCGGCTTCGGATATCGACCAGCACGCGCCACTCGGCCGGGCGGTAGAACCCGGCTGCATAGAGCACCAGCGGAAACAGCAATACAACAATCGTGCCGCGCACGGCGATGCCGGCCGCCGCGTCGAGCGTCGGCGGCACCAGCACCCGTGCCGCGGCCGTGGACACGAGGCCGGCGACCACCAGTTTCGCCATGCGGCCGGTTTCCCAGGCTACCGGGTACTTGCGTTGCGAGAACCCGAGTGCGATCACGAACAGCGTGAGGTACGACAGGTTGTTGGCCCACGCCGCGCCGACGATGCCGTAGCGGGGAATGAGCCAGATATTGGCCCCGACGCCCACCAGCGTCGAAGCCAGCGTCGAGAGCGGGTAGTACTTCGTCTTCTTGGTGATCGCGAGGCCGATCGACGTGAGGTGGTACGCGCCCTGGATCACCACCCCGATGGCGATCCACGGGATGACGGCCGCCGCCCCGTGAAAGCGCGCGTCGGTCATCAGGCGGACCACGTCGACGGCGACGGCCGACAACCCGCTGGCCATCAGCACGAGCAGGCCGAACACGTAGGTGGCGACCGTGCTGTAGACCTGCTTCGCGTTCGGGTCCTTCATCGCCGCGAAATAGAACGGCGACCACGCGTACTCGAAGGCCGAGAGAAAGAGCTTGAGGGCCAGGGCGAAGGTGGCGCCGATCGAATACAGACCGACGTCGCGCAGCAGCCCGAAGCGGCTGATGAAATACCGGTCCGCCCCGGCCATCACCTGCAGCGCCACCCCGTGCGGCACGCGCGGGAGGCCGAACCGGAGCGCGTCCATCAGGATGGCCCGGGAGAACACGGGCCGGATGAGCGTCCGCATCCACCAGGCCAGCACGATGGTGAAGACCGCCGTGACGGCCAGATCGGCCTGCACGACGCCCAGCACGCCGCGGCCGTAGAACACGACGAGCACCAGCCGGGCCACCAGCGTCATCGTGGCGCGGGCAAAGGTCAGCGCGGAGAACTGCGCCGCCTTACCGCGGGCCCTGAACAGGTTGAACGGCAGGAAATAGAGCCCGATGATCGTCGTATTGAGGAGCATCAGGCGGACCGTGAAGGTATGGGCCCGCGTATCGAACAGCCAGCCGGAGACCCACGGCGCGGCCCACCAGCCGACGGCGAGCAGGGCGCCGTTGACGGCGACGAGGAAGAGGAACAGGGTGCTCGACAGGCGCTGGAGTTCCTGCTCGGACCTGCAGTCGTAGAACAGCCGCATGAACGCGGAATCGAGCCCGAGACGGGTGACGATCTTGACGCCGGACTCGAGGACGATCAGCAGCGCGATGACGCCGTAGTCGCTCGGCGACAGGTACTTCGTGTAGATCGGCAGCAGCAGGAAGCTGACCAGCGAGGTGGCCGCGTCGCCAAAGCCGTAGATGCCGATGTCGGCGGCGAGGGTCTTGAGTCGTTTGAACACGGAGGTTCGGCGCGCTCAGCCGGCCGGGCGCGTCTGGCACCGGACCGGGACGCGGATCAGTCCGGGAGCCCGGGCGGCTTGGTGGGCTGCGGCGGCGTCTGCGGCCGGGTGGTCGGTCCCGGCGCGATCATGCCCGGCACCGCCGCCCCCGCCGGCGGCATCGGCCGCAGGCTCGGCTGCGCGGGCTGGCGGTTACGGGTGTCGGGCTCCACCCCCGGGCGGTACGGAGGCTCCGGCGTCGGCATCATGCCCGGCTGCCTGAGCCCGACGGGCTGGGCCGGCGTCGGCGCATCCATGATGTCGGGCTCGACGTCCTCTTCCTCGTCCTCCTCGACTGGTTCTTCTTCGTCTTCCTCCGGATCGCCCGACCCCATGTTCGGATCGGCGCCCGGGCGGCCCGGGAAACGCCCGGGCATGCCGCCGGGGCCCATGCCCCCCGGGAATCTGTTCGGCGCGGGCGGGGCGGGCCTCGAGACCGCCGCGCTTGCCGTGGCCGGGGCGGCGGGCGCCAGGGTCGGCATCACGACGATCCGGTCGAACCGCGACAGGGTGGCGTCCGCGGTGTGGCGGGGTGCCGCCATGTAGCCACCGACCGTTCGCAGGATGGTCGCCAGCGCCTGGGATTCGGGTACGTCCCGGAACTCGAGCGAGACGGGTCCCCCCGGCACGCGTTCCATGTTGACGATGCGCGTCTTGCCCACGCGCGCCCATTCCGTGAGGATCTGCCGCACGGTGGCGTCGCGGGCCACCAGCGTGACGTGTCCGCCCTGCATCGAGAGCCGCACCTCGCCAGCCCGCGCGGCCGTCGGCAGCGCCACGGCCAGGCACGCGGCAACGATCAGGACGCGAGTCGCTGACATGACGATCTCCCGGATGACGCCTGCGGACAGTATACGCCCAATCCTTACAGGGCGCCCTCGGGCCGGGTCCGGTAGTACTCGACGACTTCGTGGATGATCCGATCGAGGTTCACGCGGGGCTCGTACCCGATGAGCGCCTTCAGTTTCGTCAGGTCCGGCACGCGGCGGACCATGTCCTCGAAGCCCGCCTCGTAGGCCTGGTCGTAGGGTACGGTCACGATCGGCGAGTCGCTGGCGGTCAGCGCCTTGATGCGGGCGGCCAGGTCGCCGATCGTCACTTCTTCGTCGTTGCCGATGTTGAAGACCTCGCCCAGCGCCCGGGGTTCCTGCACCAGCCGGACCAGCGCCCCGACCACGTCGCCCACGTAGCCGAAACACCGGCTCTGCCGCCCGTCGCCGTACACGGTGATGGGCTGGCCGGACAGGGCCTGGCGGACGAAGCTGGGCAGCACCATCCCGTAGCGGCCCGTCTGCCGCGGCCCGACGGTGTTGAAGAATCGGGCCACGATCACCGGCTGGCGCCGCTCTTTCCAGTAGGCCAGGGCCAGGAACTCGTCGATGGCCTTGCTGCACGCGTAGGCCCACCGGTGCTTGACGGTCGGGCCGAGCGTCAGGTCGCCGTCCTCGCGGAACGGCACGGCGGCGCTCTTGCCGTACACCTCGGAGGTCGAGGCGACCAGGACGAGCTTCTTCTTCTTGTTCGCGTGCTTCAGGACGACCTCCGTGCCGTGCACGTTGGTCTCGATGGTCCGCACCGGCTCTTCCACGATGAGGCGGACGCCCACGGCCGCAGCCAGGTGGAAGACGACATCGCTCGCGTCCACGAGTTCGGCGACGACCGGCTCGTTGGCGATCGTGTCGATCACGTAGCTGAAGCCGCGGCGGTCCTTCAGGTGGGCGATGTTGTCGATCGACCCTGTCGACAGGTCGTCGATGACGGCGACGTCGTGGCCCGCCTGCAGCAGGGCTTCCGACAGGTGGGATCCGATGAAGCCGGCGCCGCCGGTAATCAGGGCTCGCATCCCCACATTCTGCCACGAACCCCGCACCGGCTGCTTCAACGCGTCACCGCGGCGGCGGCAGGCAGCGGCCCTTGTCCACCAGCACAGCCGAATCCCGGCCTCCGGCGGTCTCGGCGACCTCGAACCGCGCCACGACGCGCCACTGCGGGCAGTGGGCGAGCACGTCGAGGATCACTCGCCCCTCGTACCCCAGCCGGGGTCGCTCGTACGTGAGCAGATATCGGACGTCGTCACGGTCCAGCCGGTCGTCGTAGTTGCCGAACCCGGGGCCGATGAAGACGGGCGTGATGCCGTTCTCGAGCGCCATGCCGTTGGCCAGCTTGCCGTGCACGCGGGTGCCCGCCGGCAGCAGCCGGCCGACCGCCCGGGATGCCTCGATGTTCCTGTAGGACCGGGCCGAGGCCCACTGCGCGTACTGGATAGCTTCCCCGGTGACGAGCACCCCGAGCAGCACCAGGGCCGGCGCGGCCGTGGACGGCCCGCGCGCGAGGAAGCGCGCGCACCGGGGCCAGAATGCCCACACGGCGGCCACCGACACGACGGCCATCAACCCGCCCAGCCGGGCGGCCGGCCGGACCTCGGTGAGAAACGGCAGTCGGGTGAGCGGCCCCCAGAGCAGGTAGAAGCCGTAGAGCAGCGCTGGCGATGCCAGCAGCACGTGCCGCCGCGAGAACCGCATGGCGGCGATGGTGGCGCCTTCGAGCCAGCAGGCGGCCACGCCGGCCATGGCGGGCAGCAGGAACACCAGCCGCCGCTCGTTGCCCACATCGTGGAACACCAGTTCGGCGCAGCCCAGCACCAGCCACAGGACCAGCAGGCGTTCGGCGGGCCGGCGCCGCAGCGGATCGAGCACGACCGACCACACGCCGGCGAGGGCCACGGCGCCCAGGCCGAGCGTGCGCGTCGAAAAGTCGTGGATGATGGGCAGCCAGCTGGCCCGCACGGCGATGGCGTCGAGCCCCGTGATGGCGCGGCGGCTGCCGTAGACGTAGAGGTTGTAGAAGGACCACTCGGACCAGTTGGGCAGGATGAACGCGATCACGCCGGCGAGCGTGCCCGCCGCCAGGCCGGCGAGCACGAACCAGCCCCGCCTGGCCGCGTGGTCGTCGACGAGCCCGGCGGTGCGGGGCCAGCGCGCCGCCGCGATCATCAGCAGGGCCTCGAGTCCCAGCGCGACGAGGAAGAACACCGCGGACGCCTTCGCGAAAAACGCGAGCACGGCGACGAGGCCCGAGGCGAACGCCAGCCAGGCGCGGCGGCCGGCGACGGCGTAGGCCGCCCAGGACACGACGAGCAGGCCGATCATCGGCGATTCGAGCAGCGCCACGCGCGTGTACATGACGAAGACGAAGTTCACGGCCAGCAGGCACGCCCCGGCGGCGGCTGCGCGCCGCGAGACGGTGAGCAGGCCCCAGGCCAGGGCTCCCACCGCCAGCACGCCGAAGACCACCGAGACCAGCCGGGCCTGCACGAGGCCCACGCCCAGGGCCTTGAAGACGAGGGCCTCGAGCAGCGTGACCACGGGCGAGACGAAGATCGGATTCCAGCGATCGAGGATCCAGGTGCCGGTCAGGGCGTAGTTCCGGGCGTTGTGGGCCCACCCGCCCTCGTCGTGCCAGGTGATGCCCACCCCTGAGAGGTACGGCGGGTCGGCGGCCAGGAACGCGGCTCGCAGCACGGCCGCCAGCGCGACCGCCGCGCCGATGACCAGCGCCGCCCGGGCGGCGGAGCGCCTGCCGCCGGCGCCGTCGCGTGCCTGCGCCGCCGTCATGCGCCCCGATCCTGTCCGGCGCCCGCGAGGCGCGCGCCGATGCGCCGGCCCGCCCGGATGGCGTAGTTCGTGCCCCGATCCTCGGGATAGATCTGCGCCATCGAACAGAGGTGGAAGCCCTCGCGCGGCCCGTCCTCGGCCGGGATGAGACGGCTGTAGTGCCGTTCGACCACGGGCTGCGACCACCGCGCGCGCCACAGGTGGAACGCCTGCACCCAGTCGCGGCTGATCGCCGGGAACATCCGCCGCAGGTGCGGCCAGGCGTATTCGAACAGGTCCGCCGCACTCGCGCCGTAGAGGGCGTCTGTGTGGGGCAGGTACTTGGAGAGGTACACGATGTGGCGCCCGCCGTAGGCGGACGGGCGCTCGAAGTTCGTGTGCTCGATCACCGCGACGAACGGGAACGACGGGTCGTTCACGTTCAGCCAGTACGTGCTCGAGAGCGACCGGTCGAGTTCGAGCACCAGGCACAGGTTCGCGAGGTACGCGATCCGCTCGAGCGACGCGATGTACGCCGGCTCGGCCCACTGACGGATCATGCCGGCGGCCAGCGGCAGGGCGGTGGTCACCACGACGTGGTCCGCCTCGACGCTCCCCTGCGGCGTCGCGACGCGCCAGGCATGCCCCGCAGGTTCGACTCGCGTCGCCGGCGCGTTCAGGAGTACGCGGCCGCCGAGACCACGAATCCGGTCGGCCAGCGTCTCGGCCAGCGCGGCAAACCCGCCCTGCAGGTACGCCAGGCGCTCCTCGCCCCGGGACCCCCGGCTGCTGCCCCGCAGCTTGAGCTTGTTCCAGAACCACACCGCCGAGATGTCGTCGGCGTAGGGCCCGAACTTCCCGGTCAGCAGGGGCTGCCACACGACGCGGTAGACCTCGTCGCCGCCCAGGTCGCGCACCCACTCGGCCGCCGTCCTCGCCTCGAGCGTGTGCCAGTCCTTCACCCACCTGGCCCGGAGCACCATCGTCCCGAGCCGGATCCGGTTCCAGAGGCTCAGGGGCGAGAAGGCGAGGAGATCGCCCGGCGTGGAGAGCCTGAAGAACGTGTTGGCGTAGTACATGCCGGTGGTGGTGGGGTTCACCTCCACGCGGCTGCTCAGGCCCAGTTCGTCGATCAGCTGCATCACGTCGCGGTCGCTGGTGAACCAGTGATGGTAGAAGCGTTCGAGCTTGCCGCCGCCGACATCGAAGGCCGCCGCGAGGCCCCCCACGTCGCTCTCGGCCTCGACCAGCGTGACGTCCACGCCACGCCGCGCCAGTTCGTAGGCGGCGGCGAGGCCGGTGAAGCCCGCGCCGACGACGGCGACACGACGCGCGTGCGTCCGGCTCATGACCGGTGCTCCGCGCGGCCCGCCGGCGGGGCCCACAGGAGGTACGGCGCGCCCGCCAGCGTCGGCGGCAGCCAGAGCACCGCATGCACCAGCAGGGCGTACGCCGTGGCGGCGGCCTGCGGGTTGCCGGCGGCGGCCATGGCCCGGGCCGTGAAGAAGTCGAATGTGCCGACGTAGCCAGGCGTGCTGGGAATCACCGTGGCGAGCGTGCCGACCGGGAGCGCGAGCCAGGCCGCGTCCGGAGCCGGCAGCGCCGGCAGGGCAAGGGCCACGCACCAGAAGACGCAGCCCTCGCCGATCCACGCCAGCAGCGACCACGCCACCAGCCGCAGCATGGTCGATCGGTGGCCGATGTGGTCCACGGCCGCCACGACGCGGGCCATCTGCCGTTCGACGCGCGCGCCGGCGCCTGGTGCCACGCGCGACACGACGCGGGCCGCGGCCCGCAGCGTGCGGCTCAACGCCCCGGGCCACGCCAGCACCGCCAGCAGGCACGCGCCGCCAGCCGCCAGCACGCCTCCGCCGGCGCCGATGAGCGCAGAGGTATCCGTCCCGAACAGGGTCGCCGCCACGCCGAGCAGGACCACGATGACGATGACATCGAGGATGCGCTCCACGGCGAGCGTGGTCAACGCCGTGGCGGCCGTGACGCCGAGGCGCGATGCGAACCCCCACGCCCGCAGGAGATCGCCGGCGCGCAGGGGCAGCACGTTGTTCAGCGCCACGCTGGCGAAGAAGGGGCCCGCACACTGCGTCCAGGCCAGGCTGCGGTTCTCGTGGACCAGCATCAGCCTCCAGCGTTCGACGCGGCACGCGTAGCCCGCGAGGAAGGCCGCGACGGCGGCGAGCAGGTAGGCGGGACGGGCCGCCGCGAGCGGCGCGGCGATGTCGCGCCACGCGAGGTTGCGGAACGTCAGCACCAGGAAGAGGCCGGCCAGCGCCACCCCGATGGCCACGCGGCCGGCCTGTCGGCGTGTCATTTGCGGACGACCACGGGGCTGCGCGACGCGGCCGGGCCGTCGTCATCGAAGCCCAGGTACTCCTGCACGACGTAGAGCGGGCGGTGCTTGACCTCGTTGTAGATGCGGCCGACGTACTCGCCCAGCACGCCCACGCTGATGAGCTGGGCGCCGCCGATGAACAGGACGGCGAGCATCAGGGCGGTCCAGCCCTCCACCCAGATATCGGTGAAGATGCGCAGCACCAGCGCGTAGATGATGCCGATGAGGGCCACTGAAGCCGAGAACATGCCCAGCGCCACCGACAGCTGCAGCGGCTTGATGGAAAACGACAGGATGCCGTCCATCGCGAACTTGAGCATCTTGCTGAGCGGGTAGTTGCTGGCGCCCGCCGCACGCTCGGCCCGGCGGTACGGCACGGCCGTCTGGCGGGATCCCACCCAGCTGACCATGCCGCGGATGAAGCGGTCGCGCTCGGGCATGGCGCGCAGGGTGTCGACCACCAGGCGGCTCATCAGGCGGAAGTCGCCGGTGTCCAGCGGGATCGGCACGTCCGACAGGCGGTTGAGCAGCCGGTAGAAGGCGCGGGCGGTGGCCAGCTTGAACCACGACTCGCCCGGCCGCTCGGTCCGCGTGCCGTACACCACGTCGTAGCCCTCGCGCCACCGGGCGACCATGTCGTGCACCACCTCGGGCGGATCCTGGAGGTCGGCGTCGATGATGACCACCGCGTCGCCGCGGGCCGCGTCGAGCCCGGCGGTGACCGCCGTCTGGTGACCGAAGTTCCTGGCGAAGAGGATGAGCTTCACGCGGCGGTCCCGGGCGGCGAGTTCGCGCAGGATCTGACGCGTCCGGTCCCGGCTGCCGTCCTCGACGAAGATCAGTTCCGCGTCGAGGCCGTCGAGGCTGTCACCCAGCGCCTGCAGGCGCGCGCACGTGTCCGAGATGACGGCTTCCTCGTTGTAGCAGGGCACCACCACCGACAGGAGCGGTCTCGGGCGCTGCGGATCAGCCGTGGCACTCATCGCAACCCTCGCAGGGGATTCTACGGCTCGACACGATCGCCGGGCGCCTGGCGGCGGAGCGGGATCAGGCCGCGCACCCACAGGGGCGAGTCCTTCTTGGGCAGATCGCACGACTGGCACAGGGTCGGGCCGCCGGACTCCAGGTGACTCCGGCGCACAGCCCGGAACGTGTCGCCGTTCCAGATGGCCTCGATCGTCGAGGTCCGCACGTCGCCCAGGATCGTCTGGCCGTCCAGGTCGGCGCAGCACAGCGAGACGCGGCCGTCCCAGAGGATCGTGAAGGTGAGCCACGGCCGGTAACACGGGTACTTGACGTCCGACTTGCGGTGGAGGACGCCCGCCCAGTTGTGCAGGTCGGTCACGTGCACCTTGTCGGCGACGGCCGACCAGCGCGCGATGAACGCTTCTTCCTCGGCGTTGTTGCCCTGCCGCACGAACGACAGGATGAGCTTCGGGCGCCGCCGGCCGGCGTCCTTCCTCAACTGCACGAGCCGCTCGATGTTCTCGACCACGCGCCTGTACTTGAGCCCGATCCGGGTGCGCTCGAACGACTCGGCGCCGGCCGCGTCGAGGCTGATGTTGATGGCGTCGAGCCCGGCGTCGATGATGCCGCGCGCGGCCTTCTCGTCGATGAGCGAGCCGTTGCTGATGAGACCCACGTTGGGGACGCCCGCGGCCTTGGCGTACCGGATCTTCTCCACCAGGTGGCGATCGATGAACGACTCGCCGTAGTTGTGCAACCGGATGTGACGGATGCCGAGGCGGACGCATTCGTCCACGATCTTCTGGAACAGCGGGACGTCCATGACGCCCTGCTTCCGGTGCATGTCGTCGCGGGGACAGAACACGCACTTCGCGTTGCAGATGTTGGTGCTCTCGATCTGCACAATCTCGGGCCGCACGGGCGACCGCGACAGGCCCGCGGCCAGCATCGTGCGCCTGACCAGGGCGGGATGGCCCGCGAGGAAGCGGGACACCGCGTGCCGGACGGGGGAGAGGAGCTTCATGCGATCAACCAGCCACCGGACTCTTCGCGGGCAGGCGGCGTCCGTCGCCGATGCCGCCCGTGCTCGATAAAAACCCAGCATGACCCGCGAGGCGGGTCCGGATCAAGGGGCGTCGCTCCCCGGCTGCGCGAGCGCCCGGATGGCAGCCACGGCCCGGGCCGTCGAACGGCCGTCGACGATGAAGCCCTGGTCGGCCAGGAACGCGCCCGCCCGGGCCAGGAGGGCGAGCCGTCCCTCCGATTCCTCCAGCAGCCAGGCCAGGCGCTCGGCCAGCGTGCCGGCCGTGGCGCCGACCATCACCCCGGCGTCCACGAACGGACTCAGGTTGTTCGGCAGGTCCATCACCAGGGCCGGGACGCCACACGCCATCGCCTCGACGGCCACGGTCGAATTCACGGTGACGACGGCGCGCGCCACGCCCAGCAGGCGCGCCAGGTCGAAACCCGCCGGCAGGACCACCGTGTCCGGCGTCCCGGCGAGGGCCGTCTCATAATCGCTCGCGCGATCGGCCGGATGGCACTTGACCACCGTGCAGACGCCGGGCAGTTGGCGGACCGCCGCGGCGAGCGACGGCAGGCTGGAGGCGACCTGGGTGAACTTCGCCGCCACGACCACGACCGGCTGCTCCGGTCCGGCCCCGATGGCGCGGCGCGTCTCCGCCCGATCCCGATCGGTCAATCCCGCGGTCACCGCCACGAGTTCGTCGAGCCGCGAACTGCCCACCGTCGCGACCTGCGTCGGCGGGAAGTGCCCCGCGGCCGTGAGGTGACGGCGCGTGAACTCGTCGTAGACGAGCGTCATGGTCGGGAACGGAAAACCGCGATCGCCGGCGTTGCCGGGTGAGGACCTGACCTCGTCCTCCTCATGCAGGTAGTTCAGCCAGTGCCGGTAGATGAACCCGTGCTGGATCCCGACAAACGGAATGCCGCGCCGCCGGCACTCCAGGGCCAGCGCCCGGCCCCAGCCGCCGGCCTCGGCGTAGGTGACAGCCGCTGCCGGTTGCAGCCGATCGAGCGTCGCGGCTGCCTGATCCATGGCCGACGCGGACCAGGGGAACTGCAGCCAGGCCAGGCCGAGCAGTTGCTGGCGCACGAGGGCCCAGGCATCGCATCCCTCGATGACCGCGTGCGCGCGCAGCGCCCGGCTGGCCGCCAGGGCCCGCCACACGGCGTGCCGTTCCTTCCAGTACGGCGACACCGGCACCCGCGATCCCGCCGCGGCCGCCTCGATGCTCGTCGTCGGCACGGCCCCGTGCTCGACGAGGCCCGATACCCGACGACGGAGCGTGCGGCGGCGGAACCCCTCGGGAGGACCCAGCGTGACGGCGTGCAGCGGCGGACCGCCCGATGCGGCGAGGCCGTCGAGGATGTGACCGATGTACCGGTCGTCGAGGTTGCGCGATCCCACGAAGGCCGCGTGCACGAACACCGCGACGGCCCCGCGCTCGACAGTGGCCATCGGCGCCGCCCGCCGCTGACGCCAGCGTTCGGTCATCGTCAGGACGATGCCCTTGGCACGCAGCCGGAGGGCGATCAGCGCCTGTTCCAGGCGTGTCCAGCGGGCGCCGGCGCAGCTGACGCCGCGGGCCTGGAAGAAGGCCGGCGCGAGGCAGCGGACCGTCGGCGTGCCCCGGATCAGCCGGACACGGGACGGCTGCTCGGCCTGCGCGAGGCGCTGCAGCGCGAAGGCGGCCAGGAAGACATCCTGGATGACCTGTTCCTTGTGCAGGTAGAGCTCCGCGAACCACCAGCACGAGTCGCCGCGGCAGGTGAATCGATCGCGCAGCGTGCGGCCGTCCACCTCCAGTTCCCGCAGGCGCTTGATCCACGCGTTCGCCTCGGTGGCCGCACGTTCCCGGTCCTCCGGCGTCACGAAGCCCGCAAGCTCGACGCGCCGCGTGTCGCCTGCCCGTTGCAGGTCGAATGACGCGTCGATGCCGTGGACGAATTTCACGTGCGTGGCTCTGTGGCGGGCGGATCCGGGGGGACCGGCGCAGCGGCGACATTATAGACCACGGGATTAGCGGGCCCGCCGCACAGCAGCTCGCGCGCCGCCGCCAGCGCCTGTTCCGGCCGGAGGCCGGCGAGGCAGGCTGGCACCACGCCCACGCACGGAGCGGGCGGCTTCCTGATCCGGTTGCACGGGCTGCACGTCAGGTCGATCCGGACGATGCGGCTCCGGTGCGACACCGGGCCCCACCGTTCCGGCGTGGACGGCCCGAAGACCGCCACCAGCGGCGTATCGAGCGCAGCGGCCACGTGCATCGGCCCGGTGTCGGGCGTCAGGAAGAGCCGCAGCCGGGCCAGCACGCCGACCAGTTCGGCCAGGGTCAGCGCGCCGACGAGATCCAGCACGGGTACCGAGGGAGCCAGCCGGTGCGCGAGGGCCGCCGCCTCTTCCTGGTCTTCCGGCGCGCCGGTCAAGACGACGGCCAGCCCGTGCTCGTGGGCGAGTCCGTTGACGACGGCCGCCGCGAACTCGGGCGCCCACTGCTTGACGGCCCGGCCGGCGCCCACCTGGACGCCGAGCCAGCCGCCGGGCGCCACCCGCCCACCGGGCCACGCCAGGCGCGCGTCTGCGGCGGCGCGCACGCCGG
>CAYNDV010000022.1:44494-45731 GCA_964396055.1 uncultured Vicinamibacterales bacterium | reverse complement strand
CAGGACATCCCGTTCTCGGCCATCCCGCGCGCGTCGGCCGGGAAGTGACGTGACGCGCACGACGGCCCCGTCCCCAGATCGCGGCGCCGCGCCGCGGCCGGCCACGGACCCCTCATGATGCCCGTCCCCGTCGCGGACGGCGTATGGGTGCGTGAGGTCGCCCTGGACCGTTGTCCCGAACGACAGCCCCATCGACACGTGGCTGTGCCACCTTGCGCGCTGGAGCGGCGATCCGCGCGTCACCATGGTGATCCCCGCCCACGGGCCCATGGGCGGCGTCGGCCTCGTCCGACGCACGGCCACGTATCTCAGGGGACTGCTCGATGGCACGCCAGTCGAGGTACCCGCCTCGCTGACGGCGTTCTACCGCGAGACGCACGACGCCAACCTCAAGTGGCGCCTGAGCCCCACCCGCTCATCTTGATCTCCGCTCCGGACGATGGCATCGTCGTCGTCCTGGATGGCAGGACGCGCTGACGTCCAGGGACGCGGTTGGTTGCAGTTTCTGCCACGCTCCTGATGGCGCCTCGGAATTCCCTCGGGTTCCAGTGACGGCGGTTGGCACGCACCTCGCACGACGGGGCCGCATGACGAGACAACAGCATCAGGAAGTCATCGGCGCGATCCAGGACGTGCGGAACGAGATGGTCACCCTGGCGGTGACCGTCCGACAGAGGTTCGCAGAAGTCGACCAGCGGTTCGAACAGATCGACGAGCGCTTCGCGCACATCGACCAGCGGTTCGACCGCATGGACGCGAGAATCGACGCGACCCGTGACTTCATCATCGCGGAAGTCGATGCGAAGATCACGGCGAGCCGCGACCAGATCATCAGGCAGGTCGGCGCGCACATCGACCGGGTGCATGCCGAGTTGTCGGGACGGCTCGCTGACCTCGAGCCGGGGCGCCAGCCGCGCCGCGCCCGCGGACGTGCGTAACCGAGCCACCGCGGTTGACCGTCGCGCGTGGCGAATCCGTCCTGCTCTACAGCAGGGACAGCAGCAGGGCAGCCGCCGCCAGCGCCACGGCCGCGAATGCCAGTACGCGTCCGCCGCCGTGCCAGAGACGGGCCAGGACCCAGTTCCGCTCGACGACCGGCCACACCTGTCCGCAGGCATCGACGAGCGCCAGGACGTGCCGGCCCCTGTCGCGGGCGTGTTCGTCACTGCACCGGTCCGGCTCTCGAAAGACCGCGGACAACCGGCCCTGCCAGAGTTCGAGAAACCGGAACTGGTCG
>CAYNDV010000022.1:0-44394 GCA_964396055.1 uncultured Vicinamibacterales bacterium | reverse complement strand
GGTGGCGGCGATGCGGACGTACTTCACCGCCCTGCGACGCCCGTAGTGAAAGTACGAAACGGTCGTCGTTGGCTGGCGGAACCCGGGCGCTTCCATGTGCCTCCTCGTTAACGGCCTCGCAGAGCCACAGTTGCTGGCGGGACCGATGCTAGGCGACGTCGACCCGCAGGCCGTGTCCGGCGAACACCGTGAGCGCGGCATCGAGGTTCGCCGGGGTCACGGGGGCAATCTCCGGCGGTACCGGCAGACCCATCTCCTCGTACTTGTCACGGCCGTACGGATGGTACGGCACCAACTGGACCGCCGCGACGCCGTGGCTGGCTGTCAGGCGGGCCAGTGCCTCGAGGTTTGCGCGATCGTCGGTGATGCCCGGGACGAGCGGCACGCGGACGACGACCTTCGCCGGGTTCCGCTGTGCCAGTGAGGCGAACGTGTCGAGAATGAGGGCGTTGGTGGTTCCCGTCCACCGGCAGTGGCGCGCCGGGTCGGCGAGTTTCAGGTCGAACAGGAAACGATCGACGTACGGCTCGGCCGCGAGCACCACCTCGGCGTCTGCGTGGCCGCAGGTTTCGACGGCCGTATCGATGCCTTCGGCCCTGCAGGCCGCGAGGGCGGCCGTCAGGAACTCGTGTTGCGCGAACGGTTCGCCGCCCGAGAACGTCACACCGCCACCTGAATTCCGATAGAAGGCCCGGTCGGCGGCGACGCGCCGCACCACCGCGCCGATCTCCATCCGGCGTCCGACGACGGTCAGGGCCTGTGAGGGGCAGGCCTCAGCGCACGGCATCGGCACGCATGCCGCACAGCGCACGCGATCCACGACGACGCCGTCAGGCGTCGCGTGGACGGCCCCACCCACGCACGCACTCACGCACCGCCGGCATGCCTGGCACCTCGAGGCGAACCGCCGGAGTTCCGGATGCGGCGCGTGCGACTCGGGGTTGCTGCACCACGCGCAGCGGAGCGGGCAGCCCTTCAGGAAGACGAGCGTGCGGATGCCCGGGCCGTCGTGGACGGCGTAGTGCTGGATGTCGAAGACGACTCCGGCTGCCGTACTCACAGGCTGTGCTCGGTCCGCCAGATAACCTGATCCTGCAGCGGCTTGCTCATCTCGACCCAGTAAGCCGAGAACCCCGCTACCCGCACCACGAGATCGCGGTACCGGTCGGGATGCTCCTGGGCATCGCGCAGCATGCGTGAGTCCACCACGTTGAACTGCACGTGGAACCCAGGGCCCTCGAAGTAGGTCCTGATGAGCGCCAGCAGGTTGCGTGATCCCGGCTCCCCGCGCAGCGCCGTCGGATGGAACTTCAGGTTGAGCAGGCCGCCGCGAATCTGCGTGTGATCCACCTTCATCGACGACCGGACCACCGCCGTGGGGCCGTGGGTATCGGTGCCCGGGAAAGGTGAGGTCACGCCGTCCGCCAGCGGCTGGCCCGCCCGCCGGCCGTCCGGGAAAGCCCCGCAGGCCTTGCCGAACGGCACCGGCGTGGAGATCGCGAGCATCGAGGGGTCGTAGGGCACGCCGAGGTAGTTGTCCTGGCCCCGCACCCACGCGACGTAGTCGGCGAAGAGGTCCAGGAAGATCCGGTCCACGTCGTCGTCGTCGTTGCCCCACTTGGGCACGTCGAGGGCGCGGCGGCGGAGCAGGTCGTGGCCCTCCCAGTCGGCGGCCACGGCCGCGCGCAGTTCGTCGTAGCTGCAGGCCCGTTCATCGAAGCACAGGCGCTTGATGACGGCCAGGGAGTTGGCCACGTTGACGAGACCCGACGAAAGGGTCGTGGGCGTATGGTTGTTGAGCGCGCCGCCGTCGTCCATGCACAGGCCGCGCCCGAGGCAGTCGCGCACGAACGCCGAGCAGAAGACCAGCGGCACCGTCTGGCGGTGCGCCACCATCACGTAGTTCCAGTACTGCTGCCACCGGCGCACGGCCTGGTGCATCGTCTCGAGGTAGGCGGTCTTCACGTCCTCGAACGACGACACCGGCCGCGGGTCGAAGAGGCGGATGCCCGTGGCCGGATCCACGCCATCGTGCATCAGCAGGTCGATCAGCTTGCCGTGGTTCACGAAGCCGGCCTGCACGACGCCGTACGACATGCCGCCGAGCACGGGCTCGGTGCAGCCGCCCATGGCGGCGTAATCGCGAACGACCTTCACCGGGAGACCCGACGTGGCAGTCTCGTGCGCCACGTAGGTCCGCTGATTGAAGAAGGCCGGGTAGCCGACGCCGGTCTTGACGCACTCGACGGCCTTCAGCAGGAATGCCTCCGACAGCCCGTCTGCGTACCAGACCGACAGCGTGGGCTGCGTCATCTGCATGTTGATCTGGGCCTGCAGGATGGCCAGCGAGACCACGTTATCGGCCGGGCGCCCGTCGCCGTCGATGCCGCCGAGGATGAGGTTCTGGAAGAGGTTGCCGTGCCCGAGCCCCTGCCAGCTCATGCTGGCGATGTACTCGATCTGCGTCATCTTGACGAACAGTTCTTCGAAGAGCTCAACAGCCTCATCGAAGGAGACATCCGGATCGGCGGTGAAGTACGGCCCGAGCACCCTGTCGAGGCGCCCGGGCGAGTAGCCGAGATGCGCGCCCTCCAGGTGCCCCAGGAGATAGGTGAACCAGAACGACTGGATCGCCTCCCGGAACGTGCGCGGCGGCAAGGCCGGGACCCGGGTGCAGGCCTCTGCGATGTCCAGCAGTTCGCGGCGCCGCGAGGTGTCCGTCTCGGCAGCGGCCAGCCGCCGGGCCTCGCCGGCGTAGTTCGCGGCGAATGCGAGGCCGCCCTCCAGGGCGCGGCGAGCCGCCCGCCAGAAGCACAGGCGACCCCCGTCGGCCGGCGAGGCCGGTCGGAACGCCGCAAGCCGCTCGTCGATGTCCCCGATGAGCGCCAGGTACCCTCTGGCGAGGGCCGTTTCGAAATCGAGGACGAGCCGGCCCTCGGGACACGGGTCGTGCGGCGCGGTATAGAGGCCGACGGCCCACCCGTCCTCGATGAACCGGGCGTGGGGGAAGTGCGTCTTCCACAGCCGATCGCCGGCGGCCATCATGCAGCGGTCTTCCCAGTACTCGCAGATGGCGGCGAAGGCGTCGCGGTCAGACGGCGTGATCAGGAACTTGCCCGAGAACACCTCGTAGCCCAGCTCCCGGGCGGCTCGCCGCGCCTCGGCGATGCCGCCGCCGTGGCCCTGCTCGACGTGCTTCTGCTGGGCGTCCTGTTCCTGTCGCCGGAGCTCGCGCAGGAACGGGCCCGCGGCGTAGTTGGCGTAGGGGACGGCACCGCGGATGAACCGGGTCTTGTTGCCCGCAATCCGGTCCTGCTCGTGGATGACCGGCGTCAGACGCTCCAGCGCGTACGCGTGATCGACGGCGCGGCGTTCGAGCACGTCGAGGCCGTCGGTGCGCCGGTTGGACTCCGTCAGGTGGCGGATGTACTCGATGTCGACGACGAGCGGCGCCTCCAGGTACCGACGCTTCAGGAACGCCGTCCGGCCGCAGCTGGCCGTTCCGGCAATCTCGCGAGGGACGACGGGTGCCAGGGTAGTCATGTCCACGTCCGAACCGGGGGCATGCCGATTGTACGGCAAACGGCTGCGTGCCGTCGCGGCGGAGGACCTGGTTGGACGTGGGCGGGGACGTGGCGGGGGCCGGCGCCTGCCGGCCCCCGCGGGAGTTACTGCAGCGCGTCGATGATCGCGTTCAGGGCGGGGCTGGGCCGCATGGCTGCGCCGGCCTTCACGGGATCGGGATGGTAGTAGCCGCCGATGTCGACCGGGCGGCCCTGGGCGCCGATGAGTTCCGCGTTGATCCGCGCTTCGTTCGCGGCCAGGGCCGCGGCCACGCCCCGGAACCTGGCCTGCAGGGCCTCGTCCTTCGTCTGGGTCGCCAGGGCCTCGGCCCAGTACATGGCGAGATAGAAGTGGCTGCCGCGGTTGTCGATCTCGCCCACCCTGCGGGCCGGCGACTTGTTGGTGTCGAGGAACTTCCCGATGGCCTGATCGAGCGTCTCGGCCAGCAGCGCGGCCTTCACATTGCCCGACGACGCCCCGATGTGCTCGAACGACGCGGCCAGGGCCGAGAACTCACCCAGCGAGTCCCAGCGCAGGTAGCCCTCCTTCTGGAACTGCTGCACGTGCTTCGGCGCCGACCCGCCCGCGCCGGTTTCAAACAGGCCGCCGCCCGCCAGCAGGGGCACCACCGACAGCATCTTGGCCGACGTGCCAATCTCCAGGATCGGGAACAGGTCTGTCAGGTAGTCGCGCAGGACATTGCCGGTCACGGAGATCGTGTCGAGCCCCTGGCGGATGCGCTCGAGCGAGAACGTCATCGCGTCCACGGGCGACAGGATGCGGATATCGAGGCCGGTGGTGTCGTGCCCGGCCAGGTACGCCTCGACCTTGGCGATCACCTGCGCGTCGTGGGCGCGGTGTCGATCCAGCCAGAAGACCGCCGGCGCACCGGTCGCGCGAGCCCGGCGGACGGCCAGCTTTACCCAGTCGCGGATGGCCACGTCCTTGGTCTGGCACGAACGGAAGATATCGCCCGTGTCGACCCGCTGCTCGAGCAGCGTCCGGCCCGTCGCGTCGTCGACCACGCGGATCGTGCCCGGCCCGGCCGCCACGAAGGTCTTGTCGTGCGACCCGTACTCCTCGGCCTTCTGGGCCATCAGGCCCACGTTCGGCACGCTGCCCATGGTGGCAGGGTTGAACGCACCGTGCGCCTGGCAGTCCTCGACGATCGTCTTGTAGATGCCGGCGTAGCAGCGGTCGGGGATGAGCGCCTTGGTGTCGTGCAGCTTGCCGTCCGGGCCCCACATGCGCCCGGATTCCCGCACGACCACCGGCATCGAGGCGTCGACGATGATGTCGTTCGGGACGTGCAGGTTGGTGATGCCGCGGTCCGAGTCGACCATTGCCAGCGCCGGCCGGGTCCCGTAGACCGCCGTGATGTCGGCCTCGATGTCCGCCTGCTGGTCGGCGGGCAGGGCCTTGATCTTCGCGTAGAGGTCGCCGAGGCCGTTGTTCGGGTTGATCCCGAGGCGGGCAAAGACGGCGGCGTGCTTCTCGAACACGGGCCTGAAGAACACGTCGACGGCGTGGCCGAAGATGACCGGATCCGACACCTTCATCATCGTGCACTTGAGGTGGAGCGACAGCAGCAGGCCCCTGGCCTTCGCGTCCGCGATCTCCGCCTCGAAGAAGCTGCGCAGCGGCGCCACGTGCATCACGGACGTGTCGAGCACCTCGCCCGCCAGCAGGGCCAGCTTCTTCTTCAGCACGGTCACGGTGCCGTCGGCGGCGACGAATTCGTACCGGACGTCGGTCGGCCCGGCCACGGTGATCGAGTTCTCGCTGCCGTAGAAATCGCCGTCCGTCATGTGGGCCACGTGCGAGCGCGAGTCGGCCGGCCACGCCCCGAGCTTGTGCGGGTGCTTGCGGGCAAAAGCCTTCACCGAGAGCGGCGACCGGCGATCCGAGTTGCCCTCGCGCAGGACAGGGTTCACGGCACTGCCCAGCACCTTCGCGTATCGGGCCTGGAGAGCCTTCTCCTCGTCGTTCCCCGGCGCCTCGGGGTAGTCGGGGACATCGTAGCCCTGGGCCTGGAGCTCGCGGATGGCGTCCTTCAGCTGCGGGATGGATGCCGAGATGTTCGGCAGCTTGATGATATTGGCCTCGGGCGTCTGGGCCAGATTGCCGAGCAGCGTGAGGTCGTCGGAGACGCGCTGCGATGCGGAGAGCCGTTCCGGGAAGCTGGCGAGAATCCGGCCCGAGAGCGAGATGTCGCGCAGGTCGACGTCGACGCCGGTATCTTTCGTGAACGCCCGCACGACCGGAAGAAACGAGTAGGTGGCGAGGGCGGGCGCCTCGTCCGTGTGCGTCCAGATGATCGTTGACGTCTTGGGCTGCATGACGGCTCCTTCAGGCCAGGGGGATGACGCAGATCGCGAGTGGGCAGTATACCCCGCCGCCGGGACGCCGATGGCGTGCCGGGGCGGCCGGACCCCTCCTGCTCAGGGATACACGCGGGGCGGCTGCGGTTACGCCGGCGGCGGGTCGTCCGTCGGATTCCGCCCGGCCGACAGCCGCCGGCGCAGCAACGCGCGCCGCTCGGGAGTGACGAACGCGGCCTCCAGTGCGTGCGCGGTGCAGGTGGCCAGGTCCCCGGGCGCCAACCCCAGCGGGCCCGCGATCGCCGCGAAAGTCTCGGCGACGGTGAAGGGCCCGAACATCAGGGGGTCGTCGGTGTTCAGCGAGACGGCGAGCGCCTCGGCGAGGAACAGGGGCAGCGGGTGTGCGCCCAGGGGCATAAACCCCATCCGGTCGTTCGACACCGGGCAACACTCAATCGCGACGGCGCGGCCGCGCACGAAGGCCCGCGCCTCCGGCGAGGCCACGAGCGACGTGCCGTGGCCGATCCGGCAGGCGCCGAGGTGCTCGACCGCCTCGACAATCGAGGCCGCCGGCGCGTCGGCGAAGTCGGGCGGCCGGCCCTGCTCCCCGGCGTGAACCGTGATCGGCACGCCCGCCTCCCGGGCCGGGGCCATCGCGGCGGCGAACGCGCGCGGCGGGAACGGCCGTTCCGGAAAACCCGCGATATCGAGCCCGACCGGACGGTCGGCCCGATGGCGCGCGGCCGCCAGGCTCGCGACGGGACCCGCCTGCCCGCCGGGCGCCCTGGGATCGCAACCGGGCAGGCCCTTCTGACGGCTGAACGCGAGGATGAACGTCCCGCTCACGCGCCGCTCCGACCACGCCCGATCGACGCCGGCGATCAGGGCGTCGGCGATCTCGTCGATGGAGGCCTGGACGTGCTCCTGGTAGGTGTAGGGGGAGCCGCGCAGTTCCGTGTGGATGCTGCCGGCGTCCGCGCACGCCACGAGTTGCTCGAACACGGCGGCCTCGAGGTCCTCGAGCGACCGCAGGACCGACAGGGGCAGGCCGAACGAGTCGATGAAGCGCGCCGCGCCGTCTGGGGCGCCAAACCCGGCCGCCACCGAGCGGTAGTAGCGGCGGATCGACTCCGGATCCTGGGGGTCGACGCCGTCGATGAGGGCGCCGGTCCGGGTCCGGGCCACCGTCACGCCATGGCGCTGCGCCAGGCGCGCGAGGCTCTCGGGCGTCAGGCCCGCCTCGAAGTGGCGGTGGAGTTCGCAGGTCAGCACGTCAGTGCGCGTGCTTCCTGAGCGGCGTCTCGTGCCAGAGACGCGTCATCAACAAGGCGCCGGCCACCGAGAACGGAATGATCATCCACGTCCACGTGCCCCACCCGTACTGGTCGAGCAGGCCGCCGAGCAGGAACCCGGTGAGGCCGGACGCGAGGTACTGCACGCCGTCGCAGATGCCCGTCACGGTGGCGGCGGCCTTGGTGCCGCCGAAGTCCATGGCCGACGTGGCCGACAGCATGCCGTGCACGCCGAAGATCCACATGCACACAAACGGGATCAGGAACGCCGCGATCACCGGCGACGTGTTGGCGCCGAGCCAGAGCAGCGCCACGATCTGGCCGAGGTAGAAGATGAAGGCCACGGGCGGCCGCCGCGACTGGAACACCCGATCCGACAGGTACCCGCAGAGCAGGCCGCCGAGGATGCCGCCCACCGTGATGCCGGTGGACGCGATCGAAAACAGCGCGGTGCCGTGATCGATGTGGTGGACTTCCTTGAGGAACGGCACGAACCACAGCAGGACGCCCTGCCGCACGAAGCCCGTGCAGAACTCGGCGACGATGATGGTCAGGATGACGCGGTTGGAGAACACCCGCTTGACCAGGTACCCGATGTCCACGGGCTTGTCCTTGTCGACGTCCTTCGACGTGGCGTCTCCCGTATCGAAGTCCTGAAAGCCGGCCTGCGAGGGCTTGTCCTTCACCAGGACCCAGTCCACGACGAACATCACGGCCAGCAGGATCGACGGGATGATGAACACCCAGTACCAGGCCATCCACGACAGGATCCAGCCGCCGACCGTCAGCGCCAGGAAGTACCCCGACGAGATCATCATCCCGAAGACCCCGCCGAAGATCCCCCGTTCCTTGACGTGGAACCACGGCGCGTTGACCTTGACGACCGACAGGGCGCCGAACGACTGGAAGTACTGGTTCACGGCGTAGAGCAACGACATCCCCACGACGATCTTCGTCTGCCAGCCGTTGAGGAAGAGGGCCCCGATCAGCAGGTTCAGGGCGCAGGCGCCGGCCGCGCCGATGAGGATCGCCTTCTTGCCGCCGATGCGATCCGCCAGCGGCCCGTTGAAGATGACCGCGAGGGCGTAGGTCCAGAACCCCGCCGTGGCGATCATGCCGAAGTCGGCCTTCGTCAGGCTGAACTGGTCCATCATCGTCGTCGACGAGACGTTCAGGTTGTAGCGGCCCATGTAGTACGTCGCGTACGTGAGGCCGAGGGGGAACCAGTTCATGAAGCGGCGGCGCCGGTACTCGGGCGAGTGGTTCATCGGGTTGCGCATGGTTACCTCGTGCGGGCCAGGTCGCGGAGCCGGCCGAGCGCCGCCTCGTAGCGGGCGCCGAGGACGTCGGGGTCCGTCGACTCGGGCTCGTTGGGCATGGAGACGAAGGGGAGGCGGATGCCGGCCACCGTCAGCCAGCCGTCGGGCGCGCCGCCGGTCAGGGCGGTCCAGTCGTTGTCGCGGAAGAAGCCGTACATGTCGCGGTCGGGCACCTTATGGAACAGGATCGATTCCTCCTGGCCCCGGCGGTACCGCGCGTCGTTGCGCCGGTACGATTCCTCGAACGACACGGCGATGTAAAGGATGGCCCCGCGCCGCAGGATGTCGGGGTGGAACCGCGCCAGGCTGGGGCCGAAGCCGTCCCCGATGCCGCGCGCGAACTCGATCAGCAGGGTGCCTTCGTCGTAGAAGTCCGGCCGGGCGAGGTACGTTCCGCAAATCGTCTCGTTGAACCGATCGACCAGCGACCCGCGGAATCCGGCCTGCGTGATGTTGTGGCCCTCGGGCACGCGTTCCGACACGAGGCGCGGCTCACCCAGGGACTCGCGCCGGTCGTCCTCGACGCAGGCCTCCCACAGCCACGGGAAGTCGTCCACTTCCTCGAAGCGCCCGATGGCGAAGCGCCGGGCGCGTTCATCGGCGGGCGCCTTCTTCATGAAGTCGATGAACTCGCTCTTGCCCCCGGCGGGGCGGCCCAGCACGAACAGGTGATCGAAGGTGAAGGGGCGATGCGGCCCGGCACCGGTGTTCATGCGCGCCCGCTCCGCAGATCCCACAGCCGCCCCAGGGCGCCGGCGTACCGCTCCTCGAGGACGGCCGGGTCCGTCGATTCCGGCTCGTTGTTCATCGTCACGAAGGGCACCCGGGTGCCGTTGACGTCCATCCAGCCGTCCGGGGCGCCGCCGGTCAGTCCGGCCCAGTCGTTCGTGTCGTAGAAGTAGTCGTAGGTCTCCTTCGGCACCATGTGCGCCAGGATCGAGTGGCGGAGCTTCTCCTGGTACCGCGCCACGTTGCGTCGCCACGACTCCTCGCGCGACACGTGGATGTAGAGAATCGCCGCCGGCGCCAGGATGGCGGGGTCCAGCATGCGGAGCGCGCGCCCGAAGCCGTCCTGCCCGCCCCGTGAGAACTCGATGAGCAGCGTCGCGTCGCGGAAGAAGTCCTCGCGGCCGAGGTACTGGGCCCCGATGACCGCGTTGAACTTGTGCATGCACCAGTCGAAGAGTTTCTCGCCCTTCGGCGCCATGCCGGGGTTGCCCGGCATGTACTCCTCCGTGTAGAGCCGCCCGTGGCCGGTGCGCGCCCAGATCTCGTCGTCCTGGAACTTCTCCCAGAGCCACGGGAAGTCGTCGACCTCGTCGAAGCGGCCGATGTGGAGCCGCGCGCGGCGCACGTCAGGCGAGGCGTGTTTCAGGAAATCGATGAACTCGGACTTGCCGCAGGCGGGGCGGCCGAGCACGAGCAGGTGCCGGAAGATGTCGGACATGGCGTCTCCACCGTCCGCCGGGGCGGGAGCACGGCCGGCGGGCGCCCGGCAACGTTACCACGAAACCCGGCCGGTTCCGGCCGCGCCCCGGCGCGGGCGCCAGACACGCTAGAATAGACGTTTCGGCACGCTGCGGCGGCGTGCGACGGGAGCCCGCATGGAGTACGTGAGCTGGTTCATCGATTTCTTCCTGCACCTCGACCGGCACCTCGCCGAGGTCATTGCCCAGTACGGGGTCTACACGTACGCCCTGCTGTTCACGATCATTTTTCTCGAGACCGGGCTGGTCGTCACGCCCATCCTGCCGGGCGACTCGCTGCTGTTCGCGGCGGGGACCTTCGCCGGCCTCGGCAGTCTCGATGTCGGGCTGCTGTTCGTCCTGCTCAGCGTGGCGGCGATCCTCGGGGATACGGTGAACTACGCGATCGGCCATTACCTGGGCCCGAAGGTCTTCCACTTCGAGAAGTCGAGGCTGTTCAACCCGGAACACCTCAAGAAGACTCACGCCTTCTATGAGAAGTACGGCGGCAAGACCATCATCATCGCCCGCTTCGTGCCCATCGTCCGCACGTTCGCGCCGTTTGTCGCGGGCATCGGCGCGATGAGTTACGGGAAGTTCCTGGCCTACAACGTGGTGGGCGGGATCCTGTGGGTGGCTGTCTGCGTGTTTGCCGGCTACTTCTTCGGCAACCTGCCGATCGTCAAGCAGAACTTCAGCCTGGTGATCATCGCCATCGTGATCATCTCGGTGCTGCCGGCGGTGTACGAATACCTGAAGCACCGCCGCGAGGCTCAGAAGTCGCCGCGGTAGCCGAGTACCAGTTGCGGCCGGCGGGTGCCATCGGGCCGGGGCGTCACCGGCCAGGCCAGGTCGAGGCGGGCGGCCGAGTGGCCGGCTCCCCGCAGCAGGGCCAGGCGCAGGCCGGCTCCCACCACGCCGTGCGTCCGTAGCGCCGAGGTCACGGCCGGATCGCCCCCGACCCGGCCCACCTCGACGAAGGCCACGAACCCGGGACGCACCAGCCCGAGGGGCGTCCAGTCGACATATCGACGCTCCTCCAGCACCACGAGCATCCGGCGCGTGCCCGACCAGGCGTTCTGTGGAAACCCGCGCAGGCCCGCGGATCCGCCCAGGTACAGCAGCGAGCCGGATTCGGGCGTCACCAACGCCCGGCCCTCCGCCAGCAGGGCCACGACGTGGTGCGGCGACGGCTGCCACCACGCACGGACATCGCCGGCGATGTCGCCGCGCTGCGGCTCGAGGCCGCCCAGTCCGGCCGTCCCCCGCGCGCCCGCCACGGCGAGGCCACCGCCAGGCAGCCTGAATCCGCCCGACACCGAGGCGCCCGCGAACACACGTGCCTCCGTCTCCGCCGAGGTCATGCGGGGCGACACAAACAGGCTCAGATCCCCCGAGAGGCCGAGGTTCAGATCGAGATCCCGGCCGGGCACGATCAGGCCGCGCGCCTTCACATACCGGTGACTGGTGCGCTGGAGGCCGAGCACCGGGCCCGCCCATCGGTGGGAGGGAGGCGGCGAGGGTGAGGGCTCGTCCGGCAGGCGCTCGTGCTCCCGGAGGCGCACGGCATAGCCGGCCGTGAGCCGCCAGGCGTCCCGGGCTGCGTCCCCGCCGACCCTGCGGGAGGCGGTCAGGTTCGCGTCGGTCATCCGTCGCCCGTACCGCTCGCTGACGAGACCACCCTCGTAGATCAGCAGGTGGTCCCGGACGTCGCGCCAGGACAGGTCGTGGCCCCAGGGCGTGTCGAGGGTGTGGAACGGCTTGGTCAGCGACACCGCCCGGCCCCACCCGTCTGAGCGCTGCTCCCACGACAGCCAGAGCCGCTCGCGGGTTCCGAACAGCCGGTGGTCGGCCGCCCAGACCGACGCGATATCGCGTTCGAAGGTGCGCCGGTACCGGACGCCGGCCACCAGGCCATATCCGCCCAGGTTGTCTTCCGATGCCCGGGCTTCCCAGGACGTGAACCCGCCCTCGTGCGAGAGATCCGCGCCCACGCGCAGCGTCCACGCGTCGCGCACGCGTACCGTCACGTCCGTCACGCCGTCACGGGGAGGGGCCGGCGTGATCGAGACGTCCTGGAAGAGGCCGAGCGCCCGGAGGTTGCGCTCGCTCTGCGCCAGTCGCTCGTCGTCGCAGGCCTCGCCCGGCGCGAACAGGAGTTCGCGGCGGACGACGTGCTCGCGCGTGCGCGCGTGCAGTCCATTCGCCGCCCGCCCCAGCCCGCTGAGGGAGCCCATGTCGCCCGGGCTGAGCACCTCCAGCCGCTCGACACCGATCGTGCCGATCGTGAGACCGGGTCCGGGGCAGACCTGCGCCCGCGCGGATCCCGGCGCCCACACGAAGAGGGCCGCCACGGCGAAGGTCCGCGCGGCGGGCAGGCAGTCACGCACGCGTCGATTATAGGATGGCACTATACTGACCTTCATCACGGGTGTCGGCCGGGCCGGTGCCCTTCACCGACCCGTCCATGGCCGACACGCTCAGACTCCTCATCGTGGACGCCGACGAGGGCGACGCGGCGCGGATGGCTGCGGTCCTCACGGATGCCGGCCACGCGGTCGAATGGCGGCGCGTGGACGGCCCGGAGGCCATGCGGCCCGCGCTCGAGGCGGGGCGCTGGGACGCCGTCATCGCGGACTGCGATCGGCACGGGCCGTCCGGCCTCTCGCCGATCGACGTGCTGCGCACTCTGCGCCTCGACCTGCCGCTCATTGCGACGTCCCGGTCCCCCGGCAAGGATGCCGCGCTCGATCTGCTGCGGGCCGGGGCGCACGATTTCGTCAGCAAGACCCGGCTCGAGCTGCTGCCCGAAGCCCTCCGCCATGCGATCCGCGATGCCCAGGTCCGCGCGCAGCGGCGCCGTGCCGAGGACGCACTGCGGCAGAGCGAGGAGCGGTACCGCAAGCTCTTCGAGGAATCGAACGACGCGATCTTCGTCGTCGAGAAGCGGACCGGACGCTACCTGGACGCCAACCGGGCGGCGGAACGCCTGACCGGGCGGACGGTGCACGAGTTGCGCAAGCTGACCACCCGGGACGTCACGCCGGACGGAGCCGGGGAACGCATCAGAACGATCCAGGCGTCCGGCGCCGGCCCCGAGCAGGGCGAGGTCGAGTACCTCCGTCCGGACGGGTCGTCGCGCACCGCGCTGCTGAGCGTCGTCCACATCGACGACCAGTACGCCTACGGCATCGCCCATGACATCACCGCGCGCAAGCGCGCCGAGCTGGCCCTGCGGGCCCTGCTCGACGGGACGACGGCCGTCGGCGAGGCCTTCTTCGCCGCCCTGGTTCGGGAACTGGCCTCCGCGATCGGCGCCTCGGACGTGTTCGTGGGGGAGATCTGCGGGCCGGCCCGGGATCGGATCCGGACCGTGGCCGCCTGGTCCGGCGGCGGGCCGGCCGCTAGTTTCGAGTATGCCCTCGAGGGCACGCCATGCGAGAAGGTCGCCGGCGGAACCGTATGCTTCTATCCGCGCGGCGTCGCGGCGCTGTTTCCGCGCGACGAGGGCCTCGCGCGGCGGGGCATCGACGCGTATCTGGGCGTGCCGCTCCGCAGCGCGGACGGGGCCGTGGCCGGGGCCCTCATCGCCCTCGCCGGGCGGCCGTTTCCCGACGCGGGCCTGGCCGAGTCGCTGATGCGGATCTTCGCCGCGCGCGTCGGGGCCGAACTCGAGCGCCTGAGATCTGCCGGGGCGCTTCGCCGCAGCGAAGAGGAACTCCGGAGCATCTTTCTCGCCGCCCCGGCCGGCATCGCGGTGGTGGCCGACCGGCGGATCCTGTCCTCCAACGAGCGGCTGCACGCCATCACCGGCTACCCGGTCGCCGAACAACTGGGACGCCTCACACGGTTCCTGTACGACTCCGACGAGGAGTACGCGCGCATCGGCCACGAGGTCGCCAGCCAGGGGGGCGGATCGGGCATCGGCACCGCGGAGGCCCGGTGGCGGAAGAAGGACGGCAGCGTCGTCCACGTCCTGTTGTCCTGGGCGCCGATCGATCCCGGCGACCGCGCCCGGGGCGTCACCTTCGCGGTGCTCGACATCACCGAGCGCAAGCGCGCCGAGGATCGGCTGCGGCGCCTGGCCGCGGCCATCGAGCAGTCCGAGGAAGGCGTGATGATCACCGACCCGGACGGGATGATCGAGTACGTCAACCCGGCCTTCGAGCGGATCACGGGCTACAGCCCCGCCGAAGCCATCGGCCGGCACAGCCGCATGCTCAAGAGCGGCAAGCAGGACCAGGCGTTCTACGAGCGGCTCTGGGACACCATCGTGTCGGGCCGCACCTGGACCGGGCGGTTCATCAACCGCCGCAAGGACGGGACACATTTCTTCGAGGACTGCACGATCTCACCCGTGTTCGGGTCCGACGGGCGCATCGAGCGCTTCGTGGCGGCGAAACGCGACGTCACGAAGGCCATCCGGATGGAGGAGGAACTGCGACAGGCGCAGCGTGTCGAGTCGGTCGGCCGGCTGGCCGCGGGCGTGGCCCACGACTTCAACAACCTCCTCAGCCCGATCCTCGGCTACGCCGAGCTGCTGCTCGGCGAACTGCACCCGTCGGACGAACGGTACGGGCAGATTCACGAGATCGAGGAAGCGGCCAAGCGGGCCCGCGATCTGACGCGGCAGTTGCTCGCCTTCGGGCGCAAGCAGACCCTGCAGATCAGGCCCGTCGACCTCAACAGCATCGTCGGGGGGATGGAGCGGCTGATGCGGCGCACGCTGCGCGAGGACGTCGATCTGAAGATCGTGCCCGCGGCGGAACCGTGCGTCGTGAAGGCCGACACCGGCCAGGCCGAGCAGGTGCTGATGAACCTCGTGGTCAACGCGCAGGACGCCATGCCGGGTGGCGGCCGCCTGGTCGTCCGCGTCGGCCGCGCCGCGCTGCGCCCGGAGGACTGTGCCGATCGGCCCGGCAGCGCGCCCGGGGAGTACGGCGTGTTGATGGTTGCCGACACCGGCACCGGCATGGACGCCGCCGTCCGCGAGCGGATCTTCGAGCCGTTCTTCTCCACGAAGGGGGAGCGCGGGACGGGCCTCGGCCTGAGTACCGTCTACGGCATCGTGACGCAGCACGGCGGGCACGTCTGGGTCGATTCGGAGCCGGGCCGCGGCAGCCTGTTCCAGGTGTTCCTGCCCGCCGCGGTGGCGGAAACGCCTCCCGAGGCCGGCCCCGTGGCCGGCAGCGCCCTGGGCGGGGCCTCGGGCACCGTCCTGCTCGTCGAAGACAACGAAGCCGTACGCCAGTTCGCCTGGACCGTGCTGCGGCGGGAAGGGTACACCGTGCTGTCGGCCGCCAGCGGCGACGACGCGCTGGCGTTGCTCGAGGAACACGGCGACCGGGTGGACCTCCTGCTCACCGACGTCATCATGACCGGCATCGATGGGCGCGAACTGTTCCGCCGCGTATCGGCCCGATCGCCCCGCGTCAAGGCGATCTTCATGTCGGGATACACCGACGACGTGATCGCCACGCGAGGGGTGCTGGAGGAAGGCCTCCATTTCCTGCAGAAGCCCTTTTCGATCGCCGCGCTCACCGTGAAGCTGCGCGAGGTTCTGGGGAGTTGAGGGGTGCCTGCCACGCGATACCCCGTGCCGGGGGCGACCCACCGCGTGCAGGATGAGATCCGGCGCAGCCGGTTCATCACGACGGTGTCACGCGTGTCGACGCCCGAGGAGGCGCAGGCGTTCATCCGCGGCATCCGCGCCGAGTTCCCCGACGCCACCCACCACTGCTGGGCGTACGTCGTTGGTCCGCCCGGCTCGACCGCGCAGGTCGGGATGAGCGACGACGGCGAGCCGCACGGCACGGCAGGGCGGCCGATGCTCAACGCGCTGCTGCACGGTGGCGTCGGCGACATCGCTGCCGTGGTCGTCCGCTACTACGGCGGGACGAACCTCGGGACCGGCGGGCTCGTGCGCGCGTACGGCGGCGGCGTGGCTCACGCCCTCGGCACGCTCATGACCATCGAGCGCGTCGACTACGTTGCCCTCACCGTGTCGGTCGAGTACGCGCGGCTGACGGCCCTCGAGCAGTTGTTGCCGGCCTTCGAAACGCAGGTGGCTGACCGGCGATTCGGCGAGGGGGTCACGCTCGATCTGCAGGTCCCGGCCAACCACGTGGACGCGCTGTGCGGAGCCGTGCGCGACATTTCCCGCGGACTGGCGGTCGTCGAGCGTCACTGACGCATCATTCCGCCAGCTTCGCGTGCGCCCCACGGGCTTCGTGCACGATCGCCAGCCCGGGATCCGCGGCCGGCAGCGCGGCAAACAGGCGCTCGTAGGTCGCCCGGGCGCCGGCAGCATTCCCGAGCCTGGCCCGCACCCGTGCCGCGGCCGCCAGCACGTGCGCGTGCAGTGGCGACAGGGCCCGGTGGCGGTCGGCCAGATAGCGGTCGTAGTCGGCGGCGGCTTCGGTGTACTGCCGCCGTTGCTCGTGGGCCCTGGCGCGGAACACCAGCAGTTCCGGGTGACGGCCGAAGTCGGGCGCAGCGTCTCGAATCAGGTCGAGCGCCGCGTCGGGCTGGCGACGCGCGAGGTGGACCGCGGCGCGCAGGGCCAGGTCCTCCATCATGGCGCCGACGTCCCCGGGCACCGGCGCCGGCAGTCGTGCGGCGACGTCGCCGGCGGTCGCGGTGTCGCCTGCCACGGCGTACAGCGTGGCAGCCGCGCGCCGCAGGCCCGCGTCGGTCGCGACCGACAGCGCCTGCGCCAGCCAGGGCCTGGCCCGCTGACTGCTGCCAACCAGGAGTTCGGCCTCGGCCAGAGACAGGTAAGCCTTGGCGGCCTGGTCGTGCCTGCCCTGGCCCGCGAGGGTGGCGGCCGCGCGCCGCGCGAGGTCGCCTGCTGCCTCCAGTCGTCCTTCGGCCACGGCAAGACGGGTGCGCGTCATGTCGGCCATCGCGGGGTCCTGCCTGGCGATGTGCTCGAGCAGTGCGGTCACCCCCGCGCGGTTGCCCAGCAGCCACGCTGCCGTCACCCCGGGCTCGGCCACCCCGTCGGTCAAGCCCCGGTTTCGCGCGTCCTGGACCGTGGACCAGGCATCGTCGAGGCGGTTGGTCCAGAGGTAGACCCACGCCAGGTTTCCCCTGGGGACCGGTGTCTCCGGCGCCAGTTCCACGGCGGCGCGCGCGTACTTCTCGGCCTGGTCGTACCGGCCCATCTCGATGGCCGACACGGCGAGGTTGTTCTGCGCGGTGAAGTCCCGCGGGAAGGTCTCGGCCATGATGCGGAGGGCGTTCAGCCGCTTCTCCATGTCGAAGGTGACGCGGCTGTGATACGTGCTCTCGATGTACAGACGTTCGTACTCGCTGACCCGGGCGCGCAGACCGTAGGCCTGCTCCCCGTGGCGGCGCGCTTCGTCGGCATTCCCGAGGTTGCCGTACATCGTCGACAGGCGGGCGTGCGCCATCGCGAACTGCGGGTCGAGTTCGACCGCCTTCTCGAAGAAGGTGATGGCCTGCCGATCGCCTTCTCGCGACCGGACCCGAACGCCCTGACCGTACGCCTTCAGCGCCGCCAGCGAGGACGTGGTGGCCTCCTCCAGGGGCGTGGCGTGCCGCCGCACCGACGCCAGCGACTCGCCCAGGCGCTCGCGCACCCGTTCAGACACGGCCTGGACCGTGTCCAGGACGGCTTCCTTGCGCCCAGCCTGCGCCTGCTCGCGCACCAGCACCTCACCGGTGGCGCAGTGCTGGGCCTCGAGGGTCAGCACGTAGCTCGATCCGAGCGGGGCGATCGACCCGGCGAGCACGGTGGAGGCCCCGGCACGCAGGCAGGCCTCCCGGGCGACGGCGCCCGTGACGCGGGCGTCGGGTGCCGTCTGCATCAGGCGCAAGGTGTGCTGGACGCGCTGCGGCGAGACGAGCTGGTAGTACGGCGATTGCTGGAACTGGGCGGCCAGCGCGTAGTCGAGCGTGTCGTCGAAAACCGGGTCGCCGGTGGTGTTGGTCACGTCGGCGACCAGGAGGATGTCCGTCCCCGAGAGGGCGGGCGTCGGCTCCGGCCGGAACACCCAGGCGCCCAGGCCCGCGAGGGCGAGCGTCAACGGCAGCGCGACGGGCCACCGCCGCCGGACGAGCGACGCCAGCCGACCGGCCGCGGATGGTGTCACACGCGCGGACGGCCACCGTGGCGCCTGCGTCACGGCCGTCGGGGTGGACGCCGGCGTGGCGGACGGCAGCGGCGTGTCGGGGTTCAGTTGGCGCCGCAGCCGCCGCAACTCCGCCCCGAACTCGCCGGCCGTCTGGTACCGGCGGTCCGGGTCCTTGTGCAGCGCACGCTCGATCGCGGAGGCCACGTCCGCCGGGACGTCGGGGACCAGACGCGCGATCGACGTCGGATGCCGGTTGAGGATCGCGTCGTAGATCACGGCGGTCGTGCTGCCGCCGAACGCCTGCCGCCCCGTGGCCATTTCGTACAGCACCGCGCCGAGCGCGAACAGGTCCGAACGCACGTCGGCAGGCTCTCCGCGGGCCTGTTCGGGCGCCATGTAGTTCACCGTGCCCACGGCGGTCCCCGGTGACGTGAGTGCGTCGGTGGCGGCGCGGGTGACGGCCAGCCATTCGGGGACGGCGGGGTCGGTCAGTTTCGCCACGCCGAAATCGAGCACCTTGGCCTGGCCCCGTGTGGTGACGAAGACATTGGCCGGCTTGATGTCGCGGTGCACGATGCCCTGGGCGTGGGCAGCGTCGAGGGCGTCGGCGATCTGCGCGCCGACGTCGAGCAACGCGTCCGGAGCCAGGGGCTCCCCCTGCACGAGATGTTTGAGCGTGGCGCCGTCCAGGCGTTCCATGACGATGAACCGCTGGCCCTGGTGCTCGCCGATGTCATGGAGCGTGCAGATGTTCGGGTGGTTCAGCGACGACGCGATCCTCGCTTCGCGCTCGAACCGCTCGACGGCCAGGGGATCGCGCACCAGTTCCGGCGGCAGCAGCTTGAGGGCGACGCGGCGCCCCAGCCGGACGTCCTCCGCCTCGTAGACGACACCCATCCCGCCTCCGCCGAGGCGGGACACGATCCGGTAGTGACCGACCTGCTGGCTGCTCATGGGGGCACCTGTCGCAGGTCTACGACCAGCGGAGGCCTCCGCCCCGTGGGCTGATCGAGCATGCGGTTGTACGAGATAGGACGGATGGCGGACCGAAAAGGTTTTGCGGGTGTGGTACATTGCCCGGCGTCATCGGGCCGCCGGGCCTTCGGCCCGACCGGCCCGGCCGTTTCAGGAGAACACCCGATGAACGCCCGCCGTGTCCTGTCGCTCGCCGCTCTCTGCGTTGTCCTGTCGTCGTCGGCCCTGGCCCAGGCGTTGGCGCCTCCCGAGGCCCTGGGCCTGTCGGCCGAGCGCCTGGGGCGTCTGAACGCCGTCATGCGCGACTACGTCCAGCGTGATCGCATCGGCGGGACCGTCAGTCTCCTGATGCGCGGCGGCAAGGTGGTGCACCTCGAGGCTGCCGGCTGGCTCGACCGGGAACAGCAGGTGCCCATGCGTCCGGACACCATCTTCCGGGCCGCGTCCATGTCGAAGGCCGTCACCAGCGTGGCCGCGGTGATGCTGATTGAAGAAGGCCGCCTGATGCTGGGCGAGCCGGTGTCGCGCCACATCCCGTCGTTCAAGGAGACCACGGTGGCCGTGCCGGGACCCGCCGGCCGCTTCGGCGTGGTGCCGGCGCGCCGGGAGATCACGATCCGCGACCTGCTGACCCACACCGCCGGCATCTCGTACGGCCAGGCGCCGTCGCCGGCCGCCGACCAGTACCAGGCCGCCGGCGTGCAGGGCTGGTACTTCGCTGACAAGGCCGAGCCCATCGCCGCCGTGATCGACCGCCTGGCGAAGTTGCCCTTCGACGCCCAGCCCGGCGAACGGTACGTCTATGGGTTCAACACTGACATCCTCGGCGTGGTCGTCGAGAAGGTGTCGGGCATGCCCCTTGACCGCTTCTTCCAGACCCGCATCTTCGATCCGCTGAAGATGGTGGACACGCACTTCTTCCTCCCGCCCGAGAAGAAGGGCCGGCTGGCGGTGGTGTACGCCGCGACGCCGGAGGGCGGGTTGGTGCGGGCGCCCGAGGGCCCCACGGGACAGGGCGACTACGTGGACGGTCCGCGGGCCTGCTTCTCGGGCGGCGCCGGGCTGCTGACCACGGCCTCCGACTATGCGCGCCTGCTGCAGATGCTGCTCAACGGCGGCGAACTGGACGGCGCGCGCCTGCTCAGCCCGCTGTCGGTGGAGTTGATGACATCGAACCATGCCGGGGCCCTGTACCAGGACGGCAACTTCGGCTTCGGCCTCGGCTTCGAGATCGTCGTGGACGCGGGACGGGCGGCGCGCCCGGCGTCACCTGGTTCGTTCGGATGGGGCGGCGCCTATCATTCGCGGTACTTCGTCGATCCCCGCGAGCAGATGGTGGGGGTGTTCTTCTCGCAGATCCTCCCGTCGCGCGGGCTCGACCTGCAGGACAAGTGGCGCGTGCTGGCGTATCAGGCCATCACCGGGCCGGTTCCGGCGGAAGGGGCGGGGACAGTTCGGGCGACGCGGAGGAAGTGACGGAGGCAGAAGCAAGAAGCAAGAAGCAAGAAGGGATCACGCTGTCGCGCTGCGGGCGCGCCTGGTCAATCACCTGGCGCGCCCGTCGTCTTCTTCTCCAGCCTCCAGCCTCCAGCCTCTAGCCTCTAGCCTCTAGCCTCTAGCCTCTAGCCTCTAGAAACTCCCTCCCGCCGAAATCGTCCCTTCGACCCACGCCAGCGCCACGCGGGCCACCCGGTAGTCGCGCTGGGCGCGGGCGAGATTGGCGCGGGCGGCGCGCAGGTTGAACTGCGCGTCCTGCACCTCGAGGTTGGTCTTCACGCCGAGCTCGAACCCCTTCTCGGCCAGGAACACCAGCTTCTCGGCCTGCTGGACGGTGCCCGAGATGGCGTTGAGCAGCGCTGCGGATTCGCGCACGGCGTCCACGGCCAGGCGGACCTCCACCGACACCGCGTCGCGGGATCGTTGCTCGTCGATGGACAACTGCGTCAGCTCGCTGCGCGCCTGCGCCACGCGGCCCTTCGTCCGCCAGCCGTCGAAGATCGGCACGCTCAGGTAGATTCCTGCGTTCCAGGTGGTGCCCGTCGATCCCAGCGTGCTCAGGCTCAGCCGGCGTTTGCCGAAGCCGGCCGCGAAGTCGACGCGGGGCTTGTTCCCGGCCTTGGCGATCGTCACCAGTTCGCCGTAGATGCTCTTCTGGCTGGCGAGCTGGGCCAGTTCCGGGCGATTGGTGAGTGCGCGCGTGATGACCTCCGCGTACTCGGGCGCCGGATCGATCGCGCCTTCGAGCGATCCCTCGACGTTGAACTCGGCGACGCCAGGCTCCGCCAGGAGGAACCGCAACCGGTCCTTGGCCTGCCGCACCTGGTTCTCGGCGCGAATCACCGACGGCCGGGCGTTCTGGACGATGACCTCCGAGGAGAGCACGTCGTAGTCGGTGGCGGTGCCGGCCGTCCGCCGCTTCTGGGTTTCCGCCAGCACGCGCTCCTTCTGGGCGAGGTCCTCCCGGGCAATCGCGACCCCCTCCTGCGCCACGAGGACGTCGAAGAAGGCGGTGGCCACGTCCCGGATCACGGTCTGCTGCGCCTGCCGCAGCTGATCGGCGGCCAGGTCGTACCCCTTCTTCGCGGCGCGGATGGCGGCGCCCACCTGGCCCCAGGTGAACACCACCTGCGAGATCTTCACCTCGGCCGACTTGATGTCCTGCCGGCCGCCGAAGATCTCGCCGAAATCGGCCATGCCGCCGCTGTCGGAGCCCGACCCGCCGCCGCCGTCGGTATCGCCGCCGCCGAAATCGATGCCTTCGAACAGCTTGCTCTGGCTGTCATCGAACTGGCGCATCCAGGCCCCGGAGAAGGCCACCTGCGGCAGGGCATAAGCGCGCTCCTCGAGGTACTTGCCGTCCACCCACGCCTTGTACTCAGCGGCCTTCTTGATGGTCGGACTCTGGTCCAGCGCGATCTTCAGGGCCCGTTCGAGCGTGAGCACGGGCACTTCGGCCCGGGCGGCCCCGGCCTGCGCCGGGGGCCCGCCCTGTGTCCGGGTCGCCGCCTCGGCGGCCAGCGCGATCGAGAACGTGCCGGGGGCGGCCGGTCGCTCCTGTGCCGCGGCGGGTGCGGCCAGCGCGAGCGCCAGCACCAGGGAGAGCGCCGCGGCGGCGGCCCGGGGCGCCGCCTTGCGGCCGCGCAGCCGCGCCACGATGTCGTCGAGCAGCGTGTAGACCACCGGCACGACGATCAACGTGAGCAGCGTGGACGTGATCAGGCCGCCCACGACGGCACGGGCCATGGGTGCCCGGAACTCCGCGCCTTCGCCGATGCCGAAGAAGAGCGGCAGCATGCCGAACACCATGGCGGCCGTCGTCATCAGGATCGGGCGCAGACGCGTGCGTCCCGCCAGGATGAGGGCCTCGCGGCGTTCGTGGCCCCGGCCCCGCAGGACCTTCGTGTAGTCCACCAGGAGGATCGCGTTCTTCGTCACGAGGCCCATCAGCATGATGAGCCCGATGAGCGACATGATGTTGATCGTGTCGCCCGTGAGGAACAGCATGCCGGCCATGCCGACGATCGACAGCGGCAGCGACAGCATGATCGACAGGGGATCGACGAACGACTCGAACTGGGCAGCGAGGATCAGGTAGACGAAGATCACCGCCAGGAACAGGGCCTCGGCCATGTAGCCGAACGACTCGATCATCATCTCCGTGTCGCCGCCGAGTTGCAGGCTGTAGCCGGGCTCCAGCTGCACGCGGCTCGCCGCCTCGGTCGCCAGCGTGCCGGCGGTGCCGAGGGGCAGGCCGTCGAGATTGGCGTCGACCACCAGCTGGCGCGACATGTCGCGGCGGTTGATCTCCGCCGGGGACGTGGCGCGGGTGAAGGTGACGAGGTCGGTGAGGGGCACCAGGGCCGCGCCCTCCAGGGTCGGGACGCTGACCTTGAGGTCCGCGACCTGGCGGATGTCGCCGCGCAGTTGCTCGGGCAGGCGCACGCGCACGTTCACGGCCTCCCCCTCGCGGTCCTCGTAGGTCGTGATGGCCTGGCCGCCGACAAGCGTGGCCACCATGCCCGCCACCGCGCCGCTGCCGAGGCCGGACGCCGCCGCCCGCTCACGATCGACGACGAGCCGGTACTCGGGCAGCTCGTCCTCCATGCCGGCCTCGATGTCGACGATGCCCGGCACCGAGTAGAGTTCGCGCTTGACGGCCGCCGCGTACTTCTTCAGCGTGACGATGTCGTCGCCCTTGATGGCGAGCTGCAGGGGCTTCTGCCAGGCGTCCGGATCCTCCTGCACCGAGAGCAGGACGCCCGGGATCCGCTGGAGCCTCAGGCGTGCGTCGTGGCGCACCTGGGGGGTCGTGCGCGTGCGCTCCGCCTTCGGGGCGAGCTTGACGAACACCGCCGCGTCGCGGACCGTGTCGGCGTCGCCGGAGGCGATCGATGCGTAGGTGTAGCGGACCTCCGGGAACTCCGCGAGGGCCTCGAGCACCTCTTCCAGGCGGCCGCGGGTCTCGGCGATTGACGACCCCGGCGCGCTCTTCATCTTCAGCAGGAACTCACCCTGGTCCATCGGGGGCTGGAACTCGGCCTGCAGCGTGCCGAAGATCCCGAGGCCGCCGACGAAGGCCGCCAGGGCCATGGCCACCACGGTCTTCCGGTGGTCCAGCGCCCAGCCGATCACGCCCTTGTACCAGTCGGCCATCCGCTCGAACCAGTCGTTGAACGCGTCGAGGGGACGGTGCCACCAGCTCCGCCGGCCGCTGCGCTCGATGTCCGGATCGTGCCACCGCGAGGAGAGCATCGGGTCCAGCGTGAACGACACGAAGAGGGAGACCAGCACCGCGAAGGCCACGGTCATCCCGAACTGGAAGAAGAAGCGCCCGATGATGCCCTTCATGAAGGCGACCGGGATGAACACCGCGATGATGGACATCGAGGTGGCGAGCACCGCGAGGCCGATCTCGCTCGTGCCCTCCCGGGCGGCAGTGAAGTGATCCTGCCCGTGTTCCAGGTGCCGGACGATGTTCTCGCGCACGACGATGGCGTCGTCGATGAGCAGGCCGATGGCCAGCGAGAGCGCCATCAGCGTCAGCATGTTCAGGGTCATGCCCAGGAAATACATGACGATGAACGACGAGATGACCGAGATGGGCAGCGTCAGGCCCGTGATGACCGTCGACCGCCACGAGTTCAGGAACAGGAACACGATGATGACGGTCAGCAGGCCGCCGATGATCAGCGAGTCCTCGACGTCCGCCACGGCCTCCCGGATGAACACCGACGAGTCGCGGACGATCTGGATCTCCGTGCCCGGCGGCAGCTCCGTCCGGAGCGTGTCGACCGCCGCCCGCAGGTTGTCGACCACGTCCACCGTGTTGGCCTTGGTCTGCTTCGTGATGTCGATGGCCACGGCCGGCTCGCCGTTGACGAGCGCCAGCGACCGCTGCTCCTCGATGGTGTCCGAAACGGTGGCCACGTCCGACAGGCGGATCGGCTCGGCGCCCCGGCGGCCGATGACCATGGCGGCGTACTCGGACGGGTCCGTCGGCTTGCCGGAGATGCGCAGCGGCATTTCGGTGGCGCCCAGGGTCAGGCGGCCGAGCGGCGTGTTGACGTTCTCCGACGAAAGGCCGGCGACGACCTCGTTCACGCCCATGCCGAGGGCGGCCATGCGCACCGGATCGAGGTTGACCAGCACCTCGCGTTTCGATGACCCGATGAGCTTCGCCTTCGACACGCCGGCGATGCTCTCGAGCCGGCGCTTCACCTTGCGGTCGGCCAGGTCCGTCAGTTCCCGCGGCGGCATCGTCTTCGAGCGCACCGCCAGCGAGGCGATCGGCATCGCGTTGAAGTCGAACTTCTGGATGACGGGTTCCCGCATGGTCTCCGGCAGTTCGCGTCGGATCGCGTTGATCTTCGCGCGGGCTTCCTGGGAGACGTCGTTGACCTTGACCTCGAGGTTGAACTCCACCACCACCGACGACAGACCCTCGCGCGAGATCGACTGCACGTGCTTGACGCCGCCAATGGGGTTGACCGCCTCCTCGATCTTCCGGCTCACCTCGCGCTCCACCGTCTCCGGCGACGCGCCCGGGTACTCCGCGATGATCGACAGCACCGGGATCTCGACCTCGGGCATGAGGTCGACCGGCAGCCGGCGGAACGAGAACAGGCCCACCGTCACCAGCGCGAGCATCATCACGGTGGCGACGACCGGCCGCTTGATCGACAGATCCGAGAGGAACATGGTTACGCCCCCTCGCCCGCCGCGACCGCCACCCGGTCCCCCGCGCGGATGTTGAACCCGCCGCGCGTGACCACCTGCTCGCCGGCCCGCACCCCCGTCAGCACCTCGACGGTCCCGTCGGTCGAGGCGCCTGTCGTGACGGCTCGTTTCTCGACCTGGTCGCCCGTGACCACCCAGACCTCGGCCGTGCGCTGCTCGAGGTTCCAGCTCAGCAGCGCCTCCCGCGGCACCTGCAGCACCGCGTCGCGACTGGCCACGACGATGCGGCCCTTGGCGAACATGCCGCCCTTGAGCGCGCCGTCCCGGTTGTCGACGGCGGCCACGACCTTCGCCGAGCGGCTGGCCTCATCGATCTCCGGGTTGATGAACATCACCTTGCCGGTGAACGTCCGGCCCGGCAGCGCGTCCGCGGTGAAGGTGATGCTCTGGCCCACCTGCACCCCGGCCAGCCGCGACGACGGCACCGAGACCGTGAGGTCGAGCACCCGGTTGTCGACGATGCGGAACATCGGCCCGCCGCCGCCCATGTTCTCCACCCGATCGCCGACGCTGACGCCGCGGTAGGCCACCACGCCGTCCATCGGCGCGGCGATGGAGGCCTTCTGCAGGCGCGTCTCCGCTGCCCGCACCTGCGCGTTGGCGGCCGCCGTGGCCGCCTCGGCCGCCTCGACCGCCGACTGCGCGTCGTCGAACGCCTGGGGCGTGATGAGGCCGAACTGCTTCAGTTGCTGCGCGCGCTCGTACTCGCGCCGCGCCCGCGATTCGCCGACCTTCGCCTGGGCCACGGCGGCCTTCAGGGTCTCGATGACGGCCACCTCCTCGCTGGTCTCCAGCTTCGCGAGGGGCGTGCCCCGGCGGACCGTGACCCACTCGGTCACGAACACCGCCGCAACCGTGCCCGAAATTTCCGACTTCACGTCGGCGGCGAACTTGGGCGCCAGCGTGCCCACGACGGCGATGTCGTCGACGAACGTCCCCGATGCGACGCGGGCCACCGTGACGGCCACCGGCGGCCGGCCGGCGGTCGGGGCCGCGGCGGGCGCGGCGTCGGCCTTGCCGGCGGTGCCGGGTTGGGAGCAGGCACCGAGGCCCAGGCTGACGAGGGCCACGGCGCACAGAACAGAGCGGGCATACGGGGTCATGACGCGACGTTCTCCTTACGATGAGTGCGGACTACACGGGCGGGCAGAGCCCATCGAAGACGAGATTCAGCACCTGCACGACATCGTCGTCGTCCAGGATCCGGTCCCGGTGAATCAGTTCCTGGTCGAGCACCCCGCTGAGCACCGAGCCGAGGGCGAGCGCGGCGTGAGACAGCGACACCGGCCGCAGTTCGCCGCTGTCGATGCCCGAGCGGAGGGCGCCGTCGAACTCACCCAGGACGATACGTTCGAAGACGCGGTAGTCGAAGGCGGGCAGCAGTTCGGGCGCAAAGTAATAGACGGAGTGGACTACACGGAGTTCCGACGAGCGCAGGCGCACCAGCTGCCGCAGGGCGAGCACGAGCCCGATGACCCGGTCCCGGGCGGGACCGCCCCTGCGGCGGACCTCGTCGACGACGGCCCGTACGGCCCGGGCGGCTTCGTCGATGATGGCCATCATCAGGCCTTCCTTGCTGCCGAAATGGTAGTACAGGACGGGCTTGGTGACGCCCGCCTGCTCGACGATTTCACGCACCGATGCTCCGGCGTACCCCTTGCGGCCGAAGATCTCGACGGCGGCATGGAGGAGGCGGGCGCGCGACGACGCATCCGGCGCGTCGGAGGCCACCCCGCGGGGGTCGGTGAGCATGTTCGAGCGGCGATGCGTCATCGGGCTTCGTGGAGGCCGGCTTCAGCCGGCCGGTCTACCTACCGGTCGGTAGAATACCACAGGCTGAAAAAAGGGGCCAGGCCCCTTTTCCAGAAGCCTGGCCCCTTTTTCCGGCGGCCCGTCCGCTACTGGGCGACCTTGAAGTCGACCAGTGCCATCGTCCTGTCCCACCACAAGGCGAGGGTGCCGTTCTGCTGCGTCATGTTCACGAAGCCGATCGTGAACTGGTCGACTGACAGATCGATCACCTGGACCCGCATCGGGATCCGGGCCACGTCGAACTTGGGGTCATAGGCGTACGAACCCCAGGTGTCGACCTTGTTATTGGGGTCGTACTTCTGCTGGAACCCCTGGGTGGAGAGAATCAGCGTCCAGGCGCCTTCCTTCAGGTCAACGAACACGCTGTAGTCACCGGCGGGGACGGTCTTGTCGCCGAACACCAGCGCTGCCTCGGTCTTCAGACGGGTGGTCTGGTTCGCACCCGCCCGCCAGACCGGCGAACCGGCTGTCACGGCCTTCCCGTAGTCCGCGCCCTTGCCGAAAATGTCGGTGCGGCCACGCATGATCGGCCGGTTGTACTCGACGACGATCCACTTGCCGTCGCGATACCGGGGCGCTGCCCCGGGCTTCTCCTCGACCCACTTGCCGCTCACCTGCGTGGCGGCCGTGCCGGCGGGGCTGGCCGGCGGTCTCGGGGCGGCCGGGGCCTGCTGCCCGGCGAATGCGACTCCGGCCAGGGCCAGTGCCGCGACACACACCAACGCGATCTGCTTCTTCATCCAGCCTCCTGCCACGCGTCCCGGGCTATTCGAGCCGGTTCTTGGCCGCAATCAGCTTGTCCACCACCATCTTGACCGCCGCCTCGGTGGCCTCCCCCAGGATGGAGTCGCGGTATTCGGACGAACCCATGCTGAAACCGCCGGACGCGCCACCGCCGCCGCCGCCGCCGGCGCCGCCGAGCAGCAGGCCGCTGCGCTGGGAGGTCCCCTCGCCCTTGGCGCTGGCCAGGATCTCACCCGTCGAGGTGTCGATCATGCGTGCCGTGATCGCCACATTGGCCTTGCCCTTCTGGGTGCCAACCTTGCCGAGGCCGAACTTGCCGCCGCCCCAGCCGCTGCCGCCAACGCTCTTGTTGGACTGCTCGGTGCCGAACTTGGTGATCGAGCCGACCACCATGTACTTCACACCCAGCGCCTTGCCCATCTTGGCCACCTTCCCGGCGGAGGGATCGGCGCGTTCGCTGTTGGAGAAATCCTGTTCCGCCAGGATGGCGTCCAGCTTCTTCCGCTCGATCAGGCGATAGGACCCGTCCTCGAGCAGGCCGTCGACGATCAGGTCGGCAATGCCCCTGCCGATGTCCCAGTTGCCCTCCCACCAGTGCTGGATCGTTCCGTAGTCGAAGTCGAGGATGGCCACGGTGGGCCGGCTGCTCTTCGCCTGCGCCAGGGCGGGGCTGGCGCCGACGAGCAGAATCACGAGGAGCACTGCGATCGACCAGAGTACCTTTCGCATCGACGTTCCTCCGGATAGTACGGCGCGGCCAAGTGGCTCACTGGGGGCCGCCGGCAAGCGCCCGCGTTGCGCTGAGGGTAAGCCTGAGCTTAGCGGCGGGCGCGGGACCTGTCAATCGCCGTCGTATGCGGCCCCGGCACCGGACCGGTACCGGCCGGGCGCCTCGACGCCCGACGCGGGCGCTGCCATAATCCGGGAAGCCCTCTCCGAACGAGGTGCTCGATGCGGGTCCCTGTCCTCGCCCTGGTCACGCTCATGTCCCTGTTCCCGAACCTGTCGGCCCAGGAGCGGCCGTTCGCGTACCCCGAGTCGAAGAAGGGACCGCACGTCGACACGCTCTTCGGCACGACGGTTGCCGACCCGTACCGGTGGCTCGAGGACGCCGAGTCGCCTGACACGCGCGCCTGGATCACCGCACAGAACGCCCTCACGGGCGCGTACCTGGCCGGCATCCCGGAACGCGCGGCCATCAAGGCCCGCCTGACGCAGTTGTGGAATTACGAGCGGTACGGCGTCCCGTCGCGCGAAGGCCCCTGGTACATCTTCACCCGCAACTCGGGACTCCAGGCCCAGGCCGTCATCTACAAGAGCCGATCGCTCGATGGCGAACCCGAGGTCCTGCTCGACCCGAACACCTGGTCGTCGGACGGCACCGTCGCCATCGCGGGCCTGTCGTTCTCCGACGACGGACGCTACGCGGCCTACGCGCGGTCGGTCTCCGGCTCCGACTGGCAGGAGTGGCGCGTCCGGGAGGTTGCCACCAACCGCGACCTGCCTGACGTGATCGAGTGGGCGAAGTTCAGCGGCGCCACCTGGCTCAAGGACGGGACCGGCTTCTTCTACGCCCGCTACGACGCGCCGGCCGACGGCCACCGCCTGCAGGCCGTCAACAAGCACCAGAAGATCTGCTTCCACCGCGTCGGCGACGCCCAGGAGCGGGACACCCTCGTGCTGGCGCGGCCCGATCAGCCCGACTGGGGATTCGGCACCGACATCACCGACGATGGCCGGTTCCTGCTCGTGTATCAGACCGAAGGGACCGACAACCGGAACCGCGTGTTCGTGCGCGATCTGACGGACCCGCCCGGGGCCATCGCGCCCTTCCTCGATCGCTTCGACGCGGCGTACACGGTGGTGGGCAACGACGGCGACACGTTCTACGTGCTGACGAACCTCGCCGCGCCGCGGTACCGCCTCGTCGCGATCGACCGCCGCGATCCCGCGCCCGGCTCCTGGCGCACCCTCATCCCCGAGGCCCCGGGGCGCGACGTGCTGGACGGCGTGACGATGGTGCACGGCGCCTTCGTCACGACCTGGATGGTGGACGCGCACTCGAGATTGCGGCTGTTCGCCCTCGACGGGGCGCCACGCGCGGAGGTGGCGCTGCCGACCCTGGGATCGGTGTCCGGCCTCAGCGGCCGCCGGGCGCACACCGAGGCGTTCTACGCCTTCACGTCGTACACGTATCCCACGACGATCTTCCGCTTCGACGTCGTTGCCGGCGCGACAAGCGTCTTCCGGCAGCCGAAGGTCGACTTCGACGCGGCGGCCTTCGAGACGGTCCAGGTGTTCTACCCCTCGAAGGACGGCACGAAGGTGCCGATGTTCCTGACCTTCCGGAAGGGCCTCGCGCGCGACGGGCGTCAGCCCACGTATCTCTACGGGTACGGCGGGTTCAATATCCCGCTCACCCCGGCGTTCTCGCCCGCCGCCGCGGCGTGGCTCGAGATGGGCGGCATCTACGCGGTGGCCAACCTGCGCGGCGGCGGTGAGTACGGGCAGGCGTGGTACGACGCGGGACGCCTGGCGCAGAAGCAGAACGTCTTCGACGATTTCATCGCGGCGGCCGAGTACCTGATCCGCGAGCGGTACACCTCGACGCCGAAACTGGCCATCGCCGGCGGCAGCAACGGCGGTCTCCTGGTGGGCGCCTGCCTGACACAGCGCCCGGACCTGTTCGGGGCGGCGCTGCCCGCCGTCGGCGTCATGGACATGCTGCGCTACCACCACTTCACGATCGGCTGGGCCTGGAAGTCGGACTACGGCGACCCCGAGACGAAAGAGGGTGTCGAGCTCAATATCAGGTACTCACCGCTCCACAATCTCGAGCCCGGCACGAAGTACCCGGCCACCTTCATCACCACCGCCGACCACGACGATCGGGTGGTGCCGGCGCACAGTTTCAAGTTCGCGGCCGCGCTCCAGGCGGCCCAGGCCGGCCCCGCCCCCGCGCTGATCCGCATCGAGACCAGGGCCGGCCACGGCGCCGGCAAGTCGACCGACCAGCAGATCGACGAACACGCCGACAGCTACGGGTTCCTGGTCCGCGAACTCGGCATGCGGCTGCCGGTGCCGACGTAGCCCGTCGGCCGGCGCCCGCCGGCCCGGGCCGCGCCCTCCGTCAGAACTCGACCAGGAAGCCCGCTGCCGGAATGAAGGGCAGCAGTTTCTCGATGCTGCGGCCGCCGGAGAGCCCGGCATTGGTCCGGTTCAGCACGTTGATCAGTTCGACGAACAGCGTGAGTCGGCGCGTCGAGAACGTGAACGCGTGGTTCACGCGCAGATCGAGCCGGGCGTAGTCGGGCAGGCGGGCCACGTTGCGGGCCGGGCCGAGCACGAACGTGGGGAGCCCGTCGTTGTCGGTGAGCCCGGTGGCCTGGTAGTACCCTCGCACGGGGATGTTGGTGCCAGCCCGGAACCGGGCGATGGCGGTGGTCCTGGACCAGAGCCGCAGGCTGCCATACAGGTTCACGCTGTGGCGCTGGTCGTAGTCGCCGTCGAACGACTCGCCCGTGGCCGGATCGCGGTACCGCGACCGGCCGTACGCGTACGCCGCCCAGCCTGACAGGCCGTTCGGATCGCGGCGCTGGAGCACCACCTCGATGCCGCGTGCGTACCCCTCCAGCCGGCCGGCGTACACCGCGAACGGATTGTAGGGCACCAGCCCGCCTGGCGCCCGGGGTTCGAGCCCGGCCGCCCACGCCACGTCCCGCTCCTCGCGGTTGTAGAGCGTCACCGCCCACCGCGTGCGCGCGCCGATGACCTGTTCGAGGCTGGCGTCCGCGTGCCACGCCGACTGCGGCGGCAGCCACGCGCCTCCGCCGTGCACCCCGACGATCTGATCGAACGCCGGTGTCTGGTAGTACTGCCCCGTGCCGGCCGTCCACCGGAACCCGCCCCCCAGGGCCTGCGCCACCTGCACCCAGGGCGAGAACGCCACTGCATGCGTCGCGTCGGTGGCGTCCACCCGGGTGCCGGCGGCGAGCGCGACGCCGCCGGCTGGCGCCCACCGTACCTGCCCGTAGCCGCCGCCGTGCCAGACGCCCGCGTCCACGGATTCCTCGGTGACGCGCCGCGGCGGTACGCGCCTGTCCAGCATCCAGAGTTGCGTGCGCTCGCCCGAGCGCCGGATGTGGCCTCCCGCATCGAGCGCGACGCGGGGGCCCCAGGTCCGCGCCACGTCGGCACGATACCCGACGTCGCCCCGCCGGCCCCAGCCGAGATCCTCTCCGTCGGCCCGGTCGTTCGCGAACCGGTTGGTGGTCACGAACAGGCGTTGATGCAGCAGCCATGACGAGCCCGTGGATCGCAGACCGAGGATGGCCAGGCCTCCGCGGCTGGTGGCCGTGGCCAGCGAGTTCGCGCCGGGCGTGGTGTCGTCCTCCTCGTAGCGGGCGCGGCCCGCCACGGCCGTCAGGGAGACCTGGTGGCGCGGCGTCAGATCGAACGCCAGCTTGCCGAACGCGTCCGAGAATCCGAGCACACTGCGGCTGGCGGGGTCGATCCGCCGGATGACCCAGTCGATGTAGCTCTGTCGAAACGCCGCCAGCCACGAGCCCCGGCCGCCGGCCAGTGGGCCTTCAGCCACGGCCGATGCCGCCACGGTGCTGACGATGCCGCGCACGTGGAATCCGTCCCGGGACCCCTCCCGTGAGACGAACTCCAGCTGCGCGCCCAGGCGGTCGCCGTAACGCTGCGGGTACGCCCCGAGCAGGACCGTGGCTTGCGCCAGCACGTCGGTGTTGATCCGGGCCACCGATCCGGTATCGTCGCGGCCCTCGACCGCGTGCAGCAGCACCGACGCCGCCGGGACTCCGTCGAGCACGATGTTCGTGAAGCCGGGCCCGCTCCCGCGCGCCGAGAACTCCGCCGAGAAGTCGTCCGTGGCTGTCACTCCCGGCACGGCCTGGGCGGCCCGCAGGGGATCGTCGGCCACCATGCCGCGCAGGTCCTGCAGTTCGCTGGCCGTGAGGACCTGCTCGGTTACGGCGCCTGGTTCCCGCGATTCGAAGACCGGGGCCACCACGTCGACGGTTTCTTCGTAGGTGCCCGTGCCCGCGGTGAGCACGATGGTGACGTCCAGGACCGCCCCCGGGGCCACGGTGACGGACCGCCGCACCAGGGCGTAGCTGACGATCGACGCCGTCAGCACGTAGGACCCGGGTGGCACGCCGCCGATTGCGAACCGGCCGTCGGCGCCGGACGTGGCGGCCCGGACCGTGTCAGCCAGGCGGACCTGCACGCGGGCCAGGGGTTGGTCGGTGCGCCCGTCGACGACAAGCCCGCGGATGGTGGCGGGCTCCGCCGGCGCGTGCTGGGCCCCGGCCGCGCTGGCATCACCCGCCGCACACAGCCCGCCGGTCGCGAGGTGCAGGGTGATGAGCACGGCCGCGATCCGCGCGGCCGCAGGCTTGCGGTGCCGGCGGCGCATGGGCAGAGAATAGCCACTCCGCGCCGCCGGCGCACGGGTTTACTGCCGGACGAGCTGGCCGCGGATCACGCCACCCGGGTTCACCGCCGAGTGCAGGTTCACGTAGTAGCCAGCGGGGTTGGCCATGATGGCCTCGGCCACGTTGGTGGGCACATTGATGCCCGACAGCGTGATGAGCAGCGAGCCCGTCGGCGTCAGCAGCGGCGCCGCCGGCGTCAGGCCGAGGTCCACCACCGGCGGTCCGTTGGTGCCGGCGGCCCCGGCGTGGATGTGGCCCGCCTGGGGGCTCCTCCTCGCCAGATTGCCGGGGAAGGCCTCGTCTTACCCGCGAGTCCCGCCCGTTGGGAAGACGCGGCGGCCTGACCGCCGTCATACCGTCCGGGTGGAATGTCTCCGACAATCAGGAGGTCGGACGCGGCGGGGGCCGCGAGAGCCGGAGACCCATGAGCGAACTCATCGACAACGCGACGCGGCGCAGAGACACCCTGAAGCACCTCATCCGCCAGCTGCATGCCGGCGAGTCGGCGGCAGCCGTCCGGGTGCAGCTCATCCGCATGCTGGGCCAGGTGCCGTACGGCGACGTGGTGGTGGCCGAGCAGGAATTGATCAACGAAGGCCTGCCCACCGAAGAGGTGCTGAAACTGTGCGACCTGCACAGCGCGGTCCTCAACGGGACCATCGACGCCGGGCAGGCGACGGAGGCGCCTCCCGGGCACCCGGTTCACACCTTCCGCCAGGAGAACCAGGCCTTGACGTGGGAGGTGCAGGAACTCGAACGCCTGTACGCGACCCTCGCGGCCGGCGGCGTCGATCCGGGCGAGACGATGGGGGCCATCCGGCTGCGGTTCAACAGCCTGATGGACGTGGACAAGCACTACCTCCGGAAGGAGCACCTGCTGTTCCCGTACCTCGAGCAGAAGGGCATCACCGGGCCGCCCAAGGTGATGTGGGGCAAGCACGACGAGACGCGTGCGCTGCTGAAGGGCGCGATCGCGGCGCTGGACGCGGCCGCGGTGCCCTCGATGGAGGAGGCTGCGGCCCTGGCGCAGCTCGTCCTGCGGCCCGCGTCGCAGGCGGTGGCCGACATGGTGGCGAAGGAGGAGCAGATCCTCCTGCCGATGTGCCTCGACACGCTCGATGACGCGGCGTGGTTCGCGATCAAGCGCCAGAGCCTGGAGTACGGCTATTGCCTGGTGGATCCGTCCGACGACTGGTCGCCGGCGGGAGGGGGCGGGGCCGACGACCCCGGACCCGGCGCGGCGTCCGACGGGACGCGGCTGCAGCTGCCCTCCGGCAGCATGACGCCCGTCGAGCTCCAGGCGATCCTGAACACGATTCCGTTCGACCTGACCTTCGTCGACAGGGACGACACCGTGCGGTACTTCACCCAGGGCCGGGAGCGGATCTTCTCGCGGAGCCGGGCCATCCTGGGGCGCAAGGTGCAGTACTGCCACCCGCCCTCCAGTGTGGACATCGTCGAGCGGATCCTCCACGACTTCAAGTCGGGCGCCCACGATCACGCGTCGTTCTGGATCACGATGAAGGGGCGGTTCCTGTCGATCGAGTATTTCGCCCTGCGGGACGGGGAAGGGGCGTACCTCGGCTGCCTCGAGGTCAGCCAGGATCTCACCGCCAAACGCGCGCTCACCGGCGAGCAGCGCCTGCTCCACTATGCCGACGAAGGGACCAGCCATGTGCAGTGAACACGCCGCGCCCGCCATCAGCCCCGACCTGACCGTGGCCGAGCTGCTGCGCCACTATCCGCAGCTGGACGAGCCGCTGGGGTGCCTCGTGCCGTCCTTCAAGGCCCTGGCGTCGCCCGCGGTGCGTGACGCAGTGACGCGGACGCTCACGCTTCACCAGCTGGCGGCCCGCGGGGAGGTGCCGCTCGGATCCCTGATCACGGCCTTGCGCGAAGCGGCGGGCATCCCGGCGGCCGCATCTGCCGACGAGAGCCCGGCCTGGGTGGCGGGCGCCACGCGGACCGTGTCGCTCGATGCGCGACCCATGCTGGCGGCCGGCGCGCACCCCGTGCAGGACGTGATGCAGGCGCTCGCCGGGCTGGCGCCCGGCGAGGTGTTCGAACTCATCACGCCGTTCGTGCCGGCGCCGCTGGTGGACATGGCGCGGTCGCGGGGCTTTCAGACCGCCTCCCGCTGGGATGGCGCGATCGTGCGGACGTACTTCACTCCCGGCGTCTAGTCCCGAGTTGGTACTTCTGCAACGTGGCGATCTGCTCGAGCGCCGCACGGGCGCGGGCCGCCGTGTCGGGATCCGGCGTCCGATCGAGCGCGTCGAGAAAGTGCTGGTAGGCGGGCGCCACCTGGCCGAGGTCCTCGAAGAGCACCAATCCGGCGCCCAGGTGGGCGCGCGCGGCCGACGCGGCGGCAGGGTAGTCGCGCAGGTGGCGGCGGAAGACGAGCAGCGCGGCCTCCGGATGGTCGTTGGCCGCCAGCCACGACGCCAGATCGAGTGAGTGGGCCTCGTCAAGCACGCGCCGCGTCTGTTCGGGGGGCAGCGCGAAATACGCCGCCGCGGCGGACTCCATGTCGCCACGGTCGAGTGCGTCCGCCAGCGCGGACGATGGCGGCGCGCCGGCCGGCCCCGGCGCGCGCCGGTACTCGTCCGGCTGTGCGGCCACGTCGCGCCGGCCCATCATCCACGCCACGCCGAGGCCCGCCACAAACCCGCCGATGTGGGCGCCGTACGCCACGCCGCCACCGCCCGTGCCCTGCGTGAACAGGAACGGCAGGAAGTTGTCCACGACGAGGTAGATGCCCAGGACGATGCGTGCCGGGATGGCTACCACGTTCATGAAGAACGGGAACAGGAACACGAACATCCGGACCGTGTTGCGCGGGAACCAGAGGAAGTAGAAGCCGAGCACGCCCGAGATGGCGCCCGACGCGCCGACCAGGGGCACCAGGGAGCCGCCGGCGAAGAGCGCGAACGCCAGCGTGGCCGCCACCCCGGTGACGAGATACCAGAACAGGAAGGGCAGGCGCCCCAGCCGGTGCTCGACGTTGTCCCCGTAGATCCACAGGAACAGCATGTTGCCGAACAGGTGCATGAACCCGCCGTGCAGGAACAGCGAGACCAGCAGGTCCGGTACCTGGGGCGCGCCAGGCTTGTACCCGTGCTCAAAGACGAACAGGTCGTAGGAGCTCAGCTGCGCCAGCACCTGGCGCAGGGACACGCCCGGCGGCAGGCTCTCGCGGATGACTTCCAGGTAGGGCACCAGGGCCGGGTCGTCGGCGCCCGGCGGCTCCAGGCCCATCGGGAACGTGATGAGGAGGTAGACGAGCACGTTCGCCGCGATCAGCCCGTAGGTGACCACGGGCGTCCCGCGGGGATTGGGGGCATCGCTGAGCGGCAGCAGCATGAGCAGACCCGGGGCGGCCGGCGGCCGCCCGCCGGTGTCACACGGTGTGCTTGTGGATCTGGCGGTTGAGGCCGTGGATCTGCCGCCGCAGGGCCTTGAGCTTCGCGTGATCGCCCGCCTCGATGGCGGCGTCGCGGTCCTTCTTCAAGGCGCGCATCCTGACCTTGATGGCCGACTTGTCGATGCCCACCACGTCGTGGTGCTCGTGCATCGGGATGTCGAGCGCCTTGCACAGGGCGACGATCAGGTGTTCCTTGTTGAGCTGCGTGTAGCCCTGGACCGCCTCGTGCGTGAGGTCCTTGGCGATGTCGCGCAGCTCGGTGATGTTCTTGCCCTTCAGTTCGTGATGCGTGTACGCCATGTCGCAGACTCCTGCCCGCGGATGACCGCCGTCCCCATGGGACGACCATCCCGGGGCTCGTGGGGCTGATTCTACAACGCCCGTCCGGGGAGGCAACGTCTTTGCGCTAGAATCCGGGTCATGCCGCGACTCATCCTCGTGCTGGCTCTCGCCCTCGCCCTGGCCGTCACCGGCATTGTCCTGGTGCGGCAGTTCGTGCCGCCCGCCCGGTCCTCTTCGCTTCCCGAGGTGGCCGCCAGCGTGGATTACATCCGGCAGATCGGCGAACTGGCCGTCCTGCGGGCGTCGGTGAAGGAGATCGTGACGTCGAAGGTCGGCGAGCCGGGGTGGTTCACCACGCAGGGCAAGCTCGCCATCATCTGCCATTTCGACATCAAGTACAAGTACGACCTGCGGCGCGCGCGCATCGTGGCCGGCTCGCGCGACGACGGGTCGCGGTACTGCGTGATCGCGCTGCCGAGGCACGAATACGAGGTGGCCACCCGCGACATCCGGTTCTACGACGAGCAGGACGGCACCTGGCTGGGTTTCGTCCAGAAGACCCCGCCCGACGCGCGCACGCAGGCGCTGGAGGCGGCCCGGGCCCAGGCCGAAACCCAGGCGAAGGCGTTCCTGACGGAGATGGAAGGCGAGATCCAGACCTCCGCCCGCGCCACCCTGGGCCAGATCGCGCGCGCGTTCGGCTTCACGGACGTCACGCTCGAGTTCGAGAAATAGTCCGCGCCGGGCTTGACACCGCGCCGGGCCGGGCCGAGATTGTGGGTACTCCGCCACGCCCCCGCCCGGCCGTCGTGTGTGCATTGAAGAGGAGGGCGCCATGTCCCGGCACGTCCCGCACCTCAATATCCGCGTCTTCACCGTCCTCGTGTTCGTGAGCCTGCCGCTGATGGCGGTCGCCGCCGCGCTGGTCCTGGGCGTGGGGCAGTCGCAGCTGCGCGACTCGTACGGCCTTCAGCTGACCCAGATTGCCGAGCACATCGCCGCCCAGATCGACGCCTACCTGTTCCGGCGGATCCTCGATGTCGGCGTGCTGGCCAAGGATCCCGCCATCCACGACCTGGCCACCGCCAGCGCCGGGTCCCTCGACCCGGCCAGGGTGAAGGAGATCGAGCAGCAGTGGGAAACCGCCCGGGTGGCCACCGCGCAGCGCCTCGGCGTGCTCGACAATCCCGTGGCGCGGTACCTCCGCGCCATCACCGAGAACGATCGTATCTACCGCGAGATCTTCGTCACCGACCGCGAGGGCCGGCTGCTGGCGACCTCGAACCCCACCACCGACTACTTCCAGGCCGACGAGCCCTGGTGGCAGGAGGCGTTCGACGACGGCATCAGGGGGCGGGTGAGCGTGAGCGACGTGGCCTGGGATGAATCGGCCCGGGCGCACGTGATCTCCATCGGGATGCCGGTGACCGCCGCCGCCGATACCCGCCTGGTGGGCATCGTCAAGGTCGTGGCCGACGCGCGCGAGATGCTCGCGCCGGCCGCGGGCATCAAGCTGGGCACCACCGGCGAGGCGTGGCTGCTGCGGGCGGCGGATGGGTCGGTGGTCTACAGCCAGCGGCCCATCAGCGACAAGACCGCGTTCTTCGCCATCGACCTGCTGCGGCCCCGGCTGGAGGCCTACAAGCAGGGCACGCTGCAGCTGCCGCTGACGCTCAGCGCGCGCGACAGCGACGGGCGCGGCCACGTGGTGGCCGTGGCCGCCAGCCAGCTGGGCCTGAGCTACCAGAAACTCGACTGGCTCGTGGCCATGACGCAGGGCGAAGACGAGGTCTTCGCCCCGGTGCGGGCCCAGTTCTGGCGCCTGCTCGGCGTGTTCGGCCTCGTGGCCGCCATGGTCATGGCCATCACCGCGTGGTTCTCGGTCAAGCTCTCACAGCCGGCCATCGAGCCCGGCATGCACCTGTCCGACCACCCGGCCGTCGCGCGCATCGCCGAGGAAGACTGACGGCGTCTTGGACGGCGCACGCTGAATCGCGCTATACATACGGAGAGCGTCCCGGAGGCGCTCTCCGCCTATGATCACCCGACGCGACCTCCTCAGGGGCGCCGCCGCCACCGGTGCGTGGCTGGCGTCTCCGCACGCCCTGCGCGCGCAACTGTCGCGGGCCGCTGCCGCGCCCGCTGCCGGGCTGATCCGGTTCGTCGATCCCTTCATCGGGACCGGCGGCGCAGGTCGGACGTTTCCAGGTGCCGCCGTGCCCGCGGGGCTGGTGCAGCTCAGCCCCGACACCGCCCCGCCTGGCGGCGACCGGCCGTCCGGGTACCACCACGGCGACACCGACATCGCGGGCTTCAGCCACACCCATCTCTCCGGCACCGCCGACGGCGACCTGTGCGACATCAGCGTGATGCCGGTCCTGGCAGGCCGCGAGATGCCGCCGTCGGCGGCCTCGCCCTTCACCCACGCGCGCGAACAGGCGTCGCCTGGCTACTACGCCGTGGATCTGCTGGCGACGGACATCAAGGTCGAGTTGACGGCTACGCGCCGCGTCGGCATCCACCGCTACCGGTTCCCCCGCTGGATTCCCGCGCGCCCGCCCGCCGTCCTGTTCGACCTCGGCTACGCCATCAACGGGGACCGGACGGTGGACGCCGCGGTGTCGATCGACGGGCCCACCACCGTGTCCGGGTACCGCTTCTCGACGGGCTGGGCTCGCGACCAGCGTGTGTTTTTCGTCGCCCGGTTCTCGAAGCCCGTCACCCAGTGGTTGCTCGGCGCCGGCGGGGACTACTCCGGTGAGCGCCGCCAGGCCCAGGGTCCCGCGCTGCGGGCGCTGTTCAAGCCCGTGCTCCGGCCCGGCGATCCCCTGCTCGTGAAGGTGGCCCTGTCTCCCGTGAGCGTGGACAACGCCCTGCGCAACCTCGACACGGAGGCGCCGGGCTGGGACTTCGACGCCTACCGCCGCGACGCCGAAGAGGCGTGGGAGCGCAAACTCCAGCGGGTCCAGATCGAGTCACAGGACCCGGCGCGCAAGACGGTGTTCTACACCGGCCTGTACCACGCCCTGCTGGCGCCGTCGCTCGCGTGCGACGCGGATCGGAGCTACCGTGGCGCAGACGGGGAGGCGAAGACCGCACCGTTCCAGAACCACACGGCGTTCGCCCTGGCGGACACGTTCCGGACGCTGCATCCGTTGATGACCCTGATGCAGCCGGAGCGCGTGGACTACCTCGTGCAGTCGCTGCTCGCCTTTGCCCGCGAGAGCGGCCGGCTGCCGGTGTGGCCGCTCTGGGGCAACGACACGAGCACGGGCGCCGGTTACCACGCCGCGCCCGTCATCGTCGACGCGATCCTGAAGAACCTGACCACCGTGAACCGGGGCGAGGCCCTGGACGCCTTGAAGGTCTCGGCTGCCGCCACCGATCGTGGCCTGCAGTGGCTCAACCGGGCCGACACGCGCGGCTACATTCCGGCCGACAGGGAACTGCACGCCGTGTCGCGGACGCTCGAGTACGGCTTCGACGACTGGTGCGTCTCACGTCTCGCGGCGAAACTGGAGCGCACGGCCGACCGGCGCCAGTTCGAGGCCCGTGCCGGCGTCTACCGCAACGTGTTCGATCCGTCCAGCGGGCTCATGCGGGGGCGCCTCGCGGACGGGTCGTGGCGAACCCCGTTCCCGCCGGGGCCCGGCGACGGCGCGCGCCTCGACTACGCCGAGGGCAGCGCATGGATCAGCAGCTGGTCTGTCCAGCACGACGTGCGCGGGCTGATGACGTTGATGGGCGGGCCGGAAGCATTCGTGAAGCGGCTCGACGCCCTGTTTGGCGGTCCGCCCGGCGGCGTCGGCGGGCAGACCGGCGACCTCACCGGCGTCGTCGGGCAGTACGCCCACGGCGTCCCGGCCGGCCACCACGTGCCGTACCTGTATGCGTATGCCGGCGCGCCCTGGCTCGCCGCGGCGCGCGCGCGGCAGGTGGCGACGGCGTTGTACGCAACCGGGCCGGACGGGCTGTGCGGCCACGACCGCGGCGGGCAGCTGTCGGCGTGGTTCGTGTTCACGGCCCTCGGGTTCTACCCGGTGAACCCCGTCGACGGCACGTACGTGCTCGGCGCGCCGCTGGTGGATCGCGCCGCGATCGACCTCGGCGGCGGCCGGACGTTCACGATGGAATCGGACGCCCTGTCGGACGCGCACCAGTACGTGAAAGGCGTCAGCCTCAACGACAAGCCCCTGGATCGCTGCTGGATCAGCCACGAAGAAGTGGCAGCCGGGGGGACGCTGCGGTTCCACATGGCGACCGAGCCGAACCGGTCGTGGGCCAGTTCGCCCGCGGCGGCGCCCCCGTCGATGACGCCGCTCGCGCCGGCCTGATGTCCGGGCTCGCCAGCCCCGCGGGGCGCCCCGGGCGGGTCAGGACGTCTCGCGGTTGATGACGAGCAACTTCGGCTCCGTCATCTCCTCGATCGTGTAGCGCGGCCCTTCGCGACCGACGCCCGAGTCCTTCACGCCGCCGTACGGCATCTGGTCGATGCGCCAGGTCGGCACGTCGTTCACGATGACGCCGCCGACCTCCAGCGTGTCGAAGGCCGCGAGCGTGTGGGTGAGGTCGTTGGTGAACACCCCGGCCTGCAGCCCGTACCGCGACCGGTTCACCGCGGCCACGGCCTCGGCAAAGTCGGTGTACCGATACAGGCCAATCAGGGGCGCGAACACCTCCTGCGCGCAGACCCGCGACGCCTCGGGCGCCCCTTCGATCACCGTCGGCGCCCAGGTGGCGGGCCCGAGCCGCCGGCCGCCGGTCAGCACGCGGGCACCGGCCGCCACGGCCTCGTGCACCCAGGCCTCGATTCGGTCCACTTCGCCGCGGTCGATCATCGGCCCGACATCGGTCAGCGGATCGAGGGGCGATCCCACCACCAGCGCGGCCACGCGCTCCACCAGGCGCCGCGCGACGTCGTCGTACACGCTGTCGTGGACGAACACCCGCTGCACCGAAATGCAGCTCTGCCCGGCGAACGCGAAGCCGCCGGTGACGATCCGCTTCACGGCCCACTCGAGATCGGCCGTCGGCTCGACGATGACACCGGCGTTGCCCCCGAGTTCGAGGATGACCTTCTTCCGGCCCGCACGGGCCTTCATGGCCCAACCCACGGCCGACGATCCCGTGAAGGTCAGCAGCTTGAAACGCTCGTCGGTCACCAGCCGATCGCCCAGGTCACGCGGCATCGGCAGCACGCTGACCGATCCGGGCGGCGCGCCCGAGTCATGCAGGGCCGCGGCCAGGGCCAGGGCCGAGAGCGGCGTGCTCGTGGCGGGCTTGAGGACGACCGGGTTGCCGGCTGCCAGGGCGGGAGCCAGCTTGTGCGCCGACAAGTTCAGCGGGAAGTTGAACGGCGAGATGGCCGCCACCGGTCCGATGGGATACCGGCGGACGATGCCGATCCGGTTGCGGCCGTGGGCGGCCAGATCGAGGGGAATGACCTCGCCACCAAGCCGGCGGGCTTCCTCGCCCGCCACCTGGAAGGTCATCGCGGCGCGGTCCACTTCCGTCAGGGCATCGCGGATCGGTTTGCCGGCCTCACCGGCCAGGGTCAGGCCGATCTCGTCGCGCCGGGCGGTGAGCCAGGCGGATGCGCGGGCCAGGATCGCCGCCCGCTCGTAGGCGGGCAGGGCGCCCACCGTTGCCGCGGCAGCCTGCGCGGCCTGCGTCGCGGCCTCGACCTCGCCGGCCCCGGCGAGCCAGGTGACGCCGACCACCGAGTCGTCGAAAGGGTTGGTGACGGCGTGGGGCGGGCCGGGGCGGATCCACTGCCCGGCCAGGTACACGGGGTATTCTCGGTCCACCTTGGGCCTCCTGCCGGCGATCTGCGGGCCCGGCGGCGGGGGCACGCGCCAGATTTCCGGGGATCCCGCCAGTCGCCAGGTGCGTCTAAACGGTTGTAAGATAACACGATACTGCGACGCTGGTGCCCGTTTGGCGGGCCGCTCGCCCCCGCGGTCCCGTGGAAACGGGCTATAATCGGAAGGGGCTTTTCCCGCACAACGGGTCTCTTCCTGAAGGAGTAGCAGGTCACATGATCAGCGTTTCGACCACTGCCGCCACCAAGATCACCGAGTTGCTGGCCGAAGAGCAGAAGACCGACAGCGGACTGCGCGTGTTCGTTCAGGGCGGCGGCTGCTCGGGTTTCCAGTACGGGCTCATGATCGAGGACAATCCCGGGCCCGGCGATGAGTCGTTCGAGGTGAACGGCGTCAAGCTGTTCGTGGATCCCATCAGCGCCCAGTACCTGCAGGGTGCCGAAGTGGACTTCGTCGACAGCGTCACCGGCGGCGGCTTCACCATCCGCAACCCCAACGCCAAGTCGACCTGCGGGTGCGGATCGTCGTTCAGCGGCTAGCTCTCCGGCCCCGCCGGCGCGTCTCGCGTGCGGCGGGGCTCCGAACACCCGGATCCTGCCATGTCCACGGTGATCGATCCCGCCCTGCCCGACGTGACCCGCCTGCGGCCCGCGGGCGGCAAGCGCTCCAGCAAGCGCGAGCTGATCCTGGCCGTGTTCCTGCGGCACGAGGGACATCTCAGCGCCGACGACCTCGTGGACCTCATCCGGCGTGAGGACCATCGCCTCAGCCGCGCCACCGTGTACCGCACCCTGCAGTGGATGGTGGACGCGGGCATCGCGCGCAAGGTGGATTTCGGCGAGGGGCGCTTCCGGTTCGAGCATTCGTACCGGCATCCGCGGCACTTCCACCTGATCTGCAAGACCTGCAACCGGTCGCTCGAGTTCCTGAGTTCCGACATCGAGTCGCTCATCGAGGAAGTCGCGGCCGCGCGGCGGTTCGCCGCGCGCCAGAGCGTGCTGCAGATCTACGGCACGTGCGAGTCGTGCCGCCTCGGCAAGGCGCCGGTGCCCGAGCCGGCCACCAGCGAGAAGGTGTTCGCCCGCGACGCGCTGCGGATTGCGATTGCCACCGAGCGCAGCGGGCTGGAGTTCTACACCCGGGCCGCCCGCGTCGCGGTGGACGCCGGCGCGCGGCGGGTGTTCCAGAAACTGGCCGACGAGGAGCGCGATCACCTGTCGACCCTCGAGACGCGGTACCAGCGCCTCCTCGCCACCGATCCGCAACTCGAGTCGCGGCCGACGTTCCTCTTCTTCAAGGGCGCCGCCAACGGCCTCTTCGCGACCGCCGCCGAGGAAATCGTGCAGGGCGTCGACGACCGGCAGGCCCTGAAGATCGGGATCCGGTGCGAGCGGGCGTCCCACCGGTTCTTCAAGCGCTACGGCGAGCGGTTCGAGGACTCCGAGGGCAAGCAGGTGTTCCTCGAATTCGCCGCCGAGGAGCGCGCCCATCTGGACCTGCTGCTGCGCGAGTACATCGCCGTGAGCGGCCGGGCCTCGGCCCCGGCCCGCCGGGCCCCTGCGGCCGCGCGCGGGCGCC
>CAYNDV010000021.1:0-46939 GCA_964396055.1 uncultured Vicinamibacterales bacterium | reverse complement strand
ACGCCCCACGCCCCACGCCCCACGCCCCACGCCCCTGGCCCCCAGCCCCCGGCCCCTTGTATAGTCCCCCCATGCTCGAGAAGTACTTCAGCATTGCCGCGCAGGGATCCACGACCCGCCGCGAGGTGCTCGGCGGCGTCACGACGTTCGTGACGATGGCCTACATCATCGTGGTGAACCCGGCCATCCTGAGCGCAGCCGGGATTCCCATCGGTCCCGGCACCGTGGCCACGATCCTGACCGCCGCCTTCGGCTCGATCCTGATGGGGCTGTACGCCAACCGGCCCATCGCCGTCGCACCCTACATGGGCGAGAATGCCTTCATCGCCTTCGGCCTCGCGGCCATGGGCGCCACGTGGGAGCAGCGGCTGGGTTCGGTCTTCGTGGCCGGTGCCATCTTCGTCCTGCTCACGCTGTTCCAGGTGCGGTCGAAGCTGGCCAACGCGATTTCGCCCAGCTTGAAGCACAGCTTCGCGGCGGGCATCGGCCTGTTCCTGGCGTACATCGGCCTGTACGAGACGGGCATCGTGACCAGCGGCGCGGCGGGCCTGCCGCCGCAGGCCCTGCTGGCGGCGGGGCAGGCGCTGCTGCGGGCGCCGGACGTGCCGGTGAAGATCGGCGCCTTCCACGACCCGCAGGTCCTGCTGGCGATTGCCGGATTCATCGTGATCGTGCTGCTGCTGATGCGGCGGGTTCCCGGCGCGATCCTGATCGGCATCGCGGGTACGGCGGTGACGGGCTACGCCCTCGGCTACGCCCAGGCGCCGGCGGCGGTGATGGCCCTGCCCTTCACCGGCGACTACTCCCTGGCCCCCGTGGCCTTGCGGCTCGACGTGGCAGGCGTGCTGCAGATCAGCTTCCTGCCGGTCCTCCTGACGCTCGTGCTCATGTCGTTCCTCGACACGCTCGGCACGCTGGTGGGCGTCGGCGCGGCGGGCGGCATGCTGGACAAGGACGGCAACTTCCCGCGCGTCGAGCGCCCCATGATGGTCGACGCGCTGTCGTGCGTGTTCGCGGCCCTGGTCGGCACGTCGACCAGCGGCGCCTACATCGAGTCGGCCACCGGGATCCGGGAAGGCGCGCGCACCGGGCTCGCGGCGGTCGTGACCGGGCTCCTGTTCCTGGCGGCGCTCTTCTTCGTGCCCCTCGTGGCCCCGTTGCAGCAATCACGCTACGCGTACGGGCCCGCCCTGGTGGCGGTGGGCATGCTGATGGTGGGATCGATGCGCCGCATCGATTTCGACGATCTGACCGAAGCCCTGCCGGCCTTCGCGTGCATCGTCCTGATGGTGTTCACCTACAACATCGCCAACGGCCTCACGGCGGGACTCGTGTTGTACCCGCTGGCCAAGCTGGCGGGCGGCCGGGCCCGCGAGATCAATGCCGGCAGCCTCGTGCTGGCCGCGTTGTGCCTGACCTACTTCCTGTTCGGACTGCCGCATTAGGGGCGCGGGGAGGGACAGAAGCAAGAAGCAAGAAGCAAGAAGCAAGAAGGGATCACGCTGTCACGCTGAACCGTGAACCCCAAACCCTGAACCGTGAACCCTGAACCGTGAACCCTGAACCGTGAACCGTGAACCCAGAACGTCAACCCTGCCCCGGGGGCGAGGCTGGAGGCTGTGAGTGGTAGAATCGCACTCCGTCCGACTCACAGGGAGCGTCTCATGAGGATTCTTCGGCCCGTGCACGGATTCGGCGCGGTAGTCATCCTGGCGGCGCTGGCCGTTGCCGCGCAGGCCCAGCCCCCGCAGCAGAACAAGCCCTACGAACCGCAGTACGGGCAGCCCGGCAAGGACGTCGTATGGGTGCCCACGTCACCCGCTCTGGTCCAGAAGATGCTCGACCTCGGCGGCGTCACGGCGAACGACGTCGTCATCGACCTCGGCTCGGGCGACGGCCGCACGGTGATTGCTGCCGCCAAGCGGGGCGCGCGCGCGTTCGGCATCGAGTACGAGCCGGACATGGTGGAGCTGTCGAAGGCCAACGCCCTGAAGGAGGGCTTGGCCGAGAAGGCGACGTTCATGAAGGCCGACCTCTTCGAGAGCGACTTCTCGCAGGCGACCGTCATCACCATGTTTCTGCTGACGGACATCAACATGCGGCTGCGCCCCAAGCTCCTCGACCTCAAGCCGGGCACCCGGATCGTCACCAACACGTTCAAGATGGGCGAGTGGCAGGAAGACGGCAGCGCCAGCGTGGAGCAGGACTGCACGAGCTGGTGCACGGCCTACCTGTGGATCGTGCCGGCGAAGGTCGAAGGCACGTGGCGCCTCGGTGACAAGACCCTCACACTCAGTCAGTCGTTCCAGATGGTGTCGGGTACGCTGGCGAACGGCACCACGACGACGGCCCTGTATACGGGCCGCCTGACAGGTGACGAGATCACCTTCACCGTGGGCGACTCGACCTACAAGGGCCGTGTCGGCGGGACGACGATGTCGGGCACGGTGACGACGGGCGCCTCGACCGCCAACTGGACCGCCACGCGCGTCCAGTAGCTCGCCGTGTATCAATCCCGGATTGATTTATGCACTCCCGTTGGTCGTGCATAAATCAATCCGGGATTGCTGTCGTCCCTCATGCACTCCCGTTGGTCGTGCATAAATCAATCCGGGATTGTTATCGTACGCCTGCCAGCAGCGCCGCCAGGGCGCCGGCCGCCAGCCAGAGCCACACCGGGGACCAGACGTAGATTGTGTAGGGGTAGGCCGCGCTGACGAAGTCGCGCGCGTCGGTGCCTTCGACCCGGCGCGCCGCGTCGGCCCGTTGTTCGTCTGCCCATCGGTGCCCGGTCTTCGAGACGTAGGACGGGGTGTCGAGCACGATCGCGAAGTGCCGCTCGAGTATCAGGTTCTCGCGCCAGGCGGTGAACGCATCGCCCGCATCCCACGCCTTGTTGCGGGCCTGCACGTGCTGCAGCCCCTCGGTCATGAACTGGTCCTCGCGTGACAAGCGCGGCGGGCGCGTGGCCGGTGGCGCTTCCCGCCACGCTGCCGCGCGGTCGGCGGCGAGCGCCGCCAGGTCGTCTGCCGTGTAGCGCGAGACGAACGATCCGATCGCGGGATCGCGGATCTCGACGCCGAGGTGCACGGCGTGGACGAACGCCGCCAGGGCCAGCACGGCGACGACGAGGGCGCGCGCGGTGAGCCGCCGGGCAACCGGGGGCCAGGCGAACCGGAACGCCGGCGGCGGCGCCGCCGCCACGGCGAACAGCAGCCCGCACCCGATGGCGACCGCGTTCAGCCAGACATCCTTCAACTCCCCCACCCTGGCGGGCAGGAACCACTGGTACCCTTCGGCGGCCACGCCGGCGACGAATGCGGCGATGGCCGGCACCGCCAGCGCCGACCCGTCGCCCCGGTTGCGCCACACGCGGTAGAAGAGGAACGTAATGACGCCGTACTCGACGAAGTGCGAGTACTCCACCATCCGGATGGCGGGATCCGCCGCACCGGTCCACTCCGAGTAGAGCACCGCGCCCGCCAGGGCGACGCCGATCGCGACCGCGCGAGGCCGGCGGTGACTGCGGATGCGCCACAGCCCCGCAGCCACGGCGGAGGCGACCGCAGTGCCGACCAACCCGCCGACGATCGCCGTGAACTGGGCCGGGAACGCCGACCGGATCAGGCTGCGCAGTTCGCCGAAGAACGGGGCCGCCAGCACCATGACCGCCGAGCCAGCCACGGCCACCGCCAGCTGGCGGCCATCACCCGTTGAGCCGTTCATGTCGGACCTCCACGTCATTGGACCGTCAGGCGGCTCGCGGGTGACGCCGGGCCCGGGGGGCGGATGCCGGCGGCGTCATCGCCACGTCGTTTCTTCCCGGTACAAGGCGAGGCCGTTGCGGATGCCGGCGGCCACGAACAGGATGACCATGCCGGCCGCGGCCGCCACGGCCCCGACGTCGAACGCGAGCCAGGGCCCGAAGCCGAAGGGCGTGACCGTGCTTCCGCGCAGCAACTTGAGGGCCCCCAGCGCGATCAGGATGCGCAGTTCGGTGGGGCCGAACCAGCCGAAGGACATGCGGAACACGCCGCGGGCGTGGGTGGCCAGAAACGACTCCGCCGAGACGAGCAGCCACGCGGACAACACGGCCAGACCCACGACCGGGCTCAGGAACCCGCCCGCGATCAGCCCGCCGATGAGCATGGTGGTGCCCGCCATGTCGATCACGTGGTCCACGTAGAACCCGTATCGGGGCCTGAGCTGATTGCGCACGCGGGCGACGGTGCCGTCGAGGCTGTCGCCGAACCAGTTCAGCGCGAGGAACACCACCACCAGGGGGAGGGCCACGGCCGGGATGCGGGCGGCGGCCCAGAACGAGAGGCCGACGCCGGCCATCGAGAACAGGCCGAGCGCCGTCAGCAGGTCCGACGTGACCCAGGCCGGCAGCCGGCCGGCGATCCAAATCAGGAGCGCTTTCTCGGCGGCGGCCGTCAGGCTGCGGTGGTCGCGGACATGATCGGCGGGTTTGTCTGCGTGCGGTGCCATGCCAGGCCTCTCTGCGCGGTTCTGCGCGGGCACGAAACGGTTTCACCCGGAACGGCGCGAACGCCGGGTCAGACGGCTCACGTGCCGTCGACGATCTTCAGGAGCAGTTCCTGGGCTCGCTCATAGGAGGGGGCGATCTCCAGGGCCGCGAGCACTTCGCGCCGGGCGCCGGGCCGGTCGCCGGTGCGCAGCAGGGCCTCTGCCAGGTCACAGTGAGCCGGGGCGACATCGACAGGACCCGCTGCGAGCGCCGCCGAGAACTCCCGCACGGCCACGGGCAACTGCCCGCGGTCGAGCGCCAGGCGGCCGAGCGCGCCGTGGGCGGACGCGTCGAACGGGTCCACCGTGACGATCCGCTCGAGGGCCAGCCACAGCGCGTCGGTCCGGCCGAGGCGGCGCGCCAGGGGCGCGAGGCGCCTGGCAGCTTCGATGTTCGTGTGGTCGTCGGCCACCAGCGACGCGAGGTGGGCTGCCGCCGCGGCGATCTCTCCCTGGCGCTCCGCGAGCGCCGCAAGCCTGGCGCGGGGGCTGTCCTCCCCGACGAGGGCCGGCGCCAGTTCGTGGGCACGCGCGTACGCCGCTGCGGCTGCCTCGCGGGCTCCCGCGGCCGCCAGCGCCGCCCCGATCGCCATCTGAGCCGGCACGCTGTCGCGATGCTTCGCCGCCAGGGCCTGCAGGGCCGCAGGCGTCGCGCCCGGCGGGACCGCAAAGCCCTCGGGCACGCGGAGGGCCCGGCCGAGCGGCCCGTACCGTTGCTCCACGCGCGCGTCGAACGCGGCCTGCAGGTCGTCGAGGCCCGAGCCGAGGGCCCGGCGCAGCGCCTCGTCCGTGCCTGCGCGGCCCGCGAACGCGCGCAGCAGGCGTCCGAGCGCAGCCTCGCCGTGGCGCTCGACAATCACCGCCACCACCTGCGAGGCCTGGACGTAGGCCAGTTCCACGAGATCAGGGCGCGAAAACCCTGCATTGAGGTCAGCCAGTTTCGGCAGCCGGCCCTCTGCCGCCGCGCGCGCGAACGCGATCTCCGAGTCGCGGGCCCATTCGGGGCGGACCTGGCCTTCCTCCCACACCGAGATGCCCTCGGTGAGCCAGCGTGGCACGCGGTAGCCCGAGAGCTGCATCGTGAAGACGTGGGCCATCTCGTGCCAGAGCGTGGCCTGCCAGTTGAACGACCCCGGCTTGCGCGCGCGGGGAGAATCGAGGGTCACGACGCGGCCGAAGCAGACGCCGAGCGCGCCCACGAGCCCCGGCAGGCCGAGCGTGCGCACGGCGAAGTCGTCGTGGTCCGGGAAGATCTCCACCAGGATCGGTCCCGCCGGCGCAAAGCCGTACCGGGCGCTCATCTTCGCAAGCGCGTCGTTGACGAGCGGCACCGCATAGTGGCGCAGCACGGGCGCTTCGTCCCTGTGGAGTTTCACGGTGGCGATACCGGCCGGGAACGACGCGAACGTGTCGAGCTCGTCCAGCATCTCGAGGAGGTTGAACGTGACGAGGTCGTAGCTGTTGGCCTTGAAGGCCGTCTCGAGCGCGCGGCGGGCCTCGCGCTCCTCGCCGGTGCGCAGCAGGTGCAGGCCCAGCGCGGCCTGGTTCCCCGGGTTGGCCGGCTCGAGCGCCACGGCCCGCCGCGCCAGCGCCGCCGCGTCGTCGTACCGGTAGCGGCCTGCGGCGTGCGCGGCGGTCACCCGGTAGACCTCGCCGAACGTGGGGTTGACCGCGAGCGCCCGCGCCACGGCGGCCTCGAACGCCGCCGGCGCATCGCTGACGAATTCCAGCGCGGCCAGCAGGGCCAGGCCGTCCAGGCTGCGCGGGTTCGCGGCGAGCGCGCGATCGACGGCCGCGCGGGTTTCCGCGGGACGGTCGCGTTCGAGGGCTGACTCGCCCACGAACAGGTGCGCCTCCACCAGCGCCGGATCGATCTCGATGGCCTTCTTCGCCGCGGCCATCGCCTCTGCCGGGTCTTCCGAGGCAAGCGCGCGCGCCAGACCGGCCCAGGCCGGCGCCCAGGCTGCATCGGTCTTGAGGGCCGTCCTGAAGCGCGCGACCGCTTCAGCCGGATCGCTGGCGTCGAGATACAGGTGCCCCCACGCAGTGTTGACCGCAGGGTCGCCTGGCAGCGCCGCTGCCGCTTCGCGGAACAGCGCATTGGCCGTCCGCGGCTGGCGCAATGCCCGGGCGGCCAGTCCCGCGCGCAGCAGCGCCGCAGACGTCGTGGCTGCCCGCCCCGAGGACGCGAGGGGCGCCAGCACCTGGTCCGCCTCGCGGGTCCGCCCGAGGTACCTCAGCAGCAGACCCAGTTGCAGCGCCGCTTCGCTCGACGGCGCGGTGCGGCCGGTCACCTGGAGCAGCGCCAGCGCGTCGTCGTACTGGCCCCGATCGGCGGCGAGCCTGGCCAGCGTGGCGGCGGCAGCGGGGTCTGCCGCACCCCGGCTGCGCGCCAGTTCGTCCGCGTGCGAGCGCTGCCCGTGAGCGAGTGCCCGGGCGGCTGCCATCGTGTACTGCTGCTCGGCGCGCGCCGCGGCCAGCGCCTTCGCCTCGTCAGACGCGTCCTGCCGCGGTGGCGCCTGAAGCGCCGCGGGTGGGCGTGCCGTGGCCTGGGCCACCGCCGCACCGGGTGCGAGGGCCATGACGGTGAGGCCGGCGCCGAAGACGAGCCGGAACCATGCGCGCCACGCGCGGCCAGCCGACAGGAAGTCCGGTATCTGCATCGGAGTGCCTGCCCGGAATTGTACGCGAAAGTCCGGCGCCACGCTGGTGGCGCCGGACGTTCGACCATCCGGGTCGAGAGGCTACTCCGGCCAGACCAACTGTATGCCCGGGCGCCGGGCCTTGCGTGCGGGCGCCAGTTCGGGGTCCCAGGTCAGCCGTACGCCACCGGGGGAACGATCCCACGTCAGGGCAACGCGAGGTCGGACAGGCTGGGCCTTGCCCTCGGCGGACCTGGCAGGCGGCTGCTTGCCCGGCGCGGCAGCCGTTCCGCCTGCGGAGCCCTGTGCCGTCGGCTTGCCGGCGTGCTCCACCATGAGCGCCTGAATCCGCTTGACCACCTCAGCAACCGACGGCGTCGTGGCGCGGGCAGCCGGGGCCGCCTCTGCGGGTCCCGGCTGGACGCCGGGATCCGTCTTGCCGGGATCCGTCGCCTGCGGCGGCGCACCGTGCGTCGCCGCGTGCACACCGGGGCCCGGTGGGGTGGCATGCGCCTGCGCCGCGGCCGGCGGCGTGCCGTGCCCCCCCTGTGACCCGGGCGCCGTGGCGCCCGTGGCCGCCGCGGCCGTCACCAGCCACCCACAGGCCGCCACGGCCGCCGTGAGTCGGATCCTCATGGCCATCACCTACTTGTGCGCGTCGGCACCCTTGTGCGCGTCGGCAGCCTTGTGCCCGGCGTCGGGCACGCTGGTCACAGGCTGGCTGAACCGCACCTTGCCGCTCGTGAACTCGTAGTACGCGCCGACGATCTGGAGCTTGCCGGCCGACACCAGATGCGTGATGACGGCGCTGCGGCTCAGCAGGTCGTTGATCACCTGCTCGACATTGGCGAGCACGGCCTCGCGCACGTGCGCCGCGTCGGCGGGTTCGTCCATCCTGGCGAAGGCCGGCCGGATGGCGGCCACCAGCGCGTCCAGATTGGGACCCATCGACGCCGCCCCCGGCTTGGTCTCGATCGTGGCCTTCACCGCGCCGCACGCTTCGTGGCCCATGACCACCAGCAGCGGGACATTCAGGTGTTCGGCCCCGTACTCCACACTGGCGTACACGGCCTTGTCGCCCACCTGGCCGGCCGTGCGGACGATGAACAACTCGCCGAGGCCGGCGTTGAAGATGATCTCGGGCGGCACACGCGAATCGGCGCACGACAGGACAATGGCGAACGGCGCCTGGCCCTTGATCTGAGCCTGGCGTGCGGCCTCGTCGATGGGCGGCGCCGTGCCCGGCGCTTCCACGAATCGGGCGTTGCCCGCCTTGAGCCGATCCAGCGCGGCGACGGGTGTGACATCGGCGGCGGCGGCGGCGGCGGCGGTGCAGGCCATGCCGAGGAGCATGGCGGGAATCAACGGTAACCACGAGCGTCGCATAGGGACTCCTTGCCGGGCCTCCGGCCCTGCCTGAACAATCGACCGGCGGGCCGGGGTCTTGAACGCGGCACGCCCCGGGCTGCCGGAGCCTGCGCCGTCTGTTACAGCCGGGATTCCCGCATGATATCCTGCCTCCAGTCATCCACATCGCACCAAAAACGGTGCCCGCCGCTGCGTGCGCCTCCGGGTCGGGGGACGGCGCAGGCCGGGGGCAGCCGCACGAACGGGCGGCGCTGCACGCGCCGCGAGGCCCTGGAACGAGGTGTCGTTGTTCGACCGGGTATTCGAGGCCCTGTTCAAGTACCGGCCCGTGGTCTACGAACAGGGTGATCTCGCCTTCGCGCCTCCGTGGCCGGGATGGATTCCGGCGGCGGCCGTCCTGGCGGCCGCGGTGCTCGTGGTGTGGAGCCACATGCGCGGACGATCCCTGACGTCGAAGGGCGCGCCGGGGCCGTCGGGACGCCCTGCCGGGCGGATCGTGCTGCGCCTCGGGCTCCGGCTGGCCGTCCTGGCGGCCCTGCTGGTGGCGCTGATGCGCCCCGTACTCGTCGTCCGGGCCGTCGAACCGCAGCGCAACGTGCTGGGCGTGCTCATCGACGATTCGCGCAGCATGACGGTGGCGGACCTCGACGAGGGCCGGCCCCGAAGCCGCTTCGTCACCGACGCGCTGGCGTCCGGGGCACCGTTGCGCGCCGCGCTCGAGTCACGGTTCACGCTCCGCTTCTACCGCTTCGCCGCGTCGACCTCGCGCGTGGACGGCCCCGGCGACGCGACGTTCGACGGCACCCGGTCGCTCGTCGGCCAGGCGCTGCAGCGCACGGCCGACGGCCTGGCCGGCCTGCCCGCGTCGGGAGTGGTCGTGTTCACCGACGGTGCCGACACCGGCCGGTCACCCGCGGCCGACACCGTGCTGGCGTTGCGCGCGGCAGGCCTGCCGGTATTCGCCGTCGGCCTCGGACGGGAGCGCCTCGCTCACGATGTGCAACTGGGCCGGGTAGACCCGCCGATGACCGTGCTGAAGGGCGCGACGCTGGTGGTCGAGGTGCTCGTGAGCCAGGCGGGCTATGCCGGCCGCACGGTGCCGCTGATCGTGGAGGACGAAGGGCGGAACCTGGTGACACAGGACGTGACCCTGCCGCCCGACGGCGAGCCCGCCACGGTTCCGGTCCGTTTCACGCTCGACGACGCGGGGGCCAGGCTGCTCACGTTCCGGATCCCGCCTCAGCCGGATGAGGCCGTTGCGCAGAACAACGCGCGCCAGGCCCTCGTCGTCGTCGAGGATCGGCGCGATCGGGTGCTCTACGTCGAGGGCGAACCGCGTCCCGAGATGAAGTTCCTGCGCCAGGCGGTGGCGGCCGACCGCAACCTCCAGGTCGTGACGCTGCAGCGCACGGCGAGCCGCAAGTTCCTGCGCCTCGACATCGACGATGCCAGCGAGCTGGCGGGTGGCTTTCCGGCCACGCGTGACGAACTGTTCGCGTATCGCGGCCTCGTGCTCGGCAGCATCGAAGCCGCCGCCTTCACGCCGGACCAGCTGCAGATGATGGCCGACTTCGCCGGCCTCCGCGGCGGCGGGTTGCTGGCGCTTGGCGGGCGGCGGGCCTTCGCCGAAGGCGGCTACGCCGGGACGCCCCTGGGCGAGGCACTGCCGGTGCAACTGGAGGCGGCCGCCGCCGCAGAGGGATTTCTGCGCGAGGTGCGCGTGCGGCCGACACGCGCGGGCCTCGGGCACGTGGTGACCCAGTTGGGCGACGCGCGGGTCTCGGCGCCGCAGTGGACGTCGCTGCCGGCCCTCACCGCCGTCAACCCTGTCGCGCGGGCCAAGCCTGGGGCGACGGTGCTGCTCGAGGGCGTCAGCGAGGGCGAAGGCGCTTCGGCGCCGCCACACGTCGTCATGGCCTACCACCGCTACGGCGCGGGCACGGCCATTGCGGTGCCGGTCCAGGACACGTGGCTCTGGCAGATGCACGCCGACATGGCGGTCGAGGATCAGACCCACGAGACGTTCTGGCGCCGGACGCTCCGCTGGCTGGTGAGCGGCGTGCCCGGCCCGGTCGAGGTGTCGGCGGAACGGGAACGAGCCGAACCGGGTGACACGGTGTCGCTGACGGCCATGGTCCGCGACGCCGGGTTCCTGGGCGTCAACGACGCGTCGGTGCGGGCCACGGTGACCGGGCCGGATGGCGGGACCCGGACCGTCGACCTGGCCTTCGCCCTCGACGAGGACGGTGAGTATCGCGGCGCGTTGCCGCTGCCGGTGGAGGGACTCTACGAGATCCGGATCGACGCCACGCGCGCTGGCGCGACGCTGGGCACGGACCGCACGTATGTGCGCGCGGCCGCCGGCGACGACGAGTACTTCGACGCCGGGATGCGCCGGGCGCTGCTGGAGCGGCTGGCGGCCGACACGGGCGGACGCTTCTACACCCCGGCGACGGCCCCGTCGCTGCCCGACGACCTGACGTATCTCGGGCGCGGCGTCACGGTGCTTCAGCAGAAGGACCTCTGGGACATGCCGGCCGCCCTCGTCGCGCTGGTGGCCCTGCTCGGCGCCGAGTGGTTCCTGCGGCGGCGGGAGGGGCTCCCGTGAGGTCCGGCCGGCGCACCACCTCACCCGGCTCCCGCCGGCGGGCACGCGCCGCGGGGCTGGCCGCGCTGGCGCTGGCGTGCGTCCTGGGGGGCGCGGCGTCGGCCCGGGCCCAGGACAGCCACGTGCTGGTCATCGTCGGGCTCGGAGGTGACCACGAGAACGCGGACCGGTTCCACCAATGGGCCGCCGCGATCGTGGACGCCGCCGCGGGCCGTTTCGGACTGTCCCGGGACAGCGTGGTGTATCTGGGAGAAGACCCGGCCCGCGACCCGTCCCGGATCTCGGGTCGATCGACGAGGGACGCCATCGAGGCCGCGGCGTCGCGGCTCGCCGGCCGCGCCCGGCCCGGCGACCGCGTCTTCATCGTGCTCGTCGGCCACGGCGCGTCGGCCACGCCCGGGACGCCGCGCTTCAATCTGCCCGGCCCCGACATGAGTGCCGCCGACTTCGACCGGCTCCTGGGGCGGTTCGCGGCGCAGCAGGTGGTGTTTGTCAACACCGCCAGCGCCAGCGGCGGGTTCATCGGGGCGCTGTCGCGCCCGGGCCGCACGATCATCACGGCGACGCGGACCGAAGGCGAGCGCAACCAGACGCGATTCGGTGAGCACTTCGCCGACGCCCTGACCGCGCCCGAGGCGGACCAGGACAAGGACGGGCGGACGTCGATGCTGGAGGCCTTCGTCTACGCCCGGCAGCAGGTGGCGGACTCCTACGCCCGGGACGGGCAGTTGCTGACCGAGCACGCCGTCCTCGATGACAACGGCGACGGCAGGCCTTCGGACACGCCGGGGCAGCCGGGCGGCGACGGCGCCACGGCGCGGACGATCTTCATCTCGTCGGGCGCGGCCCCGGCCGGCCCGGGCGGCGCGGACGACCCAGAGCTGCGCGTCCTGGTGGCGCGCCGCGAGGATCTGGAGAAGCGCCTCGTGGCGCTGCAGGCGACCAGGGATACGGCCGAGGCGTCTCAATACGAACGGGACTTCGAGGCCCTGATGATCGAACTGGCCCGGGTGAGCCGCGCCATCCGGGAGAGGCAGAAACGATGACGCGACGTGCCGGGATGCTGGTGGCGGTGTCGATGGCCGCAGCGGCCGCCGTGGCTGCCGCGGCTGCGCAGCAGCAGGGAGAAGTCCGCCTGCCGGCGATCCAGTTCCCGGTCGGCCAGACACCCCCGCCCCCACCGCCGCCGGGCGGCGGGCGCGGCCGGCCGTCGCCCGGCGGGCAGTTCGAAGGCCAGATGCCGCCGTTCATGACGCTGGACCGGCCGCGCGACCCCGCATCCCTCGAGCCGGGTCAGGTGCCGTACGACGGCCGGTTCGTGTTCGCGCGCCTCAAGTTCACCGAAGGCGTGAGCCTGGACGAACTCGGCGGCGGTCGGATGTTCGGGCGGCGGTTCGGGCGCGGCCAGGGCCCGCCCTGGTCCCACGACTACCCGCGCGCCGAACAGAACTTCATGAAGATCCTCGACGAGATCACGTCGATGCACCCCTATACGGGGCCGCTGGGCGGCGTCATCGTCGAGATCGGGTCGAAGGACCTCTTCCAGTTCCCCGTGGCCTACATGGCCGAGGCCGGGTTCTGGACGCAGACCGACCAGGAGGCGGCCAACATCGGGGCGTACCTGAAGAAGGGCGGGTTCATCATCTTCGACGACTTCCGCGGCGCCGACTGGACCAACTTCGAGACCCAGATGAAGCGGGCGATTCCGGACGTGCGCATGGTCGAGCTCGACATCACCCACCCGATCTTCCATGCCTTCTTCGACGTCGCGTCGCTCGACTTCGTGCAGTTCTACGGCCGCGGCGAGCGGCCGCTGTTCATCGGCGCGTACGAGGGCAACGACCCGTCGAAGCGCCTGCTGTTCATCGCGAACTACAACAACGACGTGGGCGAGTACTGGGAGTTCTCCGATACGGGTTGGACACCGATCGATCTATCGAACGAAGCGTACAAGCTGGGCGTGAACTACGTCGTCTATGCGCTGACGCACTGAACTGGAAGACGAGGCACCCGTGACCGAAGCACTGCACACCCTGGACGACGTGGCCCTGGCAGACCGGATGTTGGGGAGCCGCGACCGGATGATCGCGGAACTCGGCAAGATCATCGTCGGGCAGGCGGCCGTGATCGAGCAGGTGCTGCTGACGCTGTTCGTCGGCGGCAACAGCCTCATCGTGGGCGTGCCGGGGCTGGCCAAGACGCTGCTGGTCCGCACCGTCGCGGACGTGCTCGACTTGAAGTTCGCCCGCATCCAGTTCACGCCCGACCTGATGCCGTCGGACATCACCGGCACCGACATCATCCAGGACGACCCGGAGACGGGCCGGCGCCACATGGTGTTCTCGCCCGGCCCGGTGTTCACCAACGTCCTGCTGGCGGACGAAATCAACCGGACGCCGCCCAAGACGCAGTCGGCCCTGCTCGAGGCGATGCAGGAACACCGCGTGACGATTCAGGGCCGCACCTACCAGCTCGAGGAGCCGTTCCACGTCTTCGCCACCCAGAACCCCATCGAGCTCGAAGGCACGTACCCGCTGCCCGAGGCCCAGCTCGACCGGTTCATGTTCCACATCGTGATCGACCATCCGCCGGAGGACGAAGAACTGGCCGTCCTGGCCCGGACGACGGCCGTGCAGGAGGCGCGGGTCGAGCGGGCGGTGTCGCGCGACGAGTTGCTGGCGTTCCAGCGCCTGGTGCGGCGCGTGCCCGTGTCGGATGCGGTGATGCAGTACGCGCTCGCGCTCGTGCGGGCCAGCCGCCGCCGGGAGGCGGGCACGCTGGACTTCGTGGAGAAGTGGGTGTCGTACGGCGCCAGCGTGCGCGCCGCCCAGTACCTCGTGCTGGGGGCCAAGGCCCGCGCCGTCGTCCGGGGACGGTACCACGTCAGTCTCGAGGACATCCGCGCCCTGGCGCACCCGGTCCTCAGGCACCGGGTGCTGACCAACTTCCACGCGGAATCCGAAGGCGTGAAGACGGATCGCATCATCGATCTGCTGCTCGACGCCGTGCCTGCCCCGCGATCGGGGATGTAGGGCGTGGGGCGTGGGGCGTGGGGCAAGGGGCAGGAGATTGCTGACCAACGGCCATGAGAAATGAATCGTCCGCACTGCGCGGCGCCCGGTTCGTGGATCCGTCCGTCCTGGCGCGGATCGGCAACCTCGAACTGCTCGCGCGGACAGTCGTCGACGGGTTCATCAACGGCCTGCACCGCGCGCCGCACCTCGGCTTCTCGCTGGACTTCGCCGAACATCGCGGCTACGAGCCCGGCGATGACCTCAGGCGGGTGGACTGGCGGGTGTTCGCGCGCACCGACCGCTTTTACGTGAAGCAGTTCGAGGCCGACTCCAACGCGAACTGCCTGGTGGCCCTCGATACGTCGCCCTCCATGCGGTACGGGAGCGGCGCCCTCACGAAGCTCGACTACGGGCGGTACCTGGCGGCGTCGCTGCTGTACTTCTCGCACCTGCAGCGCGACCGTGTCGGGCTGGCCACGTTCGACGCCGCTCTGCGCGACTACGTGCCGCCCTCCGCCAGGCACCTCGACTATGCGCTCTACGCGCTCGATCGCCTGGATCGGGAGGAAGCGGCGGATCACCGCGGCGACGGCGCCGCACCTGCGCCGGGGCTGGCCGGCCCGCTGCTCACGCTGACCGAGCGGTTGTCGCGGCGCGGCATCGTGGCCGTGGTGTCGGACCTGTACGCGGAGCCCGACGCGGTGGCGCGCGCCGTGCGGCCGCTGCGGTTCCGCGGGCACGACGTGGTGGTTTTCCACGTGCTCGATCCCGCCGAACTGGCGTTCCCGTTCACCGGCGCCGCGACCTTCGAGGATCTCGAAACTGGGTGGCGCATGCCCGTCGTGCCCGAGGCGGTGCGTGACGAGTACCGGCGGCTTGTCCGCCAGCACATCGACGCGCTCGGCCGCCTCTTCGTGGACAGCCGCATCGACTACGCGCTGTTCGACTCGTCGGTGCCGCTCGACTACGCGCTCGTCCGCTACCTCGCGACGCGGGAGCGGCTGACGAGGGTCCGATGATGTCGCTGCTCGCGCCGGCCGTGCTCGCGGGACTGCTGGCGGTCGCCATCCCCATCCTGGTGCACCTGGTGCAGCGTGAGCGGCGGCGGGTCGTGCCGTTCCCGTCGTTGATGTTCCTGGCGAAGATCCCGGCCGAGACCGTGAGGCGCCGCGCCCTGCGTCACTGGCTGCTCCTGGGCCTGCGGATTGCGGCGATCGTGGCGCTCGTGCTCGCCTTCGCACGCCCGTACGTGCCGGGCGCGACGGTGGCCGCTGCCGGCGGGCGGGACGTCGTCGTGCTGCTCGACGTCTCGGCGAGCCTGCAGTACGGCGATCGCTGGTCCCGCGCCGCAGACGCCGCGCGTCGGGCGATCCGCAGCCTGAGACCCGGCGATCGCGGAACCCTCGTCCTGTTCGACTCGGAGGTCGAGGTGGGGCCCCGCGCCACGTCGGACACCTCGGCGCTGCTGGCCGCCCTCGACCGGGCGGCGCCCTCGGCGGCTGCCACCCGTCTGGGCCCTGCTCTGCGGGCGGCGGCGGGGCTGCTCGAGGCCTCGTCTCAGGCGCGCCGGGAAGTGGTGCTGATCTCGGATCTGCAGCGGACGGCCTGGCACGCCGACGACGTCCGCCTTCCCGCCGGGATGACGCTGACGGTCGTCCCGGTATCCGATGCGGCGGCTCCCAATGCCGCCGTCACGGGGGTGGTGTTCGAGCGGCAGCCAGCGGCCAGAGGCGAGCGGGTGACGGCGGCCGTGCGGGTGGTCAACCGCTCCGAGCGGCCGCTCGAGGGCCGCACGCTGACGCTCGAGGCTGACGGCCACGAGGTCGGGCGCACCACCGTCACTGTGGCGGCCGGCGCCGCCGCCACGTTCCCGATGCCGACCTTCCCGCTGGGCACCGCGCCCGTGCGGGTCGTGGCGCGTCTCGATCCCGACGCGCTGCCCGTAGACGACGTCTTTCACGCCGTGGTGTCACCGGCGGATCGGCTGCCGGTGCTGGTCATCGAGGCGGCCAATCCCCTGCCCGACGCCAGTCTCTACCTGGCTCGTGCGCTGGCCGTCGCGTCGCGGCCGGCGTTCGAGGTGTCGGTCGTCGCCGTGACGCGCGTGACCGCCGCGCAGATCGCTTCGGCGGCCGTGATTGTGCTCAACGACTCGCCGCCGCCCGCCGGCGCGGCCGGCCGCGCCCTCGAGTCCCGCGTCCGGGCCGGCGGCGGCCTGCTGGCGGTGCTCGGCGACCGCGCCACATGGCCCGACGGATCGCCGGACCTGCTCCCCGGCAGGCTGGGCGCCGTGGTGGATCGCGCCGGCACGCGGGGCGGCACCCTCGGGTTCGTGGAATACAGCCACCCCGTCTTCGAACTCTTCGGCCAGCCGCGCAGCGGCGACCTGACCGCCGGCCGGATTTTCCGCTATCGGACCCTCGCGTCGCCGTCCGCCGTGCTCGCCCGGTTCGACGATGGCGGTGTGGCCCTGGCCGAGCGCCAGATGGATGATGGCCGGGTGCTGGCGTGGACGTCCACCTTCGACACCTACTGGAACGACCTCGCGCTCAAACCGGTCTTCGTCCCGCTGGTGCTCCAGGCCGTCACGCACCTCGGACGCGTCGAGCCGCAACCTGATGCGTACCCTGTGGGCAGCCTGATCGATCCGTCGCGCGTGGCGGGTGGCGCGGACATGGCACGGACCTTCGTCGTGCAGTCGCCGTCCGGCGCGCGGACACCCGGCGACGCCAGCCGGACTGGGGCGGGGTTCAAGCTGGCCGAACCGGGGTTCTACACATTCGGCGCCGAGGGCGGCCGGGTCGAGGAGGCCTTGACGGTGGCGGTCAACGTCCCGGCTGACGAATCGGATCTGACGCCGCTCGATCCGGCCGTCCTCGCGGCGGCCGCGGGTCCCCGCAGCGGCGCCCCGGCGACCGGCACCGTGACGCTGACCGACGCGGACGCCGAGCACCGGCAATCGTGGTGGTGGTTCCTGCTCGTGGGCGGAGTCGTCCTTCTGGCGGCGGAGACGCTGGTGGCCCAGCGGCTCCCGCCGCTCAACCGGTGAGGTCGAACACGTGTTGTCCCCGCACGCACAACTGCTGCAGGTCATCCGCGACGTCCGCGCGCGCTGGCGCTGGAAGGTGGCGCTCCGCAGCCTCGTCGTGGCGGCCGGCGCCGGCGTCGCCACCGTGCTGGTGGCCGCCGCCAGCCTCGAGCAGTTCCGCTTCAGCCCGCCGGCGATTGTCGCGGCCCGCCTCGTCACCTACGCGGTGTTCGCGGCCGTCGGCTGGTACTTCCTGATCCGGCCGTTGTCGCGGCGCGTGTCGGACCAGCAGGTGGCGCTGTACCTGGAAGAACACGAGCCGTCGCTGCAGCAGTTGCTCGTCAGTGCCGTGGACGCCGGCCGCGAGCGGCGTGACGCCGGCGAGTCGGCCGTGCTGCTGGAGCGGCTCGTGGTATCGGCGATCGACCGGTGCGATGCGTCCGCCCTCGGGCGCGACCTCGAGCAGCGGAGTCTCCGCCGGTCGGCCGCGGCCCTGGCCGTCCTGGCCGCGGCGACCGGACTGGTGTTCTTGGCAGGGCCGGCCTTCCTCCGCCAGGGCGCCCTGGCGGTCCTGGTGCCGGTTGGCGGCGCGGAAGCCGCGAGCCCGTACCGGATCGTCGTGTCACCCGGGACGGCCACGGTGTCACGCGGCGCCGACGTCACCATCGCCGCGACGCTGCACGGATTCACGTCGGCCGACGCGGACCTGTTCACGCGATCCGGCAGGGATGCGCCGTTCGCGCGCGTGGCGATGACGGCGGTGCCCGGGCCGGAGTCGGCCGCGCCGGCATCCGCGCCCGAACCCCGGGCCCCGGCGTTCGACGTGACGCTGTTCGCCCTGCGTGAGACCACCGACTACTTCGTCCAGGCGGCAGGCGTCCGGTCGCCGATCTTCACGCTGACGGCGGCGGATCTGCCGTACGTGGAACGGCTGCGGCTCGAGTACCGGTTCCCGGCCTACACGGCCCTCGAGCCCGTCGTCGTCGAGCAGGGCGGCGACATCGCCGGCCTGCGGGGCACCACGGTGCACGTGGCGGTGTCGCCCACGATGCCCGTACGGGAGGGACGGCTCGTGCGCGAGGGGCAGCCGGCGGTCGCGCTGACCGCCCAGGCCGACGGCACGCTGTCCGGGGCGTTCGAGATCCGCGACCCGGGCCTGTACCGCGTCGAACTGGCGCGGACCCCCGGGGACTTCGTGGCCGCGTCGCCGCAGCACACGATCGACGTGCTCGACGACCGCCCGCCCGTGGTGGCGTTGCCGCGTCCGGCCCGCGATTTGCGCGCCACGGCGATCGACGAAGTGTACGTCGAAGCGTCGGCAGACGACGACTACGGCGTGGCGCAGGTGGACCTCGTGTTCGCGATCAACGGGGGGCAGGAGCGGCCCGTGCGGCTGGCCGTGCCCCGCGGCGCGCCGCAGCGCGGCGTCACGGCCGGCTACACGTTCTTCCTCGAGGAACTGGGCCTGGAGCCCGGCGATGTGGTCTCGTACTACGCGCGTGCGGCGGACGCGGACACGGTGTCCGGCGCGAAGACGGCGGCGAGCGACATCTTCTTCCTGCAGATCCAGCCGTTCCGCAAGGACTACCGCGCGGCCGAGAGCCAGGCCGGCGGCGAGCCGGCCGGCGGCGCGGGGCAGGGCGGGTCCGATCCCTCCGCCCTGTCGGAGCAGCAGCGGCGCATCGTGTCGGGCACCTTCAACCTGGCGCGCGACCGGGGCCGATCGGACGCCGGGAAGTTCCGGCAGGATGTGACGTTCCTGGCGCTCGTGCAGGGACAACTCAAGGAGCGCGCGCGGGGGCTGTCGGCGCAGATTCTGCAGCGGGTTGCCGGGGCCGATCCGCTGATGACGGCCATCGCCGCCCGGCTGTCGGACGCGGCGGCGGCCATGGCCGTGGCCGAAACGAAACTGCAGGCGCTGGACGTTTCCGGCGCGCTGCCGCCCGAGCAGCAGGCGCTGGCGCACCTGCAGCGGGCGGAGGAGGCGTACCGCGACGTGCGCGTGCGGATGGATCAGCAGCGCGGCGGCGGCGGGGGAGGCGGGCAGGGATCGTCGGCCGCCGCAGACGAACTGGCGGACCTCTTCCAGCTCGAGATGGACAAGCTGAGGAACCAGTACGAGACGTTCCAGAGCAGCCGCCAGCAGGGTGCGGACAACGCCGTTGACGAGATGCTGGAGCGGTTGAAGGAGCTGGCGCGGCGGCAGGAGCAGGAAGCGGAACGCCAGCGCCAGCTCCGGGGGAGCCGCCAGGCCAGCGGGTCGGGGGCGGCGGCCCGGCAGCGGGCCCTGGCGGAGGAGACGGAAGAGGCGGCCCGGCAACTGGAGCGGCTGTCCCGGGAGGACGGCCGCCGCGATCTGGCACAGACCGCCAGGGGCCTGCGCGAGGCGGCAGAGGCCATGCGCCGGGCCGCGGCGAGCGGTGATGCCGGCGCCTTCGCCCAGGCGCGGGAGGCTGCCGAGCGCCTCGGCGACGCCCGCGACAGGCTCGCCCGCGAACGCGCCGACCGGCAGGCGCGCGACATCGAGTCGGCGCTGGCGCGCGTGCGGGACCTGGCCCGGACCCAGCAGGAGATCGCCGCCGACGTGCGCGGACTCAACCCGTCCGGGGCCGCGCGCCGCGAGCAGCTACAGCGGCTCTTCGAGCGCAAGGACGCGCTGGCCGAGGGCGCCGCGGCCATCGAGCGGCAACTGGACCGGGCGGCCGCCGAGTTCCGTCGCGAACGCCAGCAGGCGGCCCGCGGGGTGCAGGAAGCGGCCGACGCGATCCGTGACCGCAGGCTGCGGGACAAGATCCGGTACTCGAAGGGCGTGGCGCAGGGCGCCTCGCCCGAGGCCGCGGCCGAGTTCGAGGCCCAGATCGGGGCCGACATCGCCGCGGTCGAAGGGGCGCTGGAAGAGGCGGCGGCTGCGGCCGCCGCGCCGTCGCGCGACACGCGTGCCGAGGCGCTCGCGCGTGCCGGGGCGCTGGTCCGTGGGGTCGAATCGATGCGGCGCCGGGGCGAGGGCGGCCCGCCCGCCGCCGGCGATCGCCGGCAGATCCAGCGCGAAGCCCGGGAGCGCCGGGCGGACGCCGAGCGCCTGCGGCGGGACCTGCAGAGCATGGGCCTGGACACGGGCGACCTCGACGCGCTCATCGGCCGCATGCGGAGCTTCGAAGGCGATCGGCTGCCCGCCGACGCCGACGAGGTCACGCGCCTCCAGGCGCAACTCGTCGACGGGGCCCGCCGCTTCGAGTTCGAGTTGCGGCGCCGCCTCGGCGCCGCCACGGCCGACCAGTTGCTGCAAGCCGGCCCGGACGGGGCCCCCGCCGCGTACCGGAAGGCGGTTGAGGAGTACTATCGTGCCCTGGCGCGGGAGCGGCGGCGGTAGCGGCCGGGCGGCCGGTGTCGTCCGTTTCCCCTCTCACAGGAGGTCCGAGATGCGAGTGCTGTGCGCGATGGCGATCGTCATGCTGGCGGTGTGCGCGGGGCCCGTGGCCGCGGCCGATCGAGACGACGTGGTGAACGTGGTGACGGAGGCGTACCTGAAGGGCGTGCACATCAACCGCGACGCGGCGGCCATGCGGCGCGGCTTCCATCCCGACTTCCGAATGCTGGTGCTGGGGGCCGACGGCCGGATGAGCGCCGTGACGATCGACGAGTGGGCGGGCCGCGTCGAGAAGGCCGCGGCGAACCCCGCGTCGCCGAAGCCGCCGGCGATCCGCTACGAATTCACCCACGTCGACGTGCAGGGCACCGCCGCCACGGTCCGCCTCGAGATCTGGCGGGACGGCGTCCTCACGTTCACCGACTACCTCGCGCTCTACAAGTTCGCCGACGGCTGGAAGATCGTCAGCAAGACGTACTTCACGCACCCCAGGAGCTAGCCGGCAGTGTCCTTCGTGGCGTCCGGCTTCAGCCGGACGTGGCGGCCGGGCTGAAGCCCTGCACTACAGCCCGTGCTTGCGTTTCCACTCGTCGGTCTTCTGGATCTCGCCGACGACGGTGGCCCAGGCTGCGTCGGGTGACGACCCGTTGAGGCGGCGGCCCATGTAGATGTCGACGACCCAGGCGGCGATGCCCAGGAAATCGGGCTGGCCGTTCAGGGAGAGCCCGTTCGGGCGCTGCAGGCCCTCCGGCGCCGAGTAGAAGCGGTCGAGGCGCTCGAGCACGGCCAGCAGTTCGCTGCGATCGAAGGGCAGGGCGTTGCCGATGGCGAAGGGCACCGCCGGCTGACGGCCTGGGTTCTTCACCCGCCATTCGTCGGTGCGGGTGATGTTGGCCATCACGTTGAAGCGCGCCTCGATTTCCGCAAAGCCCGCGTAGCGCGAGTTGATGTAGACGTCGAAGAACCACGCCGCGAGGCCGAGGAAATCCGGGCGCCCGTTGAGCGACAGGCCGTTGGGGCGGTTCAGGCCGGCCGGTGCGAGGTAGTACGCGTTGATGGCCGCCATGGCGCCCAGGGCCTCGTCGCGACCGATGGTGAAGCGGCGCGGCACCAGCGGGTAGGTGCGGAACACCCGCGGCGGCAGGTTGTAGACGCTGCTCATCGCCGCGGCGTCGTGGGCGCTGACCTCACGGCGCTGGCCCATGTTCGCGGCGTCCTGCGCGTACTCGGGCTTCGGCGTGATCGTGTCGACGCCCGACCCTTCGGCGAAGGCCGTCTTGCTGTAGTGCATCAGCGACCCGAAGTCGTACGGCGTCCAGATGCGCCCGGTGAGGTACTTCGTGAAGTTGCTGACCTTGTCGTCCTGGACGTGCTCGAAGTTGATGGTGACGTAGGTGTCGCGGTCCGCGCGCTGGTGTTCGTGGATTAGGCCGAAGGCGTGCCCGAGTTCGTGGGCGACCGTGCCCTTGCCCCAGCAACCGGCGGCCAGGTTGATCGGCTGCGGGCCCGAGGTCCGCATCCCGACGTAGCTGTAGCAGCCTTCATCCCAGCGCTGTACCCGCACCCACGTGGGTTCGTTCGTCCGCTCGATGCAGGCGACGCCCGACGCGGCCCACAGCTGACAGGCCTCGAAGAAGATCGTCCGCTGTTCCGCGATGATGTCGGCGTCGAAGGCGATGGGGATGATGCCGAACTCCCACGGGCGCGCCGAGAAACTCTCGTAGCTGGCGCCGGCCGGGCCGTCGATCCGGCTCAGGCGGCTGCCCTCGAAGATCATGTCGTCCACCAGCACGTCGCCCGGCGGGAGCTGCGGCCGGGGGCGCTGGTGCTCGAGGGGAGACGGCGGCTCGGTGATCGTGCCAGCCGCGCCCGTCACGACCTGGGCGGGCACGGGGGCCGCGCAGGCGATCAGGCCGACAAGCCCGGCGACGGCGGCGAAGGAGGTCCTCACGGCGCAACTCCTCATGGGTGTGCAGGCTCGATCGAGTATGGCACGTTTTGACAGGCGGGAGGCGTGGGCCTAGGATGGGCGCGTCCCGGCCCGGACACCAGGACGAGGGCTTCGTCCCCTGCCAGCGGTTTGCGTCACCGGTGAACGCCACACCGGCCGCTTCCGTCTACGTCCACGGCATGGTGTGGTGTCAGCCGGTTTCTTTCCGGAGGGGTGTATGCGATCGAACTCGACACTGGCGGTCGTGCTGCTCCTGGCCTTTGCGGCCGGGGCCCTGGCGCAGGGCAATCCCACGGGCGCGATTTCGGGCCAGGTGGTGGATCCCTCGAAACTGCCGCTGCCCGGCGTGACGGTGACGGCGGCCTCCGTGGTGCTGCAGGGCACGCGGACGGCGGTGACCTCCGAGAACGGGGACTACATCATCCCGTTCCTGCCGCCCGGCGACTACACGGTGACGTTCGAACTGACCGGGTTCGCCACCCTGACGGCGACAGCCAAGGTCGAGATTGGCGGCACGGTGCCGCTGCCGGTGACGATGGCGCTGGCGTCGGTGACCGAATCGGTGACCGTGACGGGGGCGGCCACCGAGATTACCCAGACGGCGACCGTGGCGGCCACCTACAAGTCGGACATGATCGAGCGTCTGCCGATGGGGCGCACGTTCAATTCGTACGCCCTGCTCGCCCCCGGGGTCACCGACAACGGGCCCAACGGGAACACGGTGATGTCGGGGGCGATGTCCTACGAGAACCTGAATCTCGTGAACGGCGTGGTGGTGAACGAGAACCTCCGGGGCCAGGCCCGCAGCCTGTTCATCGAGGACGCCATCCAGGAATCGAAGGTCTCGACGGGCAGCATCTCGGCCGAGTACGGCCGGTTCCAGGGCGGCGTGGTGAATACGATCACCAAGTCCGGCGGCAACGCGTTCAGCGGATCGCTGCGGGTGACCTTCGCCAACGACGCGTGGCGGTCGCTGACCCCGTATCCCGGCGACGCGAACGTCAACGACACCGTGCCGATCTACGAGGGCACGCTGGGCGGGCCCATCTTCAGGAATCGCCTGTGGTTCTTCGGGGCGGCGCGCTACGAGGACCGGAAGACCAACATCACCACGGACTTCACGGCGTACAACTTCGTCCAGGGCAACAAGGAGACACGCTACGAGGGCAAGCTGACCTACGCGATCAACGCCGCGAACAACACACGGTTCTCGTACATCAAGCGCCGCCTCGACACGACGAACAACTACTACACGTCGGCCACCGCGGTGCTCGACCAGCGCAGCCTGTACGACAACGCGAACGACGAGCAGTTGCTGTCGTTCAACTACACGAGCGTCGTCACCAACTCGTTCTTCCTCGAGGGGCAGTACTCCCAGCGCACCCTCGACTTCATCGGGACCGGGTCGCAGTACACGGACCTGGTCAAGGGCACGCCGATCTGGGATCGGTCGCGCAGCAGCGCCCGCTTCAACTCGCCGACCTTCTGCGCGGTGTGCGGGAGCGGCATCGAGCAGCGGGACAACTGGAACGGCTTCGTGAAGGCGAACTACTTCCTGTCCACGAAGAGCACCGGGTCGCACAACTTCGTGGCCGGGTTCGACATGTACAAGGAGATGCGGAAGAACGACAACTACCAGTCGGGGTCCAGTTTCCGCATCCAGGCCACCTCCACGATCATCAACGGCCAGAGCGTCTACCCGGTGCTGAGGGGCGACGGCACGACCTACATCGACTACCTCCCGCTGGTCGGGCCCACGAAGGGCAACGACATCCGGACCTATTCGGTGTTCCTCAACGACGAGTGGCGGTTCAACAACCGGTTCACGTTCAACATCGGGGCGCGCTACGACCGGAACCACTCGAAGGACCAGGCGGGCACGGAGGTGGTGAAGGACTCGGCGTGGAGCCCGCGCCTGGGCGCCACGTGGGACGTGAAGGGGGATGGCGTGTGGAAGGCCACGGCCGGCTACGCCCGCTACGTCATGGGCGTGAGCACCGCGATCGTCGATGCCGGGTCGGCCGGCGGCCGGACGGCGACGTACAGCTACGCCTATCGCGGCCCGACGGTCAACGGCGGGGGCGCGCCGTACCTGACGGCCGATGATGCGCTGCCGATCCTGTTCAACTGGTTCTTCGCCGCCAACGGCAGCACCGACGGGTACCCGAAGACGCTCGCCACCCGGACCGCCCCGAGCGTGCCGGGCGTGACGACGAAGGTGGGCACGGGCCTCAGCGCCCCGAACTCCGACGAGTACACGGTGGGCCTCATGCGGCAACTGGGAAGCCGGGGGACGGTCCGGGTGGATTACATCTACCGGCAGTACCGCGACTTCTACGGCGACTACCGCGACATGGAGACCGGAAAGGTCTACGACCCCGTGTCGAACCGGACCTTCGATCTCATCGTGGTGAAGAACACGGAGAGCGTGGAGCGCAGCTACCAGGGCGTGAACACCCAGATCAGCTACCGTGTCGGGTCCGACCTGCTGCTCGGTGCCAACTACACGCTGGGCTGGAACAAGGGCAGCGTCGAAGGCGAGACGGCCACCGACGGGCCGACGCGCGCCAGCGCCAACGACTTTCCCGAGTACCGCGAGGCCCGGTGGAACTACCCCGTCGGGTACGTGAACGGCGACCAGCGCAACAAGGTGCGCGGATGGGTCAGCTACAAGCTGCCCCTGGGCGACAAGGTGGGGCGCGTCGACGTGGGGCTCATGCAGCGCTACGACTCGGGACGCAGCTACGACCACAACGCGACGATCGATCCGCGCCCGTACGTCACCAACCCGGGCTACATCACGCCGACGTCGAGCGTGACGTACTACTTCGGCGAGCGGGGCGGGTTGAGCCGCGACGGGATCTGGCGGACCGACCTGTCGATCAACTGGGAAATCGGGATGCCCGGCGTGCCGAAAGGCCGCCTGTTCTTCCGCGGCATCGTCAACAACCTGTTCAACACGATGGGGATCGACGGCTTCAACACGACGATCCAGACGCGCAGCCAGAACACCGCATACCAGGCGTTCAATCCCTTCACGGAGACGCCGGTCGAGGGGGTGCACTGGGGCTACGGGCCGGAGTACGGCAAGGTGACCGGACCCGGTGACTACCAGTCGCCACGGGAGTTCTACTTCTCGGTGGGCTTCCGGTTCTGACGGCCGTCAGGGCATGAGCCTTCGGGCGCCATCCCTGACACGAACACGGGCGCGGCGACGTAGTGCAGGGCTTCAGCCCTGCCCGTGTCGCCGCGCCCGTCGTCTCTTCTTTGGCCTCTAGCCTCTAGCCTCTAGCCTCTAGCCTCTAGCCTCTAGCCCCGAGCCTCTAGCCCCTAGAACTGGCTCCACAGGTACTGGTTCGTCACCTCGTGGTGGAACTGCACCTCGGAGGCCTTGATCTGCGAGCCGAGGGCCTTCGGGCACCGGTCGGCCTGGGCCTGCTTCACTTCCGCGAACTTGGCCTGCACCTGCTCGCCAATCAGGTGCCCCACCACCTCGCTGCTCTTGAAGTGACGGATGGCGTCGTAGATGTTGTCCGGCAGGAACCGCGTGCGCGACCGCCGGATTTCGTTCTCGGCATCGGCGGGCAGCGGGCCCTCGATCCCGGTGCGGATCAGCGTGTAGAGGGCAAGGTACGGGTTGGCGTCGGGCGCGATCGAACGGACTTCCACGCGCGCCGACTGCTCGTTGCCCAGGGGAATGCGCACCATGGCGCCGCGGTTGATGGCCGAGGCCTTGATCTGATTGGGCGCTTCGAAGTGCGGGTCGAGACGGCGGTACGCGTTGACGCTCGAGTTGAGAATGAGGCAGATGTCGTTGGCGTTGGCCAGGATCCGATCGACGAAGTTCCACCCGATGTCGGACAGGTGGTCTTCGCCGTCCGGGGACCAGAAGAGGTTCCGGCCGCCGCGGGTCAGCGACAGGTTCGTGTGCATGCCGCTGCCGTTGACGCCGGTGACCGGCTTGGGCAGGAACGACGCGGTCATGCCCAGCTGGGCCGCCACCTGGCGGCAGATGAGCTTGTAGAGCTGCACCTGGTCCGCCGCCACGCACACCTCGGTGTACGAGTAGTTCATTTCGAACTGCGAGGGCGCCACCTCCGGGTGGTCCTTCTCGTTGGCGAAGCCCAGGGCGCGCTGCGTCTCGGCGGCGGCGTCGATGAACTGGCGCAACGCGTCGCCCGGCAGCGAGTGGTAGTAGCCGCCGGTCGAGATGAACTCGAACAGCCCGGTTTCGTGGTAGTGCCGCTCCACGTCCCGGCCCTTGAACAGGAACCCCTCGATCTCGTTCGACGCGTGGGCCATCGTGCCGTCGGCCGCGAAACGTTCCGCCGCGAACAGCTTCAGGCGGCTGCGCATGTCGGCGTGATACGGGGTGCCGTCGCGCTCCTCGACCTCGCCGAACACGAGCACCTTGCCCGGGCCGAAGACGTCGGCCGGCAGCCAGTAGAACGCCGGCCAGTCCACGGCCAGCCGCAGATCCGACTCGGCCTGCTGCGAGAAGCCCCGGATCGACGACCCGTCGAACGTCAGGTTGTCGGCGGACTTCAGGAGGAACTTCTTGTCGTAGTCCAGCATGTGCATCCGGCCCTCGAGGTCCGTGAAACAGACCGTCACGGCCTTGATGCGCTTCTCGTCGGCCAGGTACTTCTGGCGCTCTTCACGGACCTGATCCACGGGGACCCGATCGAGCCGCTGCGCCTTGGCCTGGAGGTTGAGCTCCTCGAGGCGGTCGTACGGGATTTCCAGGAAGTCGCGCAGCGGGGTCTTGTCCATGGCTGGTATCTCCTTGTGTGGCTCAAGAAATCATAAACCCGTGGATATTAACATTAAAACGCGCCTGATTAAGATTAAATGCGCGATATATTAGTGTTTCAGTCATCTTTTCCGCCTGATTGACGCCGTCCATGCCCCGTCACGTGCCCTCCGTCTCTTGCTCCTATATCCCGACCCTTCGGCGTGGCTCAGAGTCGCCCCGAGCATTCGTCGAGGGGCGAGCCCCACGCCCCAGCCCCTAGCCCCCAGCCCCTGGGCCCTAGTAGAGTGTCCCCATGGGATCCCGGGTGCAGAGTGTCGGAGAGGAAGTGGCCAACAGCCTGACGCATGGTATTGGCCTGGTCGCCAGCATCGTGGGGTTGGCTGCCCTGCTGGTGGCTGCGGCCACCCGTGGCGATCCGTGGGTCATCGTGGCGTGCGCCGTCTACGGCGCGACGCTGGTGCTGCTGTACCTGGCCTCCACGCTCTACCACGCCCTGGCGCGCACCCGCGCCCGGGGTGTCTTCCGGCGGCTCGATCACGCGGCCATCTACCTGCTCATTGCCGGCACCTACACGCCGTTCACGCTGGTGTTCCTGCGGGGGCCGTGGGGGTGGACGCTCTTCGGGCTGTCCTGGGGCCTGGCGGTCCTGGGCATCACGCTCAAGGCCGTGTTCGGGCCGCGCTGGCCGATTCTCTCGACGCTGGTCTACGTGCTGATGGGGTGGCTCGTACTGGCGGCGGTGGGGCCCGTGCTGCAGCACGTGCCGGGCGGGGCCATCGGCTGGCTGGTGGCGGGTGGCCTGTGCTATACGGGCGGCGTGGTGTTCTTCGCCCTCGATCGCCGCGTCCGGTACGCCCACGCGATCTGGCACCTCTTCGTCCTGGGCGGGAGCGCGTGCCACTTCGTGGCGGTCATGGGGTACGTCGTATGAGCGCCCGCTTCTCGTGGACGGTCTTTCGCGGTCGATGTCGCCGACGCCTGCTGGCCGGCCTGGTCCTGTTCGCGCTCGCCGCCGGGTATGCCGCGTACGCCGGCTACGGACTGGGGCAGCGCGGGCGCGACGCCATGATGGTCGACCAGCCGCTGGTGCGGATGGCCCGGCAGTTGACCCCGCCGCCGTTCCACCTGCGGGGGCTCGAGCCGCAGAACTCGCGGGAGTTGTATCTCGTGACGGCGATTTCCGACCAGCAGGACACCTTGCTCGGACTGACCCTGCTCGTGCTGCGCCTGATCGTGGCGATCACGTTCGGCGGCTTTGGACTGGTGCTGATGACCGCCGGCGCCACCGAGTGGGAGATGCGGAGCGGGGGGCAGGGATGAGGACAGAAGCAAGAAGCAAGAAGCAAGAAGGGATCACGCTGTCACGCTGCGGGCGCGGCGGAGGGCAGGGCTGAAGCCCTGCACGACACGCCGCGCCCGTCGTCTCTCCCGAGTCCCCGAGTCCCGACCCTTCGGCGTTGCTCAGGGTCGCCCCGAGCATTCGTCGAGGGGCCAGTCCCTCTAGCCTCTAGCCTCTAGCCTCTAGCCTCTAGCCTCTAGCCTCTAGCCTCTAGCCCCTAGCCCCTAGCCCCTAGCCTCTAGTCCCCGTTGCCGTCGAGTTCGCCGGCCTCGTGCTTGCTGGTCCAGACGGCCCAGCCGATGGCCCCCAGGCAGACCAGGGCCACGACGGCGCCGATGATCCGCGCCGAGACGGCGCCGCCGGCGGCCGCGGGTGCGGCCAGGTTGTACTGGAGCACGAGCCCCAGCGTGAGGAGCGACACCATGTTCATGACCTTGATGAGCGGGTTCACGGCCGGGCCCGCGGTGTCCTTCAGCGGGTCGCCCACCGTGTCGCCGGTGACGGCGGCCTTGTGGGCGTCCGATCCCTTCCCGCCGTAGATGCCGTCCTCGATCAGCTTCTTGGCGTTGTCCCACGCGCCGCCGGCGTTCGACATGAACACGGCCAGCAGCTGGCCGACGAGGATCGTGCCCGCCAGGAATCCGCCGAGGGCGTACGGCCCCAGCAGGAACCCGACCATGATGGGCGCGCCGATGGCCAGGAATCCCGGGCCGATCAGTTCCTTCTGCGCGGCGTTCGTGCAGATGTCGACCACCCGGCCGTAGTCGGGCTTCTTGTTGCCCTGCCAGATGTCGATGTCGCGGAACTGGGCGCGGCATTCCTTCACGATGTAGAACGCGGCCCGGCTCACGGCCCGCAGGAGCATGCTCGAGAACAGGAACGGCACGGCGCCGCCGAGCAGGAACCCGACGAAGACGATGGGCTCGGCCACCGTGATCCGTCCCGCCTGCTCCGTGAACTGCTGCGTCGACATCTCGGCGATGCGGTCCTCGCTGCCCACCGCGATGACGGCGATGAAGCTCGAGAACAGCGACACGGCCGCGATGACAGCCGACCCGATGGCGATGCCCTTGGTCTCGGCCTTGGTGGTGTTCCCGACGGCGTCGAGGTCGGCGAGGATCTGCCGGGCGCGTTTGTAGCTGCCGGGTTTCTTCGCCTCCATGGCCTCCGGGTCGTACCCCATCTCGCCGATGCCGTTGGCGTTGTCGGCCACGGGCCCGAATACGTCCATCGAGATCGTGTTGCCGGTCAGCGTCAGCATGCCGATGCCGGCCATCGCCACGCCGTACGAGATGAACATCGGCGGGGCGCCCGCGTAGACCATCACCGACAGCAGGATCGCGCCGCCGATCACCACGATCGCCGCCACGGTGCTCTCGTAGCCGGCGGCGATGCCCTCGATGATGTTCGTGGCGTGGCCGGTCGTGCACGCCTTCGTGAGGGATCGCACCGGGCTGTGGCCGGTGTGGGTGTAGTAACTGGTCACCTTGTTCAGGACGACGGCCAGGAACACGCCGATGAGGCACGTCCAGGCCGGGCGCAGGTCGAGGCCCGCGATGCCCAGGTTCGCCCAGACGGGCAGCGCCTCCGGGAGGCCGCCGGGGAAGCCCGCCAGCGCCACCGGGTTGTCGGCGAAGTAGGCCGTGTCGAACCGCAGGTAGGCCAGCCCGACGGCGAAGAACCCCACGATGCTGATGATCGACCCGATCCAGAACCCGCGGTGCACGGTGCGCAGGGCCGTGTCCGACGTGTCGTCGTGGCCCGCCTTCACGCTGTAGGTGCTGATGATCGAGCCCACCACGCCGATGCCGCGGACCAGCAGCGGGAAGATGACGCCCTTGTGGCCGAAGGTGGCCATGCCGAGGATCATCGCCGCGACAATCGTGACCTCGTAACTCTCGAAGATGTCGGCGGCCATGCCCGCGCAGTCGCCGACGTTGTCGCCGACGTTGTCGGCGATTGTCGCCGCGTTGCGCGGGTCGTCCTCGGGGATGTCCTTCTCGATTTTCCCGACCAGGTCCGCGCCCACGTCGGCGGCCTTAGTGTAGATGCCGCCGCCCACGCGCATGAAGAGCGCGAGCAGCGTGCCGCCGAAGCCGAAGCCGAGCAGGGCCTCGTACGCCTGCACGCCGTAGATCAGGAAGATCGCCGTGCCGCCCAGCAGGCCGAGGCCGTCGGTCAGCATGCCGGTGATGGTGCCCGTCCGGTAGCCGAGCTGCATCGCGTCGCCGTAGCTGTGCATGGCGGCGGCCGCCACCCGCAGGTTGCCAGCGGTGGCGAGGCGCATGCCCACGAAGCCGACGGCCCAGGAGAAGAGGGCGCCGACCAGGAACGCGCCCGCCCGGCCCCAGCGGAAGGCCTCTTCATGGCCGGTGTAGGTCACGGCGAGCAGGATCGTGATGAGCACGATCAGCGGCGCGATGCGCCGGAACTGGGCTGCCAGGTACGAATTGGCGCCCTCGCGCACCGCGGCGGCCACTTCCTGCATCCGCGGCGTGCCCTGATCGGCGCCCATGACCTGCCGGACCAGGCCCAGCGCATAGAGCAGGCTCGCCACGGCCACGCCCAGCACCGCGAGCAGCGACCCCAGTTCGGTGGCGCTGAAGCTGGGATCGGTGAACGGCGCGAAGAGATGGAAGCCCTCGGACGCGGGCTCGGCGGCCTCGACCGCCGAGGCCAGGAACGCCCGGACGGGCTCCACGAACAGCGCGGCCCCGGAGGCGGCCAGCAGGACGAGCGGGACAACCGCCGGGAGGCGGCGGGAGGAGGAGACACGACTGCGCATCACGGCAGAACACCTTTCAGGGGCGAAACGGGGGAGCGTTGACCTGGGCCGCCGCGCGCGCGGCGGCCATCCGGGCTACTGCGCCGACGCCGAGTGCCACCACCGCGCGTGGTGAATCTCGAGGTGATCCCGCGACGGGAACGGATAGAACTTCATCCCCGTCGGGTCCCCGATGAAGAACCCGCGGCGCAGCGTGCGGAAGAACCCGCGCGTACGCGGCGTGCGCGACACCGTCTTGGTGAGCTTCTCGCCCACGCCCCGCTCGATCTCGTGGGTGCAGGCCTCGATGTGCGCCAAATCGGTGTACGGCAGCCAGCGCGCCAGCCGCCCCTGGGCGTCGCGGTCGAGCCGCAGGTCGGCGAAGAACTGCCGCGGCGCGCTGATGACGTTCTTCGGGTTCGTGATGAACCGGGCGAACTGCGCCGGCGGCAGGCCCGAGACCACCATCGGGATGAGCGGGCAGAGTTCCTGGTAGAGGTTGACGCCCGTCTCGTTGTCCGGTTCGTGGTACGGCGCCTCATCGAGGCGCAGCACCCGCCCGTCGGGCGTGGTGAGGTACAGCGCGCCGAACACCGACAGCGGCAGGAACTCCATCACGCGGTACACGCTGAGATACTTGCTGCGTTTCGGCGTCCCATCCGCGTGGGGCGCGCAGCGCCGCTCGATGTCCTCCACGTTGAACTGCGGCGCCAGAGTGGCGAACGACGGATCGATCTCGAAGAACACCACGTGGCCGCTCGCCAGCTTGTTGGTGCCGACGGCCATGTACGTGCCAAAGGCTTCGGGTTCGAGGTGCGAGGCGATCAACGCCTCGAACCGCGAACAGATCATGTAGTACCGGATCTGCACGACTTCCTCCTCGGCTGCTGAGGGGACCGACAGGGGGCGCAACTGGGACACGGGCAATCGGCCGCGTCACCCCAGGAGGGCAACCGGCGGCCGGAGGGGGCTGAGGGGGCTCGAACGAGGGGCAGTCCGGTCAGACCAGATTGGTCTGACCAATCAGAGCATACCATGACACCCGGACCGGTGTACCCCGCCTTCTGCGCCACCACGAACAAAAAGCGGCCGGGCCAGATGCCGTGCTCTTAGGCTCTTACGGTCAGGGCGCCAGTCGCACACGCGACCAGTCTCCGCCGTCCCGCACGAACAGCAGGCGGTCGTGCAGCCGGGAGGGCCCTTCCTCCCAGAACTCCATGCGGTCCGGCACCAGACGATAGCCTCCCCAGGACTCCGGCCGGGGAACCGGACCCGCCCCGAACCGCCGCTCCACATCCCGCAGCCGGGCTTCGAGCTCCTCGCAGGAGGCGATCGGCCGGCTCTGGGGCGACGCCCACGCGCCGATCTGGCTGCCGCGCGGGCGCGACGCGAAATACGCGTCCGACTCGCCTGGCGTCGCCTTCACCACGCGCCCCTCGATCCGGACCTGCTGACGCAGCCAGTGCCAGAAGCCGCACACCGCCGCCTTCGGGTTGGCATCGAGATCGGCGGCCTTGCGGCTGTCGTAGTTCGTGTAGAAGAGGAACCCATCCCGACCCACGCCGCGCAGCAGCACCATGCGCACCGACGGGCGGCCCGATGCGTCGGAAGTGGCGAGCGCCACCGTGGCGGGATCGAAGCCATCGGGCGCGGTCTGCTGCACCCGGGCCCATAGCGCAGTGAACGCGTCGAACGGGTCGTTGTAGGGCGAGGCGAACATGGGGTACAGGTTACAGGACAGAAGACAGAAGACAGAAGACAGAAGACAGAAGACAGAAGACAGAAGACAGAAGACAGGAGCAGGAAGGGCCACGATACCGTCTCGGACGGGAGCAGACGCATGCACACGGTCTACCTCATCACGTCGGACACGCTCGGGCGCGGCAGCGATGAACTCGGGGCAACGTTGATGGCCAACTTCCTGCGGAAGCTCTGGGCGGCGCCGTCCAAGCCGCAGGTGATCATCTTCTACAACGCAGGCGTCAGACTGCTCGCCAGGGGCGCCGCTGCCCTCGACGCCGTCGACGGCCTGGCCGGCGCGGGCGTCGACCTCGTCGCCTGCGGGACGTGCGTGGCGCACTTCGGCATCGGCGATCGCCTGCACGCCGGGCGCGTCAGCGACATGCAGGAAATCGTCGGTCTGCTTGGCGGGGCTGCCAGGGTCGTCACGGTCTAGCCGGCGGCGCCAGGGGATGGCGTGTTCGCCGATCCCGTTGTATTATCGACAGTTGCGCCCACTGGTGCCCCGGATGACGCGTTCGAAGAAAACTCACATGGCCCAGCCACTCGAACTGACGATCGAACTTCAGCCGAGGGCCCGATTCGACGCGATTGACGTCCGCGCACGAGTCGCGGAGCTGTACGGCGACGTGCTCTCGTCGTTCCACCGCACCCTCTTCGCCTCGCACCACACGACGGCGGGGTACCTCGAGCAGGGGCTCGCCGCGCGGCTGACGCAGCGCGACGATGGCATCACGAACTACGTGGAGGCCTTCCGCACGGTCTTCCCCGAGGGGGCCGGGTACCGGCACGACGAGCTGCAGGATCGCCTGGAGCTCTCCGACGAACAGCGGGCCGTCGAGCCGCGCAATGCGGACTCGCACCTCACCTTCATGGCCGCCGGCCTGCGGGCGTGCGTGACGTACCGCAACCACCACGTCCCGGCGTTCTTCGTCGATCTCGACGGCGTCAACGAGGGCCACCCGCGCCGCCGGTTCACCAGCATCGTCGGCTACAACGAAGAAGCGGTGGTGGCGCGGACGACAATCGCGGTGCCCGTCTCGTCACACCCGATCGACTCGGTGAACCTCCGGGAATCCGGCCTGGGCATCTACGACCAGCTCAACGAACTCATCCGCCACCACGACATCACCAAGGGGCGCGTGCGTCTCGACCTGGCCGCGGGCGAACGCCAGGCCGGGCTGACGGTCAACGAGTACGAGACGCTGCTGATGCGCCACGACCTGGTGGACGTCCTGCGCAACCCGCTGCGGTTCATGGCCGAGAAGGGCCGCCACGCCCTTGGCGACCCGCGGGCCATCCCGGCCAAGACGCGCGACTACGCGAAGTACGACCTTGTCCGGGTCCTCAACAAGGTGGTCGATGCCCTCGGGCTGCACGAGTCGATTCTCGAGCGGGCGATCGCCAAGGCGATGGCCGTGCCGGCCGAGCGCCTGCTGCGGATGAAACGATCCGTGAACATGCTGGTATCCGACAGCCGCACCCCGGGCGAGGGCGCGATTGTCCAGGGCACCTACCAGAGCCCGATCCTGGTGCAGTGGCACCAGGCGCACGGGGGCGTCCGCCACCTGGACGTGACCCTCTCCCGCCTGCAGTGACGGCGGCCGGTTCCCGCCAGGTCAGGTCCGGCTCCGAGGGGTTCTAGCGCAAGCCCCCGCACGCCAGGCTCATCCGGGACCAGGCCTCGGCAAAGCCCTCGACCGGGAAGATCAACGTAATCCAACCGGCTGCGGGACTGTAACGGGTGGCGCCCGCTGGCTCGACCTGCACCTGCGCGGAGGTGGCCTTCACCAGCTTGTCCGGGAACCCGGACGGCAGCGTCAGCAACGACCACCGCCGGGTCCACATCTCGGTGCGCGTTCGCCCGTCCATCGTCACGCGCACCGGAGCCGCCTGCATCGCCTCGGCGTCAGCGATGGGAAGCCTGAAGCCGGCCGAGACCATCCCGCGGGCGTTGCCCTTCGAGTCGCGTGTGCAGGTCCAGCTCACCACCGCGCCGGTATCGATGCCCTCCGACCCTGCGGGGTATCCGCCTCGGATGTAGGCGGCATGGGACTCCGGGCTGCGACCCATCCGAGCCGACAGGCGGTACCCGTCCGCCACAGACGTCAGCCGCCACGCCCCGAACCGGCCGTCCGGGCTGCCCGACGGGTTCGCGCCCGTGACGGGCGCCCCGACGGCAGCGTCGGCGGCGGGGGTGGCGCCACTGACAGCGACCCGGAGCGCCCGGCGCGGCTCGTCCTCCAGCGTCCACCGGCAGTCGGCGACGGCACAGACCGCGTCGAGGGCCTGACGGAGCGAAGCGGACTTGATGGTGAGCGCAATGCGCCGGCCCTCCAGTGCCGGCGACAGGGCCACCTCGGCCCCGAGCAGACGGGCCAGGGAGGTCAGCGCCGCCCGCAGGTCGATGGGTGACCAGGTGATGTCGAAGGGGAGTTCGTCGTCCAGGCCGCGGGCGGCCGGCGCGCTCACTCCCACGGCGCCGGTGAGCCTGACGTGGTCCGTTCGATCGCGCAGGATCGTGATCTCTTCCTTGAGGGCCTCGACGATGAGGCGGTTGCCCTCCAGGCGCCATCGGCACCCGACGCTCTCGCAGATCGCGGAGAGTACGGTCTGCGCCGTCACGTTTTCCGCCTGGAAGGTGACGAGCGCACGCAGGTTCGGATCGACGCTGACGTCGTAGCCGAGCGATCGCCCCAGGGCCGTGAAGACGGGCGCCACAGGCAGGGTGTTGAACGTCACCGTCACCCGTTCTTTGGCGAGCGCCTTCTGGGCGGCTCCCTCATGTGTCACCGTGACCACCAGGAGACAGGCGCACAACAGTCGCATCATCGGGGTTCTCCAAGCAGTTCCACTGACGCCGTGCCGCGTGGTGCGGGCAACGCACTCCCACCCGAGCCGAGAATGGTGATGGGGTCGCCCGGTACGGCGATGATCATGACGGGGCCTTCGTTCCACATTGCGCCCCGGGGAGAGGCCTGAGCCTGCGGCTCAGGTGCCTGCCGGAACGGCAAGCTGAGCGCGGCGCCCAGCAGCAGCACGGCGACGCCTGCCGCGAGAATCGCGCGGAGCGACAGCCGTCGCCCCCTGCCGGCGGCGCGTGTGCCGGCGGCCGCCGCGGGCGCGAGCGCACGGCCGACGATGCGTTCAGCGGCTCCCGGCCGCACGGCGCACGCCGTGCGCACGAGGTCATCCACCCGGGTGTCGGGCTCGCCATCAGGACTGGGTGTCATACCGCCCCCCGAGCAGTGCTGCCAGCCGCCGCCGCCCCCTGTGCATACGCATCCTCAACGCTGACTCCGCGATACCCAGCATGCGGGCCGCCTCGGCGGTTCGCATCCCGCCCGCCGCGACCAGCAGCAGGGCCTCGCGTTCCCTGCTCGGGAGACGGGCGATCGCCCGCCGGGCGGCACGACCATCGGCCTCTGCCACGGCAAGCTCGTGCGGGCCACGGGCTGTGTCCGGACGCTCCGTCAGCATCGCCAGCGGCACGAGCAGGCGCCTTTTCACCGTCGCCCGCCATGCCCTGCGCCGCGCAATGGCAAACGCGAAGGCCTCGGGAGACTCCGGAGGTCCGTACTGACGCCAACGCCAGACGAGCGCCGTCAGCGCCTCCTGGGCGACGTCTTCACCCAGGTCCTTGTCCCCTGTCCTCCCGCTGGCATAGCGGATGAGTCTGGGTGCGAGGTCGCGCAGCACGTCTTCGAGGCCCACCGTTGCTGTAGTAGTACCTCTGGCCGGGAGAATGTCACCGGGCCGGGTTGCAGTCAGCCGTACGGCACGTCGTACGGGGGGAATCTCGACGGATTCCGACCTGGCACCGGGGTGCCGGCCGGCTTCCGGGCCGGCATCCCACCCCCGCGTCAGCTCACGTCCGGCTTCGGTGTCCTGGCCGTGCTCTTCGGCAGCACGGGCGGCTTGATGTACTCGGGGTCGATGGTGCCCGTCAGCACCTTCAGGAAGCCCGCAATCTGCCGCACCTGGTCCGGCGTGAGCGACTTACCGAGCTGGTAGGCGCCCATGTCGCTGATGGCCTGCTCGAGCGTGGCGGTGGCGCCGTCGTGGAAGTACGGCCCCGTCTTCTCGATGTTGCGCAGCGACGGCACCTTGAACACCGACTTGTCGCCCTCGTCGTGGGTCACCTTCATGCGGCCGGGATCGGTGGCGCGGGGGAAGTCCTTCGCGAGGCCGAGGCGCTGATAGGAGGTCCCGCCGAGCAGCGCGCCGCGATGGCACATCTGGCACCCGGAGTCGAGGAAGGTGCGCAGGCCCAGTTGTTCCTCGGGCGTTAAGGCGTTTGCGTCGCCCTTGAGGAGCGTGTCCCATCGCGACGGCGTCATCAGGTTGCGTTCGAACGCGCCGATGGCCTTCGCCATGTTGTCGTAGCTGATCGGCTGCCGGTCGCCCGGAAACGCCTTTGCGAAGGCCTCGACGTACTCGGGCATCGAGGCGAGGACGGCCACCACCCGCGCCTCGCCCGGCATGGCCATCTCGACGGGATTGAGGACGGGACCCTTGGCCTGTTCCTCCACGGTCGCCGCCCGGCCGTCCCAGAACTGGGCGAAATGCGCCGCCGCGTTGTAGACCGTGGGCGAATTCCGGTCGCCCTTCTGCCCTTTGTGCCCGTCCGACGTCGGTTCCCCATCGACACCGTACTTCGCGAGGTCGTGGCAGGTGTTGCAGGAAATCGTCTGGCTCTTCGACAGCCGCGGCTCGTAGTAGAGCATCCGCCCGAGGTCGACCAGTTCCTTCGCCGGCGTGCCCTGCGCCGGTGGCACGGACGCCGGCAGCGGCTCGAACGCGGTGAGCGCCGCGGCGTCCACGGACGGCGGCGGCGGCGGGGCGGGGGCCGAATCCTGCTTCCGGCATCCCGGCGCAGCAGCAGCGGCAACGAAGAACAGCAGGGCAACCACCGGGATGGCGCGACGCATGGGTCCTCCTGTCACGGGGGCGGGACGTGTCGAGCGCATTCTAGTCCGGCGGTATACTTCCGCAACCCGGTTCCGATGGCGCCCCGACCCGGGCGCCGTTCGAGGATGCCGGCTTCCCCGTAGAGGACGATCATGTTGCGGACACCCGCTCTGCCGTTTTCCGCCCGCCTCGTGTTCACGCTGGCCGCGCTGGCGGCCGCTGCCGGCCTCTTCTCAGGGACCGCGCTGCCGCCTGGCGCCGGCGCCGTCACCGTTCTGGCGCAAGGCGACCCCAACGTCATCGTCAACCCCGCGCTGTATGGCGATTTGCGCTACCGGTCCATCGGTCCCCATCGCGGCGGCCGGGTGACGGCCATCGCGGGCGTGCGCCAGCAGCCGTGCACCTTCTACCAGGGCGCGACGGGGGGCGGGGTCTGGAAGACCACCGACTGCGGCATCCGCTGGACGCCGGTGAGCGACGGGCAGATCGAGACCGGGTCGATTGGCGCCATCGAGGTCTCCGAGTCGCACCCCGACGTGGTCTACGTCGGCACCGGCAGCGCGGCCATCCGCAGCAACATCATCATCGGCCGCGGGCTCTACAAGTCGACGGATGCCGGCCGGACGTGGGCGCTGGTCGGCCTCAGGGACATGGGCCAGCTCGGGTCGGTGGCCGTGCACCCGACGAACCCCGACGTGGTGTGGGTGGCGGCCCTGGGCTCGCCGTTCGGCCCGACCGAAGACCGGGGGATCTACAAGACGGTGGACGGCGGCAAGACGTGGATGCGCACCCTGTTCGTCAACCGCGAAACCGGCGCGCGCGTGGTGGCGGTTGATCCGTCCAACCCCGACGTCGTGTACGCGGGGATGTACCGGGCCTTCCGCAAGGGCTGGGACATCATCAGCGGAGGCCCGGCCAGCGAAGGCGGGATCTACCGCTCGCGCGACGGCGGCCAGTCGTGGACGAAGCTCGGCGGCGGCCTGCCGCAGCGGCTGATCGGCAAGATCGATCTGGCCGTGGCGCGCAGCAAGCCTGATGTGGTCTACGCGATGATCGAGGCGCCCGGCGCCGAGGGCGGCCTGTACCGCACGGACGATGGCGGGGCGGTGTGGGCGCTGGTGAACAACAGCCAGCGCCTGCGGGCGCGGCCGTTCTACTTCCACTACGTCGACGTCAACCCGAAGAACGAGCACGAGGTCTGGGTGAACGAGCTGGGCCTCCACAAGTCGACGGATGGCGGGAAGACGTTTACGGTGGTGCCGACGCCGCACGGCGACAACCACGGCATCTGGTTCAACCCCGACAACCCGCAGATTGCCGTCCAGTGCAACGACGGCGGGGCGAATGTCACCATCGACGGCGGCCGGAGCTGGTCGAGCATCCTCAACCAGGCCACCGGCGAGTACTACATGGTGTCGGTGGACGATCAGTTCCCGTACCGCCTCTACGCACCGCAGCAGGACAACAGCACGCTGGTGACCTGGAGCCTGCCGCCGATGTCGTGGGGATTCGACCATCCGGCGCAGCTCTTCTTCCAGGCGTCGGGCTGCGAGACCGGCGGCATCTGGCCGCGCCCGGACGGGAAAGTGATCTGGGGCGCGTGCAAGGGCGAGGTCGGCCGTTACAACATCGAGACGGGCCAGGAACAGCACTACTGGGTGTACCCGCAGAATCGGTACGGCCACAACCCGAAGGACATCAAGTACCGTTTCCCGCGCCAGACCGTCGTGTTCCTCTCGCCCCACGACCCGAAGACCATTTACCAGGCGTCGCACGTGCTGCACCGATCGACCGACGAGGGGAAGACGTGGGAGACCATCAGCCCGGATCTCACCGCCTTCGAGCCCGACAAGCAGGTGACGCCCGGCACCCCGATCACGCGGGACATCACGGGCGAAGAGGTCTACAGCTCCATCTACGCGGCCGTGGAGTCGCGACTCGAGAAGGGCGTGCTCTGGGTGGGCGCCAACGACGGGCCGGTGCACGTGTCGCGCGACGGCGGGAAGACCTGGGCGAACGTGACGCCGAAGGATCTGCCGCCGGGCGGCCGCGTGCAGAACATCGAGGACTCGCCCCACCGGAAGGGGTCCGCCTACATCGCGGTGTACCGCTTCCTGCGCGAGCACGATCTGAAGCCCTACATCTACCGGACCGACGACTACGGCGCGTCGTGGACGCGGCTCACGTCGGGGGGCAACGGGATTCCCGCCGACTACCCCACGCGCGTCGTGCGCGAGGATCCGGCCCAGGAGGGCCTGCTCTTCGCGGGCACCGAGTTCGGCTTGTTCGTCTCGTTCGACAACGGCGCGCACTGGCAGGCGTTCCAGCAGAACCTCCCGGGCACGCCGGTCACCGACATCCGCGTGCACCGCAACGACCTCGTCGTGGCGACGATGGGGCGCAGTTTCTGGATCCTGGACGACGTCACGCCGCTGCAGCAACTGGCGCGCCGGCATCAGGCGATCCTCCGGACGCCGGCGTACCTGTTCGAGCCCAGGCCGGCGTACCGGATGCGGTACGCCCCCAGCGCCGGCAACCCGGGCGAACCGGAGTTCCCGCCGCCGGGCGCCACCATCGACTACTACCTCGCGGGTGAGCCCGAGGAGGCGCTCACGCTGGAAATCCGTGACGCGGCGGGGAAGGTCGTCCGCACGATCACGAGCGGCCCGGACCAGGCGCCCGGGACGGCCGCGCCCCAGATGATGCCGCGCCGCGGGGGTGGCGCGGCGCGGCCGCTGTCGCGCAAGGCCTGGCACTCGCGTTACCTGTGGGATCTGCGTCACGGCGAGGGCGGGCCCCTTGTCGTGCCGGGCACCTATCAGGTGCGCCTGAGCCTCGGGGAGTGGAGCCAGATGCGCACGCTCGAGGTGCGCATCGATCCGCGCGTGGCGGCGGACGGCGTGACGCCGGCGGACCTGCAGGAACAGCTCGACCTGTCCCTCAAGATCCGGGAAGCCCAGGCCGACGCCCGGGCGCTGGCCGCGTCGCTGGCCGAGGCCCGCGAACGGGTGAAGGCCGATCCCGCCAGGGTCAAGGCGGTGCAGGCGCTGTTCGATCGCCTGGTGACGGCGCCCATCGTCTACCCGCAGCCGATGCTGATCGATCAGTTGTCGAACATCGCGCGGATGATCGGGCAGGGCGACCAGAAACCGGGCCAGGACGCCTGGGACCGGTACCAGGATCTGATGAAGGAACTGGGGGCCATCACACAGGAAGCCGCCAGGCTTGGCGCCCGCGGCTCGCGGCCGTAACCATGCGCGTCATCATCGCCGGCGGCGGCCAGGTGGGCGCGCTCATCGCCCGCCGCCTCATTCGCGAGGGCAACGACGTCACGATCATCGACCCGAGCCCGGCCCGGTGCGCGGAACTCGACGCACAGCTCGACGCCAGGGTGGTGACCGGCAACGCGGCACGCGTGCTGGCGATGCGGGAGGCCGGCATCGCGGACGCGGAGATGGTGATCGCCGTCACCGACCAGGACGAGGTGAACCTGCTCGCCTGCCAGATCGCGCAGGTGGAATCGCAGGCGCGCATCAAGGTGCTGCGCCTGCGGACGCACGAGGTCGAGCACTGGCAGCACGTGCTCGCTCGATCGGGCGTCCACGTGGACCTCATCATCCACCCCGAGACGGAGCTGGCCGACAGCATCATGCGGGTCATCCGGTTCCCGGGCGTCTCGGACATGCACGAGTTCGCGGGCGGGGCGGTGCAGCTGGTGGGGCTGAACCTCGAGGCCCGGAGCCCCGTGCTGGGCCGGACACTCGAGCAGCTGCGCCGGGAAGGACCGCCCGACGACGCGCTCGTGGTCATGATCTTCCGCGGCCAGCAGGTCATCATCCCCAGGGGGTCCGAGACGCTGCGGGAAGGCGACCGGGTCTACGTCCTGTCGAGCCGCGCCAGCCTGGATCCGACGCTGAAGTTCATGGGGCTGACGTCGCCGCCGCCGCTGCGCCGCGTCTTCGTGCTCGGCGGGGGCCAGCTCGGCATCCGCGTGTCGCAGCTGCTCGAGGCCCAGGACGTGCAGGTGAAGCTCTTCGAGCGGGATGCCGGCCGCGCTGAACGCGTCTCGCACATCCTCGAGACGACCACGATCCTGCACGCCGACGGGACCGACCAATCGACGCTTGAAGAGGCCGGCATCGCCGAGGCCCACGCCTTCCTGGCCCTCACCAAGGACGACGAGGACAACATCATCGCGTCGATGCTGGCGCGCCGGCTCGGCGTGCCCAAGGTGGTGGCGCTCATCAACCGGCTGAACTACCTGTCGATGGTCCAGCGCCTCGGCATCAACACCACCATCAGTCCGCGCCTGACGGCGGCTGACCGCATCCTCCAGTTCGTGCGGCGTGGACGCGTGCTGGCCGTGACAACCTTCCGTGACGAAGAAGCCGAAGCCATCGAACTGCTCGCGGCACCCGACAGCCGGTACGTGGGCAAGCCGCTGAAACACGCCAACTTCCCCCACGGTGCCCTGGTCGGCGCCCTGGTGCGGGCGTCGGGTGCGGTGGTGGTGCCCCGGGGCGACACCGTGGTGGAGTCCGGCGACCGGCTGATCGTGTTCGCGCTCGAACGCATAATCCCGCAGCTCGAGTCGGCGTTCCTGGCGGCCGAGGCGCGGAGGGGCTGATGATCCGGCCGCTGGCGATCCTGCGTGCGCTGGGCTGGTTCCTGCTGGTGCTGGCCGGCACGATGGTCGTGCCCGTGGCGTGGGGGTTGGCGTGGCGCACCGGCGGCTGGTGGCCGCTCGTGCAGGGCGCCGCGATGACGGCGGCTGCCGGCGCCGCCCTGATTCTCGCCTGCCGGCGCGCCCCGCGCGAACTCGGTCAGCGCGAGGCCCTGCTGCTCGTGGTGGTGGTGTGGGTGGCCGCGTCGGCCTTCGGGGGCCTGCCGTTCCTCTTCACGCCCCACTTCCCGGGCGGGTTCACCGACACGTTCTTCGAGACGGCGTCCGGGTTCACGACGACGGGCGCCAGCATCATGACGGACGTCGAAGTGTTGTCGGAACCGGTGCAGTTCTGGCGGTGCTTCACCCACTGGATTGGCGGCATGGGCATCGTGCTGCTCGTCATCGCGATCCTGCCCGTGGTCGGCCACGGCGGCATGCTGCTCTACCGGGCCGAGTTCTCGGGCGCCAAGTCGGAGCGCCTCAAGCCCAGGATCGGCGAGACCGCGCTGGCGTTGTGGAAGATCTACGTGGCGCTGACCGCCGTGCAGATCGTCCTGCTGATGGCGGCGGGCCTGAGCGCCTTCGACGCCGTCTGCCACACCTTCGGCACCCTGGGCACCGGCGGGTTCTCGACGAAGACCGCCAGCGTCGGCGGGTTCGCGAACCCGGTGGCCGAGTGGATCATCACGGTGTTCATGCTGCTCTCCGGCATGAGCTTCATCCAGCACTACCGGTTCTTCCGCGAGTGGAAGTGGAGGGCCGTGCTGCGCGACTACGAGATCCGGGCCTACGCCGCCATCGTCGTCCTGGCGACGGCGGCCATCGCCTGGTCGCTGTCGTGGCAGAACGGGTACGGACTCGAGCGGGCGGTCCGGGCCGCGGCGTTCCAGGTGGCGTCGATCAGCACGACCACGGGGTTCGCCAGCGAAGACTACGAGCTGTGGGCGCCGCTGCCCCACGTCATCCTCCTGCTGCTGATGTACGCCGGCGGGTGCACCGGCTCGACGGCGGGCGGCATCAAGATGGCCAGGGTCGTCCTGCTCGCCCAGGTGGTGTCGCGCGAGTTCAAGCGCATGGTCGAGCGCCGGGGCGTCTTCGCCGTGCGCCTGGGCGGCTCGGTCGTGCCCGAGCCGGTGATCCAGAGCCTGCTGAATCTCGTCTACCTGGCCCTCATCGTCAACGCCGCCGGGATGGTCGTGCTGGCGGCCACGGGCGTGGACGTGCTCACGTCGATCACCGCCGTGATCGCCTGCATGTTCAACATCGGCCCGGGCCTGGGCCTGGTGGGGCCGGCCGAGAACTACGGCCACCTGCCGGCGCTGGCCAAGTGGACGCTGTCCGTGGTCATGATCGCCGGCCGCCTCGAGTTCTACACGCTCATCGTGATCCTGACGCCAGCGTTCTGGCGCCGCTGATTCGGAGGCGTCCGTGAGCACGACACTCGTCCGCAATGGGACCGTGGTGACCGCGGCCGATCGGTACGAAGCCGACCTCTACCTCGACCAGGGCGTCATCACGCTCATCGGCCGTGGCCTGTCGCTGCCGGCCACGACCGTGGTCGACGCGTCGGGCCTGCTCGTGATGCCGGGCGGCGTCGACGTGCACACGCACCTCGACCTGCCGGTGGGCGGGACATCGTCGTCGGATGACTTCGAGACGGGCACGGTAGCGGCCGCCCACGGGGGTACCACCACCCTCATCGACTTCGCGACACCCGACCCCGGAGGCGCGCTGCGGGCCGCCCTCGACGCCTGGCACCGACGGGCCGAGGGGAGGGCCGTCGTCGACTACGGCTTCCACATGGTGCTGACGGCCTTCGACGACCGCATCGCCGGAGAGATGGCGCACCTGGTCCGCCACGAGGGCGTCACGTCGTTCAAGATGTTCATGGCGTATCCGGACCGGCTGATGGCAGACGACGGCGCCATCTTCCGGGCGCTGCAGTGGTCGCGCGACCACGGTGCGCTGGTCAGCCTGCATGCGGAGAACGGGTACGTCATCGACGCGCTGGTGCGGGATGCGCTGCGCGAGGGACGGACGGGTCCCGTGTGGCACGCCGCCACGCGTCCGCCGCGCACCGAAGCCGAGGCCACGGGACGGGCCGTCGCCCTCGCCGAGGTGGCCGGGGCGCCCGTCTACATCGTCCACGTCTCCTGCGCCGACGCGGTCGAGGAGATCCGGCGCGGCCGGGCGCGTGGGGTGCGGGTCTGCGGTGAAACCTGCCCTCAGTACCTCTGCCTGTCTGATGAGGAGTACCAACGCGCCGGGTTCGAGGCGGCGAAGTTCGTCATGTCGCCGCCCCTGCGAGCGGCCGCCCACCAGTCGGCCCTGTGGCAGGCCCTGGCCGACGGGGCGCTGCGGGTGGTGGCCACCGATCATTGCCCGTTCTGCCTGGACGACCCGCCGCAGAAGCGAGCCGGGGAGGGCGACTTCTCGAAGATTCCCAACGGCGCGCCCGGCATCGAAACGCGCCTGCTGCTGCTGTGGCAGGGGGTGCGCGAAGGACGGCTGACGCCGCAGCGGTTCGTGGACGTTGCCTCGACCACGCCGGCGCAGATCTTCGGCCTGTGGCCGCGCAAGGGCACGATCGCCGTCGGGTCGGACGGCGATCTGGTGCTGTGGGATCCGGAACGCGAGGCCAGCCTGTCAGCGGCCGACCTCCACATGCGGGTGGACTACAGCCCCTACGAGGGCCGCGTCGTCCGCGGCGCGCCGGCGGCGGTCCTCTCGCGCGGCGAGGTCATCGTGGACCACGGCACGTTCACCGGGCGGGCGGGCCGGGGGAGGTACGTCCCCCGGCTCCCGTCCGGCACCGTCAACGCTTGACCGGGTACGGCGGCGGCGGCGGCACCGGCACCGGCTTCGTCTTGATCAGGTCCTGCAGGTGTTTGACTGCCGCGTCGAGTTGCGGGTCCTTCCCCGTGAACGTCTCGTGGGGACGGTTGTCGACGACGATGTCCGGATCGACGCCGTGGCCCTCGATGAGCCACTGCCCCTCGGGCCCGTACACGCCCGTCTCCGCCGCGGTCGCGATGCCGCGGTCCACCAGGATGTTGCTCGAGCTGAGCCAGATCTCGCCGCCCCAGGTGCGGGTACCCATGACCTTGCCCATGCCCAGCCGGCGGAACCCCTCGGCAAAGGCCTCGCCGTCCGACGCGGTGCGTTCGTTGACCAGCACCACCATGTGGCCCCGGAAGGCGTAGTGCATGTTCCAGTAGGGCTGGCCCACGCGCGGCTGCCAGTAGAACCAGGCCTTGCGCAGCAGCCGGCCGAGGATCCAGGCGTCGATGTTGCCGCCGTTGTTGTGGCGGACGTCGATGATCAGGCCCGAGCGGTTGAACACCGGGTAGAACTCGCGCATCCACTCGGCCATGTTGCCCGCGCCCATCGCGCGCAGGTGCACGTAGCCGACTTGCCCCTGGCCGGCCTGCTCGACGGCCAGGCGCCGGGTGTACTCCCACTCGTCGTACCGCAGGTCATCCTCGGCCTGGGCAGTGATGGGCACCACCACGACGTCGCGCACGGCGGCGCCTGACGCGGGTTTCACGCGCAGCAGCACCTGCCTGCCGGCCTGACCCCGCAGCAGCGCCGCGAGGTCGGGCGCCGACAGCGCGGCGACGCCGTTGACGCGCTCGATGACATCCCCCTCGCGCACGTCCACACCGGGCTGTGCCAGGGGAACCCGGCGTTCCGGCCGGTCCGGATCCGTGCGGATCACGTGGGTGACGCGGTACCCTCCGGCCTGCTCGTCACGGGCCATGGCCGCCCCCAGCGACGCCGGCCACGCGTCGTCCGCGGCGTCGCGCTGATCGCCGCCCCGCACGAAGATGTGCAGTGCCGAGAGTTCCGCCACCATCTGGGCCAGCACGTCGCTCAGTTCCGCCCGGTCGGTGACGCGGTCCACCAGCGGCAGGTACTTCGCGCGCATCGCCTTCCAGTCCACGCCGTGCATGCCGCGGTCGTAGAAGTAGTCACGTTCGAGGCGCCACGCCTCCGTGAACATCTGGCGCCATTCCAGGCGCGGGTCGAGGCTGAAGGTCCAGTCCCGCAGCGGCACGGCCGCTTTCGACACGTCGGCCGGCGCCTTGGCGCCCGCGTCGACGACGTAGTACTCGCGGCCCTTGCGGAAGAGGATCTTCTTGCCGTCGGCCGACAGTTCGTAGCCCTGCGGCTCCTCGACGAACGTCTCCGGCTCGGGCTTCTTGTTGTCGAGCGCGAGCGTCTTCAGCGCCACCTTGCCGTCGCGCCCGGTCGG
>CAYNDV010000020.1:32401-48443 GCA_964396055.1 uncultured Vicinamibacterales bacterium | reverse complement strand
TGCACGCGGACATCCGCCGCGTGTTCGTGCTGACGCAGTTCAACTCGGCGTCGCTCAACCGGCACATCTCGCAGACCTACCGGATGGACCTGTTCTCCGGCGGGTTCGTGGACATTCTCGCGGCCGAGCAGACGCCCGATAACCCGAACTGGTTCCAGGGCACCGCCGACGCGGTCCGGCAGGCCGCGCGGCATTTCGCGGACTACGCCGCGGACTACTACCTCATCCTCGCCGGCGACCATCTCTACCGCATGGACTACGGCGAGATGGTGGACGCCCACGTCGATCGCGGCGCCGACATCACGATTGCCGCGCAGCCGGTGGCCGTCGACTCGGCCCACGAGATGGGCATCTTCCGTTTCGGCCTCGACGGCCAGATCGTCGGGTTCGAGGAGAAGCCGAACGCGGACCGCCTGGCGCAGATCGGCCGCAGCATCCCGGCGGGCGCCGCGTTCGCGGGGTACCAGCCCGACAAGCCGTTCATTGCGTCGATGGGCATCTACGTGTTCTCGCGCGAGGTGCTGCTCGAACTGCTCAACGGCTCCGACGCCCACGACTTCGGCGGTGAGATCATTCCCGCCGCCCTCGGCACGCACCGCGTCAACGCCTTCCTCTACCGGGGCTACTGGGCCGACGTGGGCACCATCCAGTCGTTCTACGACGCCAACATGACGTTGACGCAGGACCATCCGCCGTTCCGGTTCCACGACGCGCGCAAGCCCGTCTTCACCCGGCCGCGCTTCCTGGCGCCGTCGCGCTTCATGGACGCGCGCATCGATCACTCGATGGTGGCCGAGGGCTGCTACATCAACCGGTGCACGGTGCGGGACTCGATTGTCGGCATCCGCAGTCGCATCGACGAGCGGGCCACGGTGACGCGCTCGGTGCTGCTTGGCGCGGACTACTACGAGGCCGACGATCGCGGACCGGCCGACGCCGGCGTGCCGATGGGTATCGGCCAGGACTCGGTGCTGGACCGCGTCATCGTGGACAAGAACGCCCGCATCGGCCGCGGCGTCCGCCTCGTCAACGAGCGGGGCGTCCAGGAGGCCGACGGCGGCCACTACTACATCCGCAACGGCATCATCGTCGTCCCGAAGGGCGCGATCGTCCCGGACGGCACGGTGGTCTGACCCTCCTCCTCCGCTGGACCGCGCGTGAACGGCGGCCGCCACCCGGCGGCCGCCCGCGTTTCCCTCCGCGTAACCGAGAATTAACAGACAGGTGACGGCCCGGAAACGCCAGGTGTGTACGCTGGCAGGCCATGGCGCATACGCGGGTACTCATCGTCGAAGACGAGCAGGACATCGCCGGCCTCATCCGTCACACGCTGCTGCGTGAAGGCCACAAGGACGTCGACATCGTCGGCACGGGCGACGCGGCCATCCAGGCCGTGGCCGCGAACCCGCCGGACCTGGTGCTGCTCGACCTGAACCTGCCCACGGTGAGCGGGTTCGAGGTCTGCCGCATCCTGCGCAGCAAGCCCGAGACCGCCGCAATCCCGATCATCATGCTCACCGCCCGGACAGCCGAGAACGACCGCGTGGCCGGCCTCGACCTGGGCGCCGACGACTACGTCACCAAGCCGTTCAGCCTGAAGGAACTGGCCGCGCGTGTCCGGGCGGTGCTCCGCCGCCGCCAGCGGGATGGGGCCGAACAGAAGCCTGCCGATGCGGTGTACCGGGGCCAGCACCTTTCGGCCGACTTCGACGCCGTCTCCGTCGAGGTGGACGGGCAGCCCGTCAAGCTCACCCGGCGGGAGTTCGAGTTGCTCCAGTGCCTCGTGCAGAACCGGAACCGGGTGCTGTCGCGCGACCGCCTGCTGGAGCGGGTCTGGGGCTTCTCCCACCACGTCGAGACCCGCTCGGTCGACGTCCACGTCGGCCGCCTCCGCAGCAAACTGGGCAAGGCGGGCGACCAGATCGAAACCCTCGTCGGCCTCGGCTACCGTTTCGTGGAGTGAAAAAGGGGCCAGGCCCCTTTTTCAGGTTGGGCGGAGTGAAAAGGGGCCTGGCCCCTTTTTCACGCGAGGGCGCGCAGGGCCTTCGGCGGGAGGAACCAGACCAGCGTCCCGGCGCCGCGAGGCGGGAGGGAGACCACGTCGATCCGGCAGACGCTGCCCTTCTTGAAGGGAATCGAGGCGTGCGCGCCCAGCAGGAGGGCGGCCAGTTGACCGATGGACGGCTCGTGCCCGACCAGGGCGACCCCGCGGGATTGGCGGCACCCGTCCAAGGCGGCCACGGCCTCGTCCAGCAGGCCGCCGGGCCGGAGGGCCTCCACGACGGTGACCGCCGCGCGGCCGCCCAGGCCCTCCGCCAGCAGGTCGGCGGTCTGGCGGCAACGCAGCAGCGGGCTGGTCAGGACGTGGTCGATCTCGACCTCGAGGTTGCCGAGACCGCGCACCTGGAGCCGCCAGCGCGCGATGCCCTCGTCGGTCAGCGGGCGCGACGCGTCGGTCGGGTACAGCCCGCCCTGATCGGCGGCAGTGGCATGGCGGACGAGGTAGAGGGATTTCACGTGGCGTCAGCTCGCGGCTTCCGCTTCGCCGGCCAGGCGCCGGCCGCCCGTCGGCCCGTCGCTGCGCTTCATGCGCAGGTCGGGCTCCGACAGGGCCAGGCGCACGTACCGTGCCCAGTGGAACACCATCCGGAGCATCGGCTGGGCCGCCAGGAATGCCGCATGGCGCTGGCGGATCTCCTCGTCCAGATGCCGCGCCAGGGCGGTGAGCGCCCGCCGGGACTCCTCGTCGCAGGCCTCGGCCCCGCAGTCCCTCACGCGGCCGGCCAGCACTTCGTCGTCGTGAAGGGCCCCCAGCAGGTCCTGCAGGGCCTTGAGCCGATCCAGGGACCCGTGGAGGCGGAAGCGCCCGAAGTCCTGGGCAAGCTCGAGCGCGTACCGGAACTTCTTGAGCGCGATCCGCACCTGGTGCAGACGATCAGGCGCGTACACGGTGCCCGCGTTCGCCACCGCCGCGCGCACCGCCGCGCCGCGCCGGCCGAGGCGCTCCGCCAGCATCGCGCCGATCGTCCGCCGCAGGGCTGGCTCGGCGTGCGCATCGGCGGCCGCCAGCAGGCGACGGCCGGCCTTGATCAGGTCGACGTCCTCCACGGCGTCGGACAGGCGGCCGGCGGCCGCCGCCCGCTCGGCCTCCACGACTGCGGCGACCTGCCCGGCGGCTCCCGCATGCTCGGGATGGCTGACGGTTGTGTCGCGCAGCGCCAGGAGCGCCACGTCCAGTTCGCGCACGGCGCCGAACCGCCGTGTCAGCCGCCGCACCTGGCGGCGGGCCCTGGCGCTCAAACGCGCGGCCTCCGGCGTCGCCTGCAGCAGCGGCAGCAGTTCGCGCAGGCGCCGGCTCGCGACGCGCGCCTGGTGCACGCCCTCCGGGTGTCCGGCCAGGGCCTGCGGCACCTGGCGTGTCAGCGCCGCGAGGCGGCGATCGGCGATGCGGGACGGATCGGCAAGCGGGCGCATGGCAACGGGATGTTGAGCACTATTATAGGGGACACACGGGCGTTACACGAACGGGCCCGGGGGCTCCACACCTCATGCAACTCGCTGCGATCGACATCGGCACCAACTCGATCCACATGATCATCGTCCGCACGGCGCCGGACGGCGCGTTCGAGGTGATCGGGCGCGAGAAGGACATGGTCCGCCTCGGGGCGGGCGGCCTCGAGGGCCGGACCCTGAGCGAGGGTGCCATGACCGCCGGCCTGCAGACGATGGCACGATTCAAGCGGCTGGCCGAGTCGCGGGGGGTGGACGAGATCGTCGCCGTGGCCACCAGCGCGGTGCGCGAGGCGGCGAACGGCGGCGACTTCCTGGCGGCCATCGAGCGGCACACCGGCATCCAGGCGCGGGTGATCACCGGTGTCGAAGAAGCCCGGCTGATCCACCGGGCTGCCGTGCACGGCGTCGACGTGGGCGCAGACACCGCGGTGGTCATCGACATCGGCGGCGGCAGCACGGAGATTACGTGCGGCACCGCCGCGGGCGCGCAGCAGGCGCGCAGTTTCCGCCTCGGCGTCATCCGCCTGTCCGAACGCTATGGCGCGTCGGACCCCCTGACGCCGCACGACGAACGGCGGATGGCGCGGCACGTGAGTGCGGAACTCGGCGACTACGTGAAGAGCCTGCCCGGGAACGGCCGTCGGCGGGTCATCGGCACGTCCGGCACCATTCTCGGCCTGGGGGAGCTGGCGCTGGCGGGGGGCCCCGCCGACGAGGGCGGGCTGCATCATCGCCGGGTGAGCGCCAAGGCCATCCGGCACCTGCGCCGCGACCTGGCCGCCCTGTCCCTCGACCAGCGCCTGAAGCTGCCCGGGCTCGATCCGCGGCGGGCCGATCTCATCGTGTCGGGCGCCGTCCTGCTGGACGTCATCCTGCGGCAGTTGGGCGCCGAGGAACTCACTCTCTGCGAGTTCTCCCTGCGCGAAGGGGTGGTGCTCGACTACGTCCGCCGGAACCGGCTCGCCATCGAGCGCATCGAGCGGTATCCAGACATCCGCCGGCGCAGCGTGATCGAACTCGCCCAGCGGTGCAACTGGGCCGCCGATCACGCGCAGCAGGTCGCGCGCCTGGCGGTGTCGATCTTCGACCAGACGCGCGCCCGGCACGGCCTCGATGACCGCGCCCGCGAATGGCTTGAGTTCGCCGGATTCCTGCACGACATCGGCGAGCACATCAGCTACGAGAAGCACCACCGTCACTCGTACTACCTCATCAAACACGGCGACCTGCGGGGCTTCGACCCGGACGAGGTGGAGGCCATCGCCCTCGTCGCGCGCCACCACCGCCGCGCCACGCCCAAGAAGTCGCACCCGGGGTTCGCCGCCCTGCCGCGGGCCTCGCGCAGGACCGTCCGGTGGCTGGCCGCCATGGTGCGCCTGGCCGAGGGTCTCGACCGCAGCCGGGCGCAACTCGTGAGCGACGTCCGTCTGGAAGAGCGGGCCGGGGAATGGTCGCTCCACCTCGTGGCCCGGGGCGACGTCGAACTCGAGTCGTGGGCGGCGCAACGGCACCTGGCGCCGCTCGAAGCCGAGCTGGGCAAGCCGATGCACCTGGCCGATCCGCGCCACCGCCGCCGGACGCGGAGCGCCGTTTCCGCCCCCGGCGAAGGCCGTCGGGTATACTGAGGCCGGCGTTCCCGCACGAGGTCCCCGATGACGATGGGCGCACGATCGGTTCCGCATTTCCAGGAGGAGCTCGCCGAACTCAAGGCCCGCCTGCTGGCGATGGGCGGCCAGGCCGAGGACGCCGTCCGGCGCGCCGTCCTGGGCCTCTCCACGCGCGACGCCGACGCCATCGAGCGCGTCAGCACCGGCGACGAACCGATCAACGAAGCGCACATCGACATCGACAACCGTTGCTTCACGCTGCTGGCCCTCCAGCAGCCGCTGGCCGCCGACCTGCGGATGATCCTCGCGGCCGTGAAGATCAACGCCGACCTCGAGCGGGTCGGCGACCTGGCGGTGAACATCGCCGAGGCGGCCCGGCGCTACCTGCTGCACCCGCCGGTCAAGCCGCTCATCGACCTGCCGCGCATGGGCGACATCGCGCAGCAGATGCTCCGCGATGCGCTCGACGCGTTCGTGCGGCGCGACGTGGCGGCCGCCCAGGAGGTCTGCCGGCGCGACGACGAACTGGACTCGCTGAAGACGCAGATCTTCCGGGAGCTGATCTCCTACATGCTCGCCGACACGTCCCGCATCGAGCCGGCGCTCGACCTGATCCTGATCTCGCGCCACCTCGAACGGATCGGCGACCACGCCACGAACATCGCCGAGGACGTCATCTTCATGGTCTCGGCCCGCGACATCCGCCACGCACACTGACGCCGGCCGCCTCTAGCCCCATGCCCCCGGCCCCGAGTAAGATGCCCCCATGCGCTGCCTGCTCGTCTGCGTCCTGGCGTCGGTCATGGTGACAAGCCTGTGCGCCGAGGCCGCCGGCCCGGCCCCCTTCGACGGCACCCGGGCCTTCGAGCACGTGCGCCAGGTGGTGGGTTTCGGTCCGCGCCCGCCGGGGTCGCCGGCCCTGGAGCAGACGCGCCAGTACATCCGGCAGCAGATGGCCGCGCTGGGCCTCCAGACCCTCGAGCAGCCGTTCGACGCCGCCACGCCGCTGGGCCCCATGAAGATGGTGAACGTGCGCGTGGTCATCCCGGGCGCGCGCCCCGAGCGCCTCGTCATCGGCGGCCACTACGACACCAAGATCTTCAAGGCGTTCCGGTTCGTGGGCGCCAACGACGGCGGGTCGAGCACGGGGTTCCTGATCGAGCTGGCGCGCGTGCTCAAGGACCGCAAGAACCCGCTGACGATCGAACTGGTGTGGTTCGACGGCGAAGAGGCCGTGATCGACTGGACCGGCACCGACCACACCTACGGCAGTCGCTACTACGTCGACGCGGCCCGGCGCGCGGGCACCCTCGCGTCCATCAAGGGCATGATCCTGGTGGACATGATCGGGGAGCGCGATCTCAACATCCGGCGCGAATCGATGTCGACACCGTGGATGACCGACGCCATCTGGACGTCGGCGCGCACCCTGGGCTACGGCCGGTACTTCCCCGACGACCCGATGCCGGTCGAGGACGACCACGTGGCCTTCCTGCGCGCGGGCATCCCCGCCGTGAACATCATCGACCTGGACTACGCCGTGTGGCACACCGCAGGCGACACGCTCGACCAGGTGAGTGCCCGCAGCCTGGAGATTGTGGGAACGGTGCTGATGGACGCCCTGCCCGCCATCGAGCGGCGGCTGGCGCGGTAGTCAGGGCCGGCGGGCCGACCGCCGCACGCCCGCGACAGCCCCCGACAGGACCATGACCGCGCCGGCGCCGGCCAAGCCCCGGAGCGCGCCGCGCCGGCGCGCGTCGGCCATCGACGCGCGCATGTCCACGGCCGGGCCGGCCCCGTCCCGGTGCCGGGCGCTGGCCGCCACGTAGGCCTTCATCGCCCGATCGATCGTGACGTCGAAGATCGCGTGCCACACGATGAAGGCGGCGCACGCCGTCAGCAGGGGCCCGCGCCAGCGGCGCCGGGGCCCCGGGGCCGCCTGATCAGCCGGCATACCGCACGACCAGCACGGTGATGTCGTCGCCCTGCGGCGCCTCGCCCGCGAACTCGCGGACACGCGCCACCAGCCCGTCGCGCAGCTCGGCCGGCGCCGCGCCCCGGTGCGACTCGAGGAACGCCTGGATCCGCTCGTCGCCGAACTCATCGCCGGCGGTGTTCGCCGCCTCGGACACGCCGTCGCTGAACACCACGACCGTGTCCCCCGGCTGCAGGCGCACGGCGTCTTCCTCGTAGGGCGCGAACTCGAACATGCCGAGGATCATGCCGCCCTTCTCGAGGCGCTGCACCCCGTCGGCGCGCACCAGGAACGGCGCGTTGTGCCCGCCGTTGCAGTACTGCAGCGTCCCGTCGGCCCCGAGCGACGCGTAGAACATCGTGACGAACTTCGATTCGACCGCCCGGCGCACCAGGCCGCGGTTGATGTGGCCCAGCGTGTCGGCCGGGCTCGCCGTCGCGCCCGACTGCACCGTGAACATGCCCTGGATGATGGCCGTGAGCAGCGCCGCGGGCGCGCCCTTGCCGGACACGTCGCCGAGGGCGAAGCCGACGCGGTTGTCCGGCAGGTCCGCGTACTCGAAGAAGTCGCCGCCGATCGCCCGGCACGGCACCGTCGTGCCGGCGCCCTGGTAGAACGGGCCGCTGCGTTCGGGGGCCGGCATCAGGCCCTGCTGAATCGCCGCCGCGATCTTCAGTTCGTGCTCGAGCTTGGCCTTCTCGGCCGCTTCGCGGTAGAGCCGCGCGTTCTCGATGGCCACGGCCGCCTCGGTCGCCAGCGTCTCGAGGGCCCCCCGCGTCACCGGCGAGAGCAGCGCGCCGCGCTCGCGGCTGTCCAGGTAGAGCACGCCGATGCGCTTCTGTTCATCGGACGCCTCGGCCCGCTCGACGTAACGCACCAGCACGAGGGGCACGCACATGACGTGGCGAATGCCGAGGGCCACGGTGCCCACGTGCGCCGACGCCAGGTCGCCGTCCAGCAGGTCCGCCACGATCCGCGCTTCGCCCGTCTCGAAGACCTGCTCGGGGATCTTGCGGCTGGTCTCAAAGGTGCGGCCGGGCAGGGTGATGCGCCCCTTGGCCCGTCCCATCTTGAACTCGAGGCGGCCATCGCTGCCGGCCAGCATGATGAAGCCGCGCTCGGCGCCCGAGACCGCAATGGTGGAGTCGATGACCATCGCCAGCACTTCGTCGAGCACGCGGCCCGAGCCCAGCGCCCGCAGGCCCTCGAGCAGCGTGGCCACCTGGCGGAGGTCGCCGGCCACCGAGGTCGCCGTCCGCTCGGCGGGCGTGCTGGCGGCCTCGTCCAGCCTGAAGACCAGCTGGCACCCGCCGCTCTGCCCCACCTTCACCACGTCGCCGGACTCCAGGACGCGCTCCACCACCTGCTCGTTGTTCACGAAGGTGCCGAAACGGGAGCCCTTGTCACGCAGGATGAACCGCTCGCCCTCCCGGGCAATCTCCGCGTGCTCGCGCGACACGTCGGTGCCCGAGAGCTTCACGTCGCTCTCGGCGCGCCGGCCGATGGTGGTCAACGGCAGCGTCAGCGGCATGGTGCGCCGGCCGGCCGCGTCGGTGATCTCGATCCTCGCCTGGATCATGTCCGCCTCCGTCTCCAGATCCGCCACGCGAGCACGACCGCGGCAAGGCCGCCCAGCACCCACGAGACTTCCCGCGGCACCTGGCCGAACGTGCTCTGTCCCATGAAGAGCGCCGCCACCACCAGCACGACGGCGGCCACCACCGACACCCACCCGCCGCGCCGCCCGTCAGCGGCGGCGCCCCCCGCGGCCGCAGGCGCGGCCGTCGGCCGCCCGCACCGATAGCAGATGAGCGCGTTCCCGGCAATCTCGGTGCCGCAATGCGTGCAGGTCACAGTCGCACTCCCCGTCGGCACAGCCCGGCGCGATCCGGCCCGCGCGGCGCACACCGCAGGCGCCAGGCCCCGATCCGTCGCTCCCGCGTGCTGGTCAAGACTTTCGATTATACCTGCAAGGCCGGGGCGGACCAGCGCGTTGCTATACTGCTCGCATGATCCCGCTGTGCGACCTCGTACCGACGCGCACGCGCCCGCGCGTGGTCGCCGGGATCCTGCTGGCGCAGGCCGCGGCGGCCGTCGTGGCGGCGACAACGCCGATCCAGTCGGTCCCCGCGGGGTACGGCGCCGCGCCGTTGACGTGGACGTGGACGGGCGTGGCCCTCTCGCTTGCGCTCTCCCCCGGCGTGATCGTCCTCGCCGCCAACCTCGCCGCCCTCTGGCTCTTCGGCCCCGCCGTCGAGGACCGGCTGGGCCGGGGACGGTTCGCGGCGCTCTGGCTCCTCTCGGGCGCCGCCGCGTCCCTTGCGCAGATCGCCGCCACCCCCTGGTCCGGCGCGGGGCTGCTCGGCGCCGCCGGCGGCGCCGCCGGCGTGGCGGCCGCAGCCCTGACGCTGCACCCGCGCGGGCGCACGCTCGCCGTCATGCCCGTCGTCATCGGCTTCGAGTTCGTGGATCTGCCGTCGTGGCTCTACGCCGTGACCTGGGCCACCATCCTGCTCGCGGCGACGACCGCGACGCCGACCCTCGGCCTGGCCGCGGCCGTCGGCGCCGGAGCGCTGGCCGGCGCGGCATCCGCGTGGACGATGCGCCGCCCGGAGCGCATGACCGTGGACTGGTGGGACGTTCAGGCGAAGGGCCCAGGGGCCAGGGGCTGAAGCCCGGGACTAGATGAAGGGGCGCCAGGTGTAGAACAGGACGGCCCCGAGGGCCTGGAGGGCCGCAAACGTGATGAGCCAGGGCGTCCGGTGGCGCACGGGGATGACCGTCGCGAGCCACAGGAACACGGGGAACATCCCCAGGCTCACCCGCCCGATGGACAACCAGCCCCCGACCATCAGCGGCGGCAGCAGGTTGATCAGGATGAACACGCCGTACGCCGGCCCCCAGCGCCGCGTCACCGGGATGACCGCCACCAGCGCCAGCAGCGCGCCGAGGCCGTTGAGCGAGTCGATCGGCAGCGACCGCACGAAGCCGTAGACGCCCCGCCGCTCCATCTCGTTGTAGGGCCCGGTGATGAAGTCCGTGGCGCTGGTGAACGTGCGGCCCCACGCGGCGTGGGACTCGAGCCAGGTGAACGGCCGCCCCGTCAACGCGTACACGTAGGCGCTGAACACCAGCACGCCCACCACGGCCGCCGCCGCCGCCGCCAGCATCGGCCACGCGTCGCGCAGGGCGCGCCCGACCGACCGGGGCGTCCAGGTCCGCCACGCAGACCACGACGGCAGCAGCGCGGGCGTCAGGACGAGCACGCCGAGCGGCACGCTCAGCAGGAACCCGTTGGGCCTGGCGAAGCCGGCCAGCGCCGCCAGCAGCGCCGTCGGCCAGACCTCGCGCCGACGGGCGTGGTAGAACCCACCGGCCGCCGAGAGCAGGAACAACGACTCGGTGTAGACGGCCCCCAGGAAGATCGCAAACGGGTAGGCCGCCAGCAGCGCCACCGCCACGCCGGCCCGCTCACCATCGCCGAGCAGGTCGCGCGCCAGGCGGTACACGTAGACGAAGCCCCACAGGCATGCCACCAGCACGATAATCTGCCCGGCAAGCAGCGGGTGATCGCCGATGAGCTTGCCCCCGACGCGCATCAGCATCGGCAGCGCCGGCATGAACGCGATGTTCTGCTGCCCGCGGTACTCGGGCGACCAGGTGTACCCTTCGGTGGCAATGGAGAAGTACCAGCCCGTATCGAGGCGGGCCGGCAGGTTCAGCAGCTCGTTGTGGTAGACCCGGAACGGCGCCTTCGCGGTCGGAAACCCGATGGTGGCCACCGCCAGGAAGCCCACGAGCAGGATCGTGGCGCGGGACCAGGCCCAGACGGGCCACACCGCCCGCAGCGCCTCGTCGCGCCAGAGGGCCGTCGTCATCCGCCACGCGCGCCCGTGCAGCGGGTCCCGCCGCACCAGCAGGTGCCGCGCGGCCGCCACGACGGCGGCCAGCAGCAGGATGCGCGGCGCGGACATCAGCGACACGCGCACCTCATCGAACCGGATCCGGAACCCGCCGAACACCGCCACCGCCAGGCCCACCGCCAGGATGGCCAGCGTCAGGCCGTCGGCGATCCGCACCCACCGCGGCAGCGGAGCATGCGAGGCGGGCGGCGGAGCGGCGGGCAGCTGGGTACTCATGCGCGCAGGCTGTCAGTATACGATGGAGGAGCCGGGCAACCGGCCCCGAAACACGCTCTGGGCCCCCTCCCCGGCGGAGTTCTCATGTCCCGACGCCTGCGTCTCGCCGTGTGTCTGCTCGTGGGTCTGTCGCTCGCGGCCGCTGCGCCACGGGCCTCGGCCCCCGCGGCCGACCGCGTGGCCCACCACGCCCTGTCGGTCACCCTGGTGCCGGCCACGCACCAACTGGCTGTCACCGACACGATCACATGGCCCTCGGGAGACGCCGCGCCGCCGAGCACGTTCCTCCTCAACGCGCGCCTGCGCATCACGCGCGCCGAACCGGCCGTCGAGGAAGTGGCCCTGGGCGACGTGGACGCGGCCTTCGGAGCCGGCACGAGCGCCCGGACCCCGCTCAAGCGGTATCGCTTCACGGCCCCGGCGGCCTCGGCGACGCTGGGCTACGAAGGCCCGATGGACTTCGCGCTGTCCGACCCGAAAGAGGAGTACACGCGGGGCTTCCGCGACACGATCGGCCTCGTGGGCCCGGACGGCGTGTACCTGGCGGCCAGCAGCTTCTGGCACCCGCGGTTCGGCGACGAGCTGGTGACCTTCACGATGGAGGCCGCCGCGCCCGAAGGTTGGCACCTGATCAGCCAGGGCAACGGCACGTCGCGCGACGCCTCCGGCCACGCCCGCTGGGACTCGGCTGGCCGCATGGACGAGATCTACCTCGTCGGCGGCCCGCTCCACGTCTACCGGGACTCGGCCGGCGCCGTCGAAGCCCTGGTCTACCTGCGCCAGCCCGACGGGTCGCTCGCCAACAAGTACCTGGGAGCCACGGCGCAGTACATCGAGATGTACCGCAGCCTCATCGGGCCCTACCCGTACGGCAAGTTCGCCCTCGTCGAGAACTTCTGGGAAACCGGGTATGGCATGCCCACTTTCACGCTGCTGGGCTCGCAGGTCATCCGCTTCCCCTTCATCCTCACCTCGTCTTACCCCCACGAAATCCTGCACAACTGGTGGGGCAACTCGGTCTTCGTCGACTACGACTCGGGCAACTGGTGCGAGGGCCTGACGGCCTACATGGCGGACCACCTGATCCAGGAACAGCGCGGCGCCGGCGACGAGTACCGGCGCGCCACGCTGCAGAAGTACCGCGACTACGTGAAGACGGGCCGCGACTTCCCCCTGTCGGAGTTCCGCAACCGGTTCAGCGCCGCCACCGAAGCCGTGGGGTACGGCAAGTCGCTCATGGGGTTCCACCAGCTTCGGCGCACGATGGGCGATGAGGCGTTCCGTACGACCGTCGCCCGGCTGGCCCGCGAGTTCAAGGGCCGGCGCGCTTCCTTCACGGACATTCAGCGCATTGCCGAATCGGTTTCCGGGAAGCCCCTGGACTGGCTGTTCTCCGACCTGGTGACCCGCGCGGGCGCGCCCGTCCTCGAGGTGAAGGCCGGGCCGGGATCGGTCCGCGCCGACGGCGCCGCGTTCGTCGTCGACGGCCTGCTGCAGCAGACGCAGCCCGGGGCACCCTTCATCGTGGACGTGCCGGTGGTGGTGCAGACCGCGCAGGGGGCCACGACAACGATGGTCCGGCTGGACAAGGCCCAGGCGCCGTTCTCGATCAGGGTGGAGTCCGCGCCGCTGGCGCTGTACGTCGACCCGCGGTTCGACGTCTTCCGCCGCCTCGATCCCCGCGAGACGCCACCGTCGATCGGCCAGATCTTCGGCGAGCCCCGGATCCTCGCCATCCTCCCGTCCGCTGCACCGGCGGCGGAACTGGACGCCTGGCGCGCGCTCTTCGCGGGATGGCAGAGTGACGCCCATGCCATCGAGTTCCGCCTCGACAGCGAAACCCCGGACCTGCCGGCGGATCGCGCCGTCTGGATCGCGGGCCGGCAGAACCGCCTCGCGGGCCGCGTCCTCGGCGCTGCCCAGGGCCTGACGGCGACGACGACGGCTGTCGAAGTCGACGGCGAGAAGATGGCCCTGGCCGGCCACACGCTGGTCGTGGTCGTGCGCCACCCCGGCAGCCAGGAGAAGGCCATCGGCCTGCTGACCGTCGACCCGGCGGCGGCGTTTCCCGGCCTCGGCCGCAAGCTGCCGCACTACGGCAAGTACTCGTACCTCGGGTTCGAGGGCGACGAGCCGGCGAACATCATCAAGGGCCAGTGGCGGCAGTCCGACTCGCCGCTGGTCGTGGATCTCCGGCCGGCCGCGCAGCGGGCGGCCGCGGTGCCGCCGCTGGCGCCCGAACCGCGCAAGGCCCTCGCCGAGCTGCCGCCGGTCTTCTCGCAGCAGGCCATGAGCGCCCACGTGGCGTTCCTCACGTCGGCCGACCTGCAGGGGCGCGGGCTCGGCAGCGCCGGCGAACAGAAGGCCGCCGCCTACATCGCCGACCAGTTCAGGAAGGCTGGCCTGCAGCCCGGCGGCGACAACGGCACCTACTATCAGCGGTTCCGGGCCGACCGGACGGCCGACGGCCAGCCCCGCGACGTCGTCAACGTCGTCGGCATCATCCCGGGCACGCGCGAGGACTGGAAGGGCCAGAGCGCCCTGCTGACGGCCCACTACGATCACCTCGGCCTCGGATGGCCCGACGTGCGCAAGGGTGAGGAAGGGCGCGTCCACCCGGGCGCCGACGACAACGCCAGCGGCGTCGCCGTGATGCTCGAACTCGCCCGCGCCATGGGTGGCGGCGAGCGGCCGCCCCGCACCCTGGTTTTCGTGGCGTTCACGGGCGAGGAGGCCGGCCGCCTGGGATCGAAGCACTACGCCGCGCACCCGCCCTTCCCGCTCGACCGGACGTGGGGCGTGATCAACCTCGACACGGTGGGCCGCCTGGGCACGGACAAGCTCACCGTGCTGGGCACGGGCACCGCCGCCGAGTGGCAGCACATCTTCCGGGGCGCCGGCTTCGTGACCGGCGTCGAGAGCCGCAACGTCGCCGAGTCGATCGAATCGTCGGATCAGGTGAGCTTCATCGAGAAGGGGATCCCGGCGGTGCAGTTGTTCACGTCGCCGCACGCGGACTACCACCGCCCATCCGACACGGCCGACAAGATCGACCTGGCGGGCCTGGTGAAGGTGGCGGCGGTCGCCCGGGAGGCCTTCGCCTACCTGGCCGAGCGCCCGGAGCCGATGACCAACCTGATCAAGCCCGCGACGGGCGCGCCCTCGCCGACCCCGGCGGCCCCATCCGGGGCGGCGCCCGCCCGGCGCGTCAGCCTGGGCACCGTGCCGGACTTCGCGTTCCAGGGCCCTGGCGTCCGGGTCTCGGGCACGGTGCCGGGATCGCCGGCCGAGAAAGCCGGCATCAGGGAAGGCGACATCGTGAAGCAGATCGACGGCAAGGCCGTGGCGAACCTGCAGGAGTACGCCGGCGTGCTGCGCGGCCTCACGCCCGGCCAGACCGTGAAGGTGGTCATCACGCGTGGGGCCGGGGACCTGACGCTCGACGTCACGCTGGCGGAACGATAGGTATCTCGTGGCGTCCGGCTTGAGCCGGACGTGTGGCGTTCGTGGCGTCCGGCTTGAGCCGGACGTGTGGCGTTCGTGGCGTCCGGCTTCAGCCGGACGTGTGGCGTTCGTGGCGTCCGGCTTCTCTCGACTTCGCTCGGGACAGGTCAGCCGGACGTGGATTGATGGAGGAATCGAGCATGAGACGACGTTGTGCAGCAGTCGCGATCGCCCTGGCTGTGGCGGCCCCGTCGGTGGCGGCGGCCCAGGAACACTGGAAGCTGCAGATTGGCGATCCCGCCCGCAGGACCCGGGAGGCGGCGGTGGTGCTCGACACGATCACCGACACGCGCACCGGCGACGCCATCACGCCCGCCGAGATGGCGGCCCGCCTCGACGACGTGCGCGTGGTGTTCGTGGGTGAGAGCCACACGGACATCTTCTTCCACCGGGCGCAGCTGCAGGTGATCCGGGCCCTGCAGGCGCGCGGCCGCGACGTCCTCATCGGCCTCGAGATGTACCCGTACACCGAACAGGCCTCCCTCGACCTGTGGAACGGCGGGGCGCAGAGCGAGGGCGATTTCGTCACGCAGTCGCGCTGGTACAAGAACTGGGGCTACCACTGGGACTACTACCGCGACATCTTCGTCTTCGCGCGGGATCACCGCATGAAGATGTTCGGCGTGAACACGCCGCGCGAGGTCGTGAGCGCCGTGCGCAAGAAGGGATTCCAGAACCTCACGCCCGAGGAGGCGGCCCGCATCCCCCCGAAGGTGGACCTCACCAACGAGGAGCACAAGCAGCTGTTCAAGGCGTTCTTCGCGGGCAGCGACAACCTCATGCACACCATGAGCGGCCAGATGTTCGACGGCATGTTCGCGGCGCAGTGCACGTGGGACGCCTCGATGGCCTACAACGCGGTCAACGCCCTCAAGGCCCACGGCGGCCCGAAGAGCATCATGGTGGTGCTCATCGGGTCTGGCCATGTGGCCTACAACCTCGGCATCCAGCGCCAGGCGGCGTTGTGGTTCGACGGGAAGATGGCGTCGGTCATCCCCATCTCGGTCGCCGACGCGAAGGGCAAGGCCGTGGCGTCGGTGCAGGCGTCCTACGCCGACTTCATCTGGGGCCTGCCGGCCGAGACCGACGCGCTCTACCCGAGCGTGGGCTTCTCGACGCGCGACGGCAAGGGCGAGTTCCCGCTCGAGGTCATCGACGTGCCCAAGGACTCGATCGCCGCGGCCGCGGGGTTCGCCGTTGGTGACGTGATCCAGGCCATGGACGGCACGCCCATCAAGGACCGCGAGACCTACAACCGCCTCATGGCCGACAAGCGGTGGTCCGACGCGGCGGTCTTCACCGTC
>CAYNDV010000020.1:20374-32301 GCA_964396055.1 uncultured Vicinamibacterales bacterium | reverse complement strand
GTAGAATGCCCCGCTGAGGCGCCAGCCATGTCCGATACCTCCGTCCCGTCCGTGCCGTCCGTCACGCCCATCCCCCAGCTTCCGTCCACGCTCCCCGTGCTGCCGCTGCGTGATGCGATCGTTTTCCCGCTCACGGTCCAGCCGCTCGCCGCCAACCGGCCCGTGTCGGTGGAGTCGATCAACCGCGCGTTGTCAGGGGACCGGCTGCTGCTGCTGGTGCAGCAGATTGGCGAAGTGGAGGACCCGGGGCCCGACGCCGTGCGCCGGGTCGGTACCGTGTGCGTCATCCGGCAGATGGCCAAGGTCGCCGGCGCGATGCACATCATCGTTGAGGGACTGGTGCGGGCGAAGGCCACGGAAGTCACCCGCGAGGGGCTGACGCTGCAGGCCGCCGTCGAGGCCTGGCCCGACGATCAGACCCCGAGCCTCGAAGCGGACGCCTACGTGCGCCGCATCCACGAACTGGGCGAACGCGCCATGGCGGTCACCTCAGCCATGCCGCAGGACCTCAAGACCATGCTGGCCGGCATCGACGTGCCGCTGCGGCTGTGCTACGTCGTGGCCAGCATGCTCGACACGCGCGCCGAGGACCGCCAGAAACTCCTCGAGGAGGAGCACCTGGTGGCCAAGCTGCGGACGGTGGCCAAGACCCTGGGCCGCGAGGTCTCGCTGCTCGAGCTCAAGGGCAAGATCGAGTCGGAAACCCAGGAGGAGATGAGCGACGCCCAGCGCCAGTACTACCTCCGGCAGCAGCTGAAGGCCATCCGCGAGCAACTGGGCGAGTCCGAGGGCGAGGAGACCGACGAACTCCGCGAACGGATCGAGGCCGCGAAGCTGCCCGAGCACGCGGCCAGGGCCGCCGAACGCGAGGTGAAACGCCTCGAGCGCATGACCGCGTCGTCGCCCGAGTACCAGATGATCCGGACCTACCTGGACTGGCTGCTCGAGGTGCCCTGGTCGGCGGCCACCGAGGACCGCCTCGATCCCATCGAGGCACGCCGCGTCCTCGACGAGGACCACTACGACCTCGAGAAGGTGAAGGACCGCATCGTCGAATACCTCGCGGTGCGCAAGCTCAAGGGCGACCTGCGCGGCCCCATCCTGTGCTTCGTCGGGCCGCCCGGCGTGGGCAAGACGTCGCTCGGCCAGTCGATTGCCCGGGCGATGAACCGGAAGTTCGTCCGCATCTCGCTCGGCGGCGTCCGTGACGAAGCGGAAATCCGGGGCCACCGCCGGACCTACATCGGATCGATCCCCGGGCGCATCGTCCAGGGACTGAAGCAGGCTGGGTCGATGAACCCGGTCTTCATGCTGGACGAGATCGACAAGATCAGCGCGGGCTACCAGGGCGACCCTGCCGCCGCGCTGCTCGAGGTGCTCGACCCCGCGCAGAACCACTCGTTCCGCGACCACTACCTCGAGGTCACTACCGATCTGTCGCGGGTGTTGTTCATCGCCACGGCGAACCAGCTGGGCACGATTCACCGCGCCCTGCTCGACCGCATGGAGATCATCGAACTGGCGGGCTACACGGACGTGGACAAGCACCACATCGCCCGGCAGTACCTCATCCCGCGCCAGTTGTCCGAGCACGGTCTGCCGGCCGGGTCGGTGGACATCACCCACGACGCCCTGCAGCAGGTGATCCGGGAATACACGCGCGAGGCCGGGGTGCGCAACCTCGAACGCCACCTGGGCACGCTGGCGCGGAAGGTGGCCGCGCGCGTGGCCACCGGCAGCGTGGACGCGTCCACGCTGACCGAGGGACGGGTCGTGGCGACGGTGGACGCGCCGGACCTGCCGCCGTTCCTCGGGCCGTCCCGGTTCAAGCGCGATGTGCCGTTCCGCGTCTCGCGCCCCGGCGTCGCCACGGGTGTGGCGTGGACCGAGAGTGGCGGCGACGTGCTGTTTATCGAAGCCACCGCCATGCCGGCGGGCCACGGCCAGATCACGCTCACCGGCCACCTGGGCACCGTGATGCAGGAATCCGCGCGGGCGGCCGTCAGCCTGCTGCGGTCGAATGCGGCCGAGCTCGGGCTGGCGAACGACGCCTTCAAGAAGAACGACCTGCACGTGCACGTCCCCGCGGGCGCCATCCCGAAGGACGGGCCGTCAGCCGGCGTCACCATGGCCACCGCCATCCTGTCCGCGATCCGCAGGCAGCCCGTGCGTCCGGACGTGGCCATGACCGGGGAGATCACGTTGAGCGGCGCCGTCCTGCCCGTGGGCGGCATCCGCGAGAAGGCGCTCGCCGCGCGCCGCTACGGCATCTCGACGTTCCTGCTCCCCGAGCTGAACGCCGGCGACGTGGCGGAGCTGCCGGAAGAAGTCCGCAAGGACATGACGTTCGTGCCGGTGAAACACCTCGACGAAGTGCTGGCGCTGGCCCTGCCGGCGCCCCCACCGGCCGAGGCACCGCCCCAGGCCGCCGCCGACATCGCCACAGCGACCCCGGGACCCGAAGGGGCTGCGCCGGCTGCGGGAGCGGAGATCGAACCGGCGACGGAGCCCGAGCCGGAAGAGGTCCCGGAGACGGTCACGCCGTCCAGGGCGCGCCGGGTGTGACGGGCACCGGGCCGGGCCGGCGGGCCGACGGGCCGGCCGTGGTGTTCTATATCTCCGGTCACGGCTTCGGCCACGCCTCGCGCGTGATCGAAGTCATCAACGCTCTTGGCGCGGTCCTCCCCCAGGCACGCCTGGCCGTGCGCACGTCGGCCGCGCGATGGCTCTTCGACGTGACGCTGCGCGTGCCGGCGGAGGTAGCGTCCGTCACAACCGACGTCGGCGTCATCCAGCGCGACAGCCTGCACGAGGATATCGACGCGACCACCCGCGCCGCCGCGGCCTTCTACGAGGAGGCCGCGTTCGGGCAGCGCGCCGACGACGAGGCGGCGGCCCTGCGGGCCCTGGGCGCCTCACTCGTGGTGGCCGACCTGCCGCCGCTGGCCTTCGAAGCGGCCCACCGGGCCGGTGTGCCGTCCGTGGCCTTCGGCAATTTCACCTGGGACTGGATCTACGAGGGGTACCCGGCGCTGATGCGTGAGGCGCCGCACGTCGTGCCGGTCATACGGGCCGCGCAGGCGCACATCTCGGCCGCCCTGCGCCTGCCGATGTGGGGTGGATTCGGCGGCTGGACGTGCCCGATCACGGAGGTGCCGCTTGTCGCGCGCCACGCGACCAAGGCGCGTGCGGAGGTCCGGGCGTTCCTGGCCGTGCCGGCGGACCGTCGCCTGGTGCTCGCGTCGTTCGGCGGCCTCGGCATTGCCGACCTCGATCTCGCGGCGCTGGGGTCGATGCCGGGCTGCACGGTGGTCACCACGGGCCACGCCCTGGGGTGGGACGGGCCGCCGCCGCCGGGACTGGTGCTGCTCGACGATCGCGAACTGTACCGCGCGGGCTTCCGCTACGAGGATCTGGTCAGGGCCGCGGATGTCGTCGTGACGAAGCCCGGCTACGGCATCATCGCCGAGTGCGTCGCCAACGGCACGGCGCTGCTCTACACCTCGCGCGGCGATTTCGCGGAGTACCCGGTGCTGGTCGAGGCCATGCCGCGTGTCCTGCGCTGCCGGTACATCGGCCACGACGATCTCCACGCCGGCCGCTGGGCGCCCCACCTCGACGCCCTCCTCAGCCAGCCGGCCCCACCCGCGTCACCCGCCACCAACGGCGCGGAGGTCGCCGCCGCGCACCTCGTACGTCTCCTCGACGTGTCGTAGCGCAGACGGGTTCACAGCCCCGCCGTGGCTGGCCGGGCCGGCACGGTTTCCAGCCAGCGTGACGGCGTGACTACTTCTTGCTTCTTGCTTCTACGTGTGAGCCACAATCCCCACGCCCCACGCCCCACGCCCCACGCCCCTGGCCCCCAGCCCCCACCCCCTGTATGATGCCTCCAGCCTGGAGGCCCTATGGTTTCTCGCCGTGACTTCCTGACCACCTCGGCTGCCGCGTCGGCCGCCGCCGCACTCACCCCCTCGGAGCCGCTCGGTGCGCAGGCGCCGGCGGGCCAGCCACCGTCGATTGCGGCACTCGCGTCGATGCGGCACCTGGCGACCCCGATCTCCGTGGACGAGCGCCGCGGCCGGGTCGAGCGGGCGCGCCAGCTCATGAAGGCCAACCGGATCGACGCGATCCTCCTGGCCGGCGGCACGTCCACGGTGTACTTCACGAACGTCAGCTGGTGGCTCAGCGAACGGTTCTTCGGCATTTTCCTCACGGCGAAGGGCGACGATTTCGTCGTGTGCCCGCACTTCGAGGAAGAGCGCGCCCGCGAGCAGCTCGACAACGGCCCGCTCAAGGGCACGCCGGTGCTGACCTGGCACGAGCACGAAGATCCCTACGCCCTCAGTGCCAGGGGCCTGCGGGATCGCGGCATCGCCACCGGCACGGTGGGTATCGAAGAAACGGTCCGCTTCGTGTTCAGTGACGGCCTCGCCGAAGCCACGCCGCCGGCGTCGTTCGTCAGCGCCACGCCCGTGACGGCCGGCTGCCGGATGGTGAAGGACGCCCACGAGATCGCCCTGATGCGTCTGGCGTCGCAGGTGACCTTGAAGGCCTACGCCGCAGCCTGGCGCGCTCTGAAGGAAGGCATGACGCAGACGGATTTCGCGTCGCTCGTCGGGGCCGCCCACGCGAAGCTGGGCTTCCAGGGCAGCGCCGGCGTGCAGGTCGGCCAGTACTCAGCCCTGCCCCACGGCTCGGTGACGCCCCAGGTCATCAAGGAGGGGGCGATCCTGCTCATCGACGGCGGCTGCGGCGTCGAAGGGTACCGTTCCGATATCAGCCGCACGTTCGTCCTCGGCAAGGCCTCGGACAAGATGAAGGCCGTGTTCGACATCGTCCACCGGGCGCAGACGGCTGCCCTGAAGGCGGCCAGACCCGGGGTGGCGTGCGAGGTGGTGGACGCCGCGGCCCGTCGGGTGATCGAGGACGCCGGGTACGGCCCCGGCTACACCTACTTCTCGCACCGGCTCGGCCACGGCCTCGGCATGGACGGCCACGAGTGGACGTACTTCGTGAAGGGCAATACGACGCCGATGGCCGCGGGCATGGTCTTCAGCGACGAGCCGGGCATCTACATCCGCGGCGAGTTCGGCGTGCGCCTCGAGGACGACCTGCTGGTGACGCCTGACGGCGCCGAACTCTTCACGCCGCAGAGCCCCTCGCTGGAGGATCCGTTCGCCTGAGGCTAGAGGCTAGAGGCTAGAGGCTAGAGGCTGGAAGGTACAGCGTGATCCCTTCTTGCTTCTGTCTTCTGTCTTCTGTCTTCTGTCACTTAACGCACGTCACCAGCCGCCACAGCTTCGGGATATTGACCTTCTCCACCGACACGGCGTTCAAGCCGGTCTGCGCCAGCAGGCCGCTGAGGTCGAAGTCGGCCTTGAAGCCGGCGTGCACCGTCAGCGGCGTGATCAACCGCTCGACGGTCGACATCACCGGATTCGTGCTGCGGAAGTGGTTGAGGAACATGATCCGGCCGCCGGGGCGGCACACACGCCGCATCTCGCGCGCCACCTGGATGGGGTGCGGGACGACGTTGATCAGGTACGGGGCGTAGACGATGTCGAAGGCGTCGTCGGGGAACTGGATGGCGCCGGCATCCATCTCGAAGAGCCGCACGTGGCTGAGGCCCTTCTTCGCCACGCGTTCGTGGGCCTTGGCCAGCATCGACGGTGAGAAGTCGATGGCCGTCACCTGGCAGTGCGGCGGGTAGAGCCCCAGGTTGATGCCCGTGCCGACGCCTACCTCGAGCACCCGATCGCCGGGCTGGACGTCCATGCGTTCAATCGCCCGCAGGCGCCCCGGGTGCAGCGCAGGGCCGAAGAACACGTCGTAGACCGACGCGATCTTCGTGTAGACCCCGTTGACGAAGTCGCTCTCGACGGCCGTGTGCGAAAGCGCCCGCGTGGCCGCGTCGGGACTGGTCAACAGGTCGCGGTCGGGCTGCGAGCCCGGTTGTTCAAATAGCGCCATACCGTGGTTCCGAGAGACAGTCTGAGACTATAGTCCGTTGCCTGCCGCCGGGGCAAGCCGCGTCAGGCCATGCCTTCCAATACGCGCAGCACGGCCTCGAGGTTGCCGCCCGCGGCCCCCACCTGCAGTCCCTGCACGTCCGGCGCGATGGCGGCCGCGAGTTCCCGGGCAATTGCCACGCCTTCGTCCAGCGCCTCGCCCCGTTCGTCGGCCTGGCGCATCCGCTCCACCAGGGCAGCCGGCACGCGCGTGCCCGGCACCTCGTTGGCGAGGTACTCGGCGTTGCGGAGCGAATCGAAGACCCACACGCCAGCGACGATCGGCACCCGGCTGGCGCCGACCCGCCCCAGGAACGTCCGGAGGGCCTCCGGGTCGAACACCGGGTGCGTCACCGCGAACTCGGCTCCCGCCTCCACCTTGTAGGCGAACCGGCGCAGTTCGAGTTCGAGGTCGAGCGCCGTCGGGTTGACGACCACACCCAGGTGAAACGCCGTGGGGACGCCGATGGCGGCGCCGCCGACGTCGAGGCCGTGGTTCAAGCGGTTCACGACATTGGCCAGGCCGATGGCGTCCACGTCGAAGACGCCGGTCGCCCGCGGGTAGTCGCCGACGATGGGAGGGTTGCCGGTGGTCACCAGCAGGTTGCGCAGGCCCATGGCATGGGCGCCCAGCAGGTCCGACTGCATGCCCAGCAGGTTGCGATCGCGGCACGTGTAGTGCAGCAGCGTCTCGACGCCGGCCTGCTGCTCGATCAGCACGGCCGCGGCCAGGGCGCTCGTAGACGCCCGCAGCCGGGGGCTGTCGGGGATGTTGATGGCGTCGATGCCGCGGATCTTCAGCGTCCGGGCGCGCTCCAGCAGCACGCCGCACTCGTGGCCGCGCGGCGGCGTCAGTTCGGCCACGGCGACGAACTTGCCCCGGGCCAGCGACGACGCCAGGCGCGACTTCTGCGCCACGGGCGTCGGCGGCACGACCGGCGCGTGCACGGGCGTCGGTGCCGCACTGGCACCGGCGAGCGGCGCCACGCGGTCGCTGGACGGCGCCAGCGCCCGCACCGCCGCCTTGATCTGCCGGATGTGCTCCGGCGTGGTGCCGCAGCACCCGCCGATCAGCCGCACGCCCTGCTGGATGAACCGGCGCGCGTAGGACGCCAGGTACTCGGGCGAACTCAGGTAAATCGTCCGCCCCTCGATGTCCCGCGGCTTGCCGGCGTTGGGCTGCGCCGAGAGGCGGGCCTGCGTCACGCCCGCCATCCGCTCCAGCGCCTCGAGCAACGGCGCCGGGCCCACGCTGCAGTTCAAGCCGATGACGTCGGCGCCCGTCGCCTCCAGGGCCGGCGTGAACTCCTCGGGCGGCGTGCCGTCCAGGCTCTGCCCGTCCTCCTCCGTCGTCATCTGCGCCACGATCGGCAGCGCGCACAGGCTGCGCACCGCGGCCACCGCCGCGCGGATCTCGTTCACGTCCCGGAACGTCTCGATCACGAACAGGTCCACGCCGCCGTCGAGCAGCGCCTGCGCCTGTTCGCGGAACCGCTCCTGCGCCTCGTCGGTGCCCATGCGGCCCCAGGGCTCGATCCGGATGCCCAGCGGCCCGATGGCACCGGCCACGTAGGCCTGTTCGCGGGCCGCGTGGCGGGCGATACGCGCGCCCTGCACGTTGATCGCGTGCAGCTTGTCGGCCAGGCCGAAGGTGGCCAGCTTGACCCGGTTGGCGCCGAACGTGTTGGTCTCGATGACGTCCGCGCCCGCCCGCACGTATTCGAGGTGCACCTCGGCCACGAGGTCCGGCTGCGTCAGGTTCAACCCGTCGAAACACCGGTTGACGAAGACGCCCTTCGAATAGAGGCGCGTCCCCATGGCCCCGTCGCACACCAGCACGCGGGCATCGAGGGCGTCGAGAAAGGGCGGCAACGGCACGGCTAGGTCTCCAACCGCTCGTACTTCCAGGTGTCGAGGTCGATCACGAGGTACGACACCCCCACCGGATCGAGGCCGATCGACCGCACGCCCTGCCGGACCGCATCGTCGTAGACGTGGTGGTGGCCGGACAGGTGCAGGCGCGGACGCAGCGCGACGAGCACTTCGTTGATGGGCGTCTTCCCCACGTCCTGCCGCCGGCCCCGCACCTCCAGGTGGAACGGCCGCGCGGCCTCGTGAGAGAGGAACACGTCGATGTTCGTCAGCCGCCGGCAGGCCTCCACCTCGGCCCGCACGAAGTGCCGCCGCTTGTCGTCACGGCCCAGGGGCGGAAACGGCCGGTCCGCCGGCGCGAGCGACCGCGACTTCGGCAGGTCGCCCGGCAGCTTCTCGTACCAGGTCGGCGCGAAGGTGCCGCCGAGCCCCACCACGCGCACGCCGCCCACCCGGAACGGGATGCCGTTGGGCATGAAGTGGAGATTCGCGAGCGGCGCCCGGCCCGCGTGCATCTGCGCGATGTACTCGAGGTTGTCGTTGTTGCCCTTGATCCAGTAGAGCGGGCTCGGCGGCGACTCGTACTCGCCCTCGGCGCCGCCCAGGTCGCCCACCGACACCCACGCGCGGATCCCGGGGTGCCGCGCCATGATGGTGCGCACCGACGCGAAATCCCCGTGGACGTCGCCCAGAGCGCCCAGCTGCATGGCCGGCGCTCAGCGCGCGGCCGGAGCCGCACCCTGCGGGACGAGCAGGTCCTGCTTGTCCCAGATGAAGTCCTGCTTGCTGTACACCGCCAGCTCGTAGTCCTTGCCCATGAAGATCGCCGACACCGGGCAGGCCTCTTCGCAGTAACCGCAGAAGATGCAGCGGGTCTTGTGGATCTGGTAGGTCTTCGCGTACCGCGGCCCGGCCGCCACGGACCCGTCGTTCTCGGCCGCCTCCAGGTAGATCGCATCGGCCGGGCACGCCACCGAACACAACCCGCACGCGACGCACTTCTCCAGGCCGTTCTCGTCGCGCATCAACACCTGTTTGCCCCGGTACTTCGGAAAGACCGGGACCTTCTCGGCCGGGTAGTTGACCGTGATCGGCTTCTTGAAAAAATGCCGGAGCGTCGTCGCAAATCCGACAAGGAACGGGCGAATCATGCCGTCATCCTTCCGCGCCAGGGTAAGGCGCCCCGCTTGGCCCCCGGGAACACCTGTCTCCGCCATCATAACATGCCGCCTGTCAGCGGTTTGACAGCCTTTGAGAGCGGCCGCTATAGTCGTACTCTTGGCTCAGGACCCGCAGTTTCTCACGGCCCAGCAGTACCTGGTGACGACGTTGTTCGTCAAAGTCGCCGTCATGTCGATCCTGACGACGATGCTGGTCCGGTATCGGCGGTTCCGGGATCTCCTGATTCACGAGCGGCGCGATTGGGCCATGCGCCTCTTCTTCGCCTTCGGCCTCGGGGCCACGCTGGCGGCCGGCGTGGGCGCCCGCCTGCTGCTCGGCTACAAGGCCGCCGACCTGACGCTCGAAGGCGCGTTTCTCGCCGGGCTCGTCACCGGCCCCTGGGCCGGGGCCCTCGTGGGCCTGCTCATCGGCGCCCCCGCCTTCGTCGCCGGCGAGTTCGCCGCCCTCCCCTTCGCCATCGGCTGCGGCTTCGCCGGAGGCGGCCTGCGCGAGGCGTGCCCGAAGGAGACCATCTGGACGTTCTCGCCGCTGGTCTTCTGGGACCTGCCGCGGCACCTGTGGCGCATGGTGACCCGCCTCACCGTCGAGTGGCAGGTGATCTTCATGGCCGCCATCATCGGCCTCGAGATCATCCGGCAGGCCATCGGCCTGCGGTGGCCCGCGCGCCTGTTCATCCTGCCGCCCCACTCCCTGGCCACCACCGCCGTGGAGTGGCTGGCCGCCGTCATGTGCGTGGCGACCCCGATCAAGATCTGGAACACCGCGCGCGTCGAGCACCTCGTGCGCGAGCAGGAGCAACTGCTGCTCCAGGCGCGGCTCGACGGCCTGTCGCGGCAGATCAACCCCCATTTCCTCTTCAACACCCTGGCCTCGATCTCGTCGCTCATCCGCACCCGGCCGGAAACAGCCCGCATGCTGATCCTGAAACTCTCCAACCTCCTGCGTCGTCTCCTCAGGAGTCAGGACGATTTCGTGGCCCTCCGGGAAGAACTCGCGTCGGTGGATGAATACCTGGATATCGAGGTGGTGCGCTTCGGCCCGCAGCTCACCGTCGAGAAGGACATCGCCCCCGAAACGCTCGACACACCGGTGCCCAGCATGCTGCTGCAACCCGTCGTCGAGAACGCCATCAAGCACGGCCTGGCGCCCAAGGTCGGCGGTGGCCGCGTGCTCATCCGGACGCGGATCGAGGGCCCCCACGTCGTGATCGAGGTCGAGGACAACGGCCTCGGCATGTCCTCCGAACGCCTCCAGGTGGCCCTCGCCGAGGGCATCGGCCTCAGCAACGTGGACGAACGGCTCCGGGTCATCTACGCGTCGCGCGCCACGCTGCGCCTCAGCAGCGCGCCCGGCCAGGGCACGCGTGCGCGAATCGAGATCCCGCGAGCCGCCCGCGGGGAGCGGATCACCGAATGAACACCATCCTCCAGGCCGTCGTCGCGGACGATGAAGTGCACGCGCGCGAGGAGATCTGCTACCTCCTCGGCGAAGTCGGAGGCGTCGAGGTGGTCGGCCAGGCGGACAACGGCGTGGAGGCCCTGGCCGTGATCGAGGCCAGCCGGCCCCATGCCGCCTTCCTGGACGTCCAGATGCCGGGTCTCAGCGGCTTCGAGGTGGCCCGCCTGCTCCTGGAACGCGGGGTGCCGACCAACGTGGTGTTCGTGACGGCCTTCGACCAGTACGCCATCGATGCCTTCGAAGTAAGTGCGGTGGACTACCTGCTCAAGCCCGTCGAGCAACAGCGCCTGGCGCTCACCGTTCAGCGCCTGACCCGGTGGCTGAACGTGGACCAGCCGCCCGACGACCGCCTCGAGCGGCTGCTCGGGATGGTGGCCGGGCGGCAGCAGCACCGCGATCAACTGGCCGTCAAGGTGGGAGACCGCCTGCTCCTGGTCCAGACCGACGACCTGATCTTCGCGTCGCTGGAAGGCGATACAATACATGTGGTGACCGGCCAGGTGGCGGGCACGTCCAACTACCGGACGCTGGACGACCTGCAGGCCAGGCTGGACCCGACGGTGTTCTGGCGGGTCCACCGGTCGCACCTGGTCAACATCAACAAGATCAAGGAGATCGTCCCTTGGTTCAGCAGGAACTACATCCTGAGGATGAAGGACGCGAAGGGCACGGAGATTCCCGTCAGCCGGACGCAGACCAAGCGGTTGCGGGACTACCTGCGCCTGTAGGCGACGCTCCCCTCACGATGGCCCCCGGGGCTGCCGAAGTCGCCGGCCCCCTGGCAGCGGTCGACGCGGCGGCGCCGCTGACCGATCCGGCGGGACAACCCATCCTGTCGGGGCCGGCCCCCGCGCCCGTGGCGGCGCGCCCGGCCGCCGCACCCCGCCCCTCCCGCTGGGCCGTGGTCCGTGAAGAGCTGCTGGCCTGGGTCCGCACCCTGGCATCGGCCGCGGTCTACGCCACGCTCATCGTGACGTTCGGGTTCCAGGTGGCGCGGGTCGAAGGACAGAGCATGGCGCCGACCCTCCAGGACCAGGACCGGCTGATCGTCAACAAGCTGATTTACCGGCTCGGCGCGCCCCGGCGCGGCGACATCGTCATGCTCTACTACCCGGTGAACCCCGACAAGTCGTTCGTGAAGCGGGTCATCGCGGAGGAAGGCGACACGGTCCGCATCGTGGACGGCCGGGTGTACGTCAACGACATCCCGCTCGACGACGAGTACGTGCCGAGCGAGTACCGCAGCCACGACGACTGGGGCCCCCAGATGATTTCGGAGGGGTACTACTTCGTCATGGGCGACCACCGCAACAACAGCTCCGACAGCCGCCATTGGGGGCTGGTGCCCAAGAAGTACATCATCGGCAAGGTGCTGGTGCGCTGGTGGCCGCTGCCCGAGGCGACGCT
>CAYNDV010000020.1:0-20274 GCA_964396055.1 uncultured Vicinamibacterales bacterium | reverse complement strand
TCTTCGATGATCTTCCGGCGCAGCTTCATCGTGGGCGTCAGTTCGCCGCCTTCGATGCTGATCTCGGTGGGCAGAACCGCCAGGCGCTTGATTCGCTCGAACTGGGCCAGGTCCGTGTTGATGGCGTCGATGATCGCCTGGTAGATCTCCTGCACGTCCGCCCGCTGCACCAGCACGTCATGGCTGCCGGTGGCGGCGTCGCCGCCCAGCCGGGCCCGCAATTCCAGAAAGTTCGGGATGATCAGCGCCACCGGGAACTTGCGCCGGTCTCCCACCAGGATAGCTTCCGCCACGAGCGGGCTCTGCTTGATGCGCTGCTCGATCGGCTGCGGCGCGATGTTCTTGCCGCCGGACGTGACGATCAGGTCCTTCTTGCGGTCGGTGATGGCCAGGTACCCATCGGCGTCGATCACGCCGACGTCGCCCGTGTGGAACCATCCGTCCACGAGCACGGCCGCCGTCTCGTCGGGCCGCTTGTAGTACCCCTGCATGACATTCGGGCCGCGGGCGAGGATCTCGCCGTCGGCCGCGATGCGCAGCTCGACCCCCGATACCGCCTTCCCCACCTTCCCCAGCCGCGGCGCCCACGGGGGATTGATCGTCAGCACGGGTGAGGTTTCGGTGAGGCCGTACCCCTCGTAGATGGGCATGCCCATCGCGAAGAAGAACTCCGCGGTGGTCCGCGCCAGCGGCGCACTGCCCGACACCATGATGCGCATCCGGCCGCCGGTCCGGGCGCGGACCTTGCGCCACACGAGCGCGTCGGCCAGCGGCGCCTGCAGCTTCGCCCACCACGGCGCTGCTTGGCCAGCCAGCGTGGCACGGGCGATGGCGGTCCCGACGCCGAGCGCCCAGTGAAACAACCCGCGCCGGATCGCCGGCGACTGGCGCACCTTGTCGAGCACCGCCGCGTGGTACTTCTCGTACACGCGCGGCACGCCCGTCATGATGGTCGGCCCGACGCGCTCGAGGTCCCGGGCCACTGTCAGGAGCGACTCGGCAAACACCACCGTCGCGCCGCAGTGCAGGAACAGATACAGGGCCAGGCGCTCGAAGGTATGGCTGAGGGGCAGGAACGACAGGGCCAGGTCCCCTTCAGCCACCCCGAGGACCTCATTGGCGGCCACGAGGTTCGACAGGATGTTGGCGTGCGTGAGGACGACGCCCTTCGGCGTGCCGGTCGTGCCCGACGTGTAGATGATCGTGGCGACATCGGCCGGGTCGAGTGACGCCGCACCGGCCCGGTACGCGGCGTCCAGGCCAGGTTCGTCGGCCAGCCGCCGCCGCCCCGCCGTCTCCACCTCCTGCATCGACAGCACCGGAACGGGCCGCCGCTCACCGGGTTCGACCGCCGCCCCGGGCGCGATGACCACCACCGCCTTGATCGTCGGCAGTTCGGGCACGATCTCGAGCAGTTTCGCCAGTTGGACGTCGTCGGACACCACGACGACGGTGGCGTCGGCATCGGCCAGGATGAACTGCGTCTGGTTGGCCGACAGCGTCGGGTAAACCGGCACCGTGATCGCCCCGGCGGTCAGGAAGGCCAGGTCCGCAATCGACCACTCCGGCCGGCTTTCGCAGACGATGCCGGCCCGGTCGCCGCGGGACAGGCCGAGCGCCTGTAACCCCAGGCTGAACCAGCGGATACGGTCCAGGAACTCCTGGCTGGACAAATCGACGTAGCGATCGCCCACACAGCGCCTGATGCGGGCGGGGCGTGCGTGCCGGGCTGCCACGTGAAATGGCAGGTCGGCGAGGGTCTTCACGGTGGCGAGAGTGTGGTCCGGCAAGGTCATTGTCGGGCGAACGCTATACGGTAGTGCGTCGGAAGGCTGGCAGTCAATCACTTACAGGGGGCGTGGGGGCATGGGACATGGGACGTGGGACATGGGGCGTGGGGTTGGCTTCAGTAGCCCGCCGCCTTGTCGACGAGGTTGAGCAGCGGCCAGCCGGCCCGGTACCGGCGCAGGTTCTCGCCGAACAGCTCGATGGCGGCCTCCCAGTAGTCCTCCCGGAACCCGGCCACGTGTGGCGTGATGATGACGTTGGGCAGCCCCCAGAGCGGGCTGGAAGCGGCAAGCGGCTCGTGGGCGAACACATCCAGGCCCGCGCCGGCCAGGGCCCCCGCCTCCAACGCCGCCGCCAGGTCGCTTTCCCGGACGAGCTTGCCGCGGGCCACGTTGATCAGCCAGGCGGTCGGTTTCATCCGGGCCAGCTCGGCCGCCCCGATGAGTTCCCGGGTGTCCTCCGTCAGCGGCGCGGCCAGCACCACCACGTCCGCCTCGGCCAGGAGCCTGGGCAGGTCCTGCGGCGCCATCACGTCGGCCACGTGGGGGTCGCGTTCGGCTTTCACGTCGCGGCGGGTGGCAATGACCCGCATGCCGAGGCCGGCCGCCATGTGGGCGAGCCGCGCGCCTATCGCGCCCAGGCCGACGATGCCCATGGTCCGACCCTGCAGGGTGGGCAGGCCCGACAGGTCGTCCTGGATCCACTGCCCCCGCCGCTGGGCGCCGATGGCGTCGGGCAGGCGCCGGGCCAGGGCGAACAGCAGCGCCAGCGCGTGCTCGGCCACCGCCCGGGCATTCATGCCCCGGGAGTTCGACACCAGGACGTCGCTCGCCCGCATCTCGGGGAACAGCATCGCACCCACGCCGGCGGCCGGGCTGTGGACCCAGCGCAGCGCCCGGGCCTCGGCGAACGCCCCGGCCGTGAGCCGCGACGTGAACGCCACCTCGCAGTCGGCGATGGCAGCCGTCATGGCAGGCTCGCTGTCCACGTAGCTGAACAGCACGTCGGGAAACATGCGCCGCAGCGTGTCGACGTGGGACGCCGGCATCGTGAACGACTGCGCCTCGCTGTAGATGGCAACCAGGACGTGCATGGCTCGGCTCGGAAACAGGCGGTCGGCCGTTGGGCCGTTGGCAAGGCAGTGTCTACCGCCTGGCAACCACCGTCGTCATCCTCTTCGTGCGGCGTTTCTCATTCTTGCTTCTTGCTTCTGTCTTCTGTCTTCTGTCTTCTGTCTCCTGCCTTCTGTCTTCTGCCCCCTGACCCACCCCCCCGTCCGCCCTCCGGTCTTCTCGAGCAGCCGGATGGCGCCGATGACCACGTCGCGGTCGACCGCCTTCACCATGTCGTAGACGGTCAGGGCGGCGGCCGCCACGGCGGTCAGGGCCTCCATCTCGACGCCGGTCGGTCCCGTCGTCCGGGCCACGGCGGTAATCGCGTAGCCCTCGCGCCGCGCCACCAGTTGCACGTCGCAGTGGGTCAGGGCGATGGGATGACAGAGCGGAATCAGGTCCGACGTCCGCTTGGCCGCCATGATGCCGGCCAGGCGGGCCGCCTGCAGCGGGTCGCCCTTGGCGATGCGGCCCGATCGGATGAGGCGCAACGTCGCCGGCGCCATGGCCACGAAGCCGCCGGCGACGGCCCGGCGCTCGGTCGGCGGCTTGGCGCTGACGTCCACCATGCGGACGCGCCCGTCGGACGACACGTGAGACAGCGTGGGTCTGGATGCGGATGCCATGTGAGCAGCCGGTATTCTACCCGAAGGCCCCGTCTCGGCCCCGGCGCTATTCGGGCGCGGCGCCGGCGGCGCGCCCGGCCCGCCCGCCCTTTGGCCGATCCTCAGTGAAGAGCGCGGCGTCGATCGGCGCGTTCAGGACCACGGATTCAATCACGAACGGCGTGGCGGTCTCGCGGGTCGGCGACCGGACGACTTCCAGCACGCGGGTGGAGAGTCGGACGGCGCCGAACGGCCGGACGTCGCCGTAATACCGCGTCACGGGGCCGATGGTCTCCCGCAGCAGGTGGAACGTCTCGGCATCGATCGCCAGTTCGCGCGTGTCGGCCCCGACGCGGGCAGCCACGATGAACGCCCGGCGCGGCGCCGGCACAGCGGCGGCCTCCCAGCCTTCGACCGCAGGCCAGGCGGCCTCCGCATCGGCCAGTCGCTCCAGCGTGATGCCGGGCCGGGTGTAGTAGGCGACGCCCACGCAGTGGTCCAGCAGCCGCTGGGCCCGGGCGGGATCGTAGGCCGACACGACGAGATTGCGCCGCGTCCAGGCCACGCCGTCGTTGAGGAAGTACTCGTAGAACGCCCGGCCGCGGTCCGCAGTCAGGTCGTGTTCCACGCGCAGCTTCCCCGGGGCCTGGGCGTAGAGCGTGTAGGCGGCGTTGTACGCGATGCCGTCCTGGAGGCGGACCCGGCCGGTGACGGTCATCGTCCGCCACGACGTCAGGGCGGCGCCCCCGTGGGCCTCCACCGACCGCGCGACGATGTCCGCCGCCGTCTGCGGCGGGCGCGCGCAGGCCGCCAGCGCCAGGGTCACCGCGCCTGTCACGCACGCCCGTCCGGCCCATCGAGGGATTCGCACCGTGCCCCCTTTCGATCCGGCCCGTCTACGCGAACCGCAACCGCGAGTCCGCGCCTGCCACGCGCTCGCGGATCCGCAGGCCGTACGGGCAGGCCGCCTCGCACGGCGCCTCGCAGCCGGCGCACGGCAGGGGTGCCTGCGACACGGGCAGCAAGGCGTAACGCTGCCGGGCGAACGCCCGGTCATCGTAGTGCTCGAAGTACATCCGGTACCGCAGGATGTCGGCCACGGGCACGCCGCGGGGGCAGGCCTCGAAACACGCGCCGCAGCCGGGCCGGCAGTAGTGCGGCCCGACTTCGGCCGCCACCAGCGTGAGGTACCGCTGGTCACGGGCCGTCAACGCCGTCGTGCCCGACACGGCCAGGTACTCGGCCACCTGGTCGTAGTTGCGCATCGACACCACCGCGGTGTCGAAGAGGTCCGACGCCAGCACCCACTTGAGGACGGCCTGTCGCGCGTTGGTCTGCTCGTTCTGGAGGCTCCGGATGTCGAGGTCGGACTTGTAGATCGTCATGGTCTTCATGGCGATCGTGCCCACGCCTTTCGCCCGGGCCTTCTGCAGTACCGGCTCCACGCCGTGGGTCAGGAAGTTGGCGCCGACCAGGATGACGTCGAACCGGCCGTTGTCGAGCCCCCAGTTCAGCTCGTCGATCATCCGGACGCCATGGCTCGAGGCCCCCGTGAACCGCACCTTGCCCAGGCGTTTCGCCTCGTCCCAGGCCTCGTAGATCGCCGGGTTCTGGATTCGCTCGAGGCCCCCGTAGCGGGGATGCCCGATCGAATGGATCATCATGCAGTCGACGTACGTGGTGTTCAGCTTCTTCAACGAGACGTCGAGGGCCTCGAGCAGGGCCGACTTGGTCACCGTGGCGGTCACCAGGGGCGGGTCCCACTTGTCGAGGACGAAGACCTGCTTGCGCCACTTCGGCAGGACCTTGCCGATCAGCTCTTCGTGACCCTGATACTGGGCGCCGGTGTCGATGAGGTTGAGCCCGCAGGCGAACAGGTGGTCGATGAGGGCCGGATCGCGCTGACCCGAGCCGGCGGAGAGATCCCCCACCATCCAGCCCGTCCGGCCCAGCGGCTTGCGGCGGCGCACGCGCGGGCCTTCGATGACGGGTGTGACAGCCTGCGCGTCAGTCGTCCCTGGGGGCGCCCCGGCCCCGACACCGGGGATCATCGCGGCGCCGGCGGCCGCGGCGGATGACCGGAGGAACGCGCGTCGGCTGAACGAGGTCATCGCGATCCTCCAGCAGGTTGTGCAGCCGGCGCGGTCACCCGCAACGTGGCAGCCTTCACCAGTGACTCACCCGCGGACGGCGCGGCGCCGAGGCTCAGGACGAGCCAGCGCCCGGCGCAAACGGCCACCACGCGGCCGTAGTATCGATCGGTGGCGGTCACGGCCCCGTCCCCCAGGCCGGCGGCGGGAACGGGCGCGGCCTGCCCTGCCGCGAGAAACGCCGTGTAGTCCCGCAGGGCGGCCGCGGCGGCCTCGGCCGAGTCGAAGGGCACGAGCAGCAGCGTGGACGGCTCGGGTGTGCCCGCGTACTTCGCCTCCAGCGCGCCCGTGAAGGCCGCCTGCCCCAGCGCATCCTCCGGCACGAGCCGGATGGACCCCTTCACCAGGCCCGCTGCGGGCAGCAGCGCCAGTTCAGGCGGCCGCCCGCCGGCGTCACCCAGCGCCGCAGCCACGGCCCGCGCCAGGTCCGTGAGCGCGGCGAGGGCGGCGGGAACAGGCGGTGCGACGGTCAGTTTGACGTACGACGATGCCGCCCAGAACTCGACGGCGTCGCGCCCGGCGCGCCCTTCGACGCCGATCGCCAGGGGCGTGCGCGTCGGGTTGGACTCGTGCGCGTAGATGCCGAACGCCTGCAGCGGGCCCGCGAGACGGTAGACGTCCACCACGGCCGTCAGCCCGCCGTCCCGCGTGAAGCGGGCCGACTGCAGATCCTGGAAGCCGAACGCCAGGTACTGCTCAGCCCCGCCGTTGATGTACTCCCAGAGGTTGCCGGGCCCGAACCGCTGGAGCGCGCCCGCGCGCCCCCACCCGCCCATCGCCTCGCCCAGCACCGCCGGCGTGGCGGGCGCGGCCGGCGCCGGCGCTGGTGGCCGGGATGCGGCCGGAGCCGGCGGCGGCGCCGCGGCACGTTCGGCCGGCCCTGCCCCGCACGCCGCCGCAAGCGCGAACGCTGCGCCGATGATCGCAAGTCGCATCCACGCCTCCGTGCCCCGGGGGCAGGCCCCCAGCCTCCAGCCTCCAGCCTCTAGCCTCTAGCCTCTAGCCTCTAGCCTCTATTTCTTGTCCTCCGGCTTCTTCGTCCCGAAGGCCGGCTGCTTGCTGAGCCAGTCTGCGGGGTACGAGCGCTTCGCCGGATCGGCCACGCGCGAGCCGCCATCGTGGTAGTCGGTGACCAGCTTGTCGGCCAGCTCCCACCACTTCATGTAGTTCTCCTGGGCCACGCGGTTGGAGTAGTCGTTGATGAACGCCCGCGCCCGCGCCGGGTCGGTCTTGTAGAGTTCCAGCGCGGTCTTCTCGATGACAGGCTGGTCGGCGAACAGCTTGTCCTCGATCTCGGCCTGCTTCACGCGGATGTCCTGGATCATCGCGCGGTAGTTCAGGTTGGCCCAGTTGTTCACGAAGTTCGCGGCCCACCACGCCGAGCCGCGGTCGAACCGGTCGCGGCGGCCAATCTCGTAGGCCCCCGGTACCTTCAGGTTCCCCGCGTACAGCGGCGTGAACACCGACGTCTTGGCATCGTCCTCGGCGAACCAGGCGAGGCTGCCAATCCACGCCGGCATGTCGGCGCGGGCCTGGAGCACCACCACGTAGGAACACTGCTGCACCGCAATCATGCGCTCCACGGGCGAGTAGCCGTCCGCCGGCTTGTAGTCGCGCGGGATACCCCAGCGGTTCGGCGAGCCGAAGGGCCCGGCCAGCGGGTTCGAGGTCTGCTCGAAGGGCGTCCCCTCGTAGACGTCGCGGTGAATCGCGATGACGTCGCGCACGCTGACCTTCTTGTCGGGCTTCACCGAGAAGGGCTGCTCGGGCGCCCACGGGTCCAGCTTGAGCGACGGCGCCAGCATGCTCAGCACCCGCCACTCGCGCCGGTTGGGCGTAATCGGCCCCGGGCCCATGCCGTAGACGTGGTTGAAAACGAAGGGCTCGCCCTTCTTCCACCACCCCAGCTCCTCGGCCACGCTGTAGACGCTCTTCGAGTGCATCGTCCAGTTGGGATCGTCGCCCAGGGTGGTGATGCGCGAGCGGTTGGCCGACACGCCGATTTCCCCAGGCGGGATCCGCTTGGCGGCCCAGACGGCGCCCTTCTCGATCGGGCCGGCGCCGAAGATCTCGAACTGCCACACTTCTTTCGGGTCGGCCACGGTGAGGCACTCGCCGCTGTCGCCGTACCCGTGCTCCTCAGCGAACCGGCCCATGATCTGGATGACCTCGCGGGCCGTGGCGCCCCGTTCGAGGGCCAGGCGCTGGAGTTCCATGATGTCGAAGGGCGACTCGTCGTTGTAGAGCTCGCGGCGGCCGCCAATCGTGGTCTCGCCAATGATGACGCCCTTCTCGTTCATGAACGGGTAGGCCGCATCGTAGCGGGTGAAGGTTTCGGCCACCTGCGGGATCTCGCCAACCTTGATTTCCTGGCGGTTCGGCGGCTTTTCTTCACCCAGGCCGCCGCCCTTCATGATGGGCCGCATGGCGCCGGCCGGGTACTTCTGGCCGGGCACCACCTTGATCCGGATCTCGTAGCCGCCGTCGCAGGAATGGCTGGTCAACGTGCCGTCGGTGGACGCCTCGGGCGCGACCGGCACGGACGTGCAGGCCTCGCAGGCGTTCTCCCACACCTCCTGGGGCACGCCCTCGGGACGCGGGTACCCGCAGATCTTCTTGCCGAAGGTCTCTTCGACGTCCTGCACCGTCACGGTGCCGGGCGCCTGGGCCGGTGCCTGGGTCCCTGCCGTGCCGACCGCGCCGGCCAGCAGGACGATGAATCCCGTCAGAACGAGTCGAGCGAACCGCATCGAAGTCTCCTTGAGAACCGGATCGGCAGGTCCGGGCTGACGTGCGCAGCCAACGGTCGTGAGCGGCCGGGGGCGGGCCGGGTGAGAGGGAGGGTATCACGATGGCGGGTGGTTTTCACCCTGCTCCGCCGCCGGGATTCCGCCGGGATTCGGCGCCCCGGCGGCCCGCCGGGTCGTGCTAAGATTCGCCCCTATGAGTCAGCCCACGTCCTCGTCACCCGGGCCGCACGACGGCCACAAACCGTATGTCTCGTCCGACGTCGAACTCAAGGAGTTCACCGTCCGGGCGCTCGTCCTCGGTCTGCTGATGTGCGTCGTGCTCGGCGCGGCGAACGCGTACCTCGGCCTGCGGGCCGGGATGACGATTGCGGCCACCTACCCGGCCGCCGTCATCAGCATGGCTGTCCTGCGCCTCTTCCGCGACAGCAACATCCTGGAAGAGAACTTCGCCCGGACCGTCGGGTCCATCGGCGAGTCGGTGGCCGCCGGCGCCATCTTCACGGTGCCCGCGTTCCTGATCCTGAAGTACTGGTCGTTCACCTCGGAGACCATGACGCAGGAGTACCTGCTGTCGGCGGCCCTGATGGCCCTCGGCGGCCTGCTCGGCATCATGTTCGTCACGGTGCTGCGCCGCGTGATGGTGGAGGACAAGGGGCTGCCGTTCCCCGAGTCGGTGGCGGCGGCCGAAATCCACAAGGCCGGCCAGAAGGGGTCGGAGGCGGCGCTCCAGTTGTTCCGCGCGATGGGCGTGGGCGCCGTCGCGAAGCTGCTCGACGGGCTGGGCGTCTTCCGGTCGGAGAACGAGTTCTCGATTGGCGTCGGCCGCGTCAACGAGAGCTTCGTCAAGCTGGGCCTCAGCGACACGGCGCCCAAGGTGGCCACCGGCGGCGTCACGCACTTCGCGGCGCCGGCCGTCACCCCCGCCTACCTGGGCGTGGGCTACATCATCGGCCCCGAACTGGGCGCCCTGAACTTCGCCGGCGGCATGCTGGCCTGGGGCCTGTTCGTGCCGCTGCTGGTGTACTTCCTCGGGCCGACGCTCATCGACCAGTACCTCGCCGCGAACGGCGGCGACCAGCACGCGGCGTGGTCGGGCATCGTCACCCACGTCTGGGTGTCGATTGTGCGGCCCATCGCCGTGGGCGGCATGCTGGTGGGCGCCACCTTCACGCTCTACCGGATGCGCAAGAACCTGATCCTCGGGATCAAGCGCGGCATCGCGGATGTCAGGAAGTCGGCGTCGCAGACGGCGGCCGTCGCCCGCCACGAGCAGGACCTGTCCATGAAGGTGGTCATCTTCGGGCTGGGCGCGATCTTCGCGGCGGTCACGGTGATCTACTTCTACTTCACCGGCACCCTGGGGGCCGCGCTGACGGCCGCCATCGTGATGGTGATCACGGGCTTCTTCTTCGCGGCCGTGTCCGGCAACCTCGTCGGCATGATCGGGTCATCCAACAACCCGCTGTCGGGCCTGACGCTGGCGACCACGATTGTCGCGGCGCTGACCATGGTGCTCGTGGGCGCCGCCGGCAAGGAAGGCGTGATGGCGGCCCTGGGCGTGGCCGCCGTGGGCTGCGTCTCGGCGGCGGTCGCGGGCGAGATGCTGCAGGACCTCAAGGTCGGGCACATCCTGGGCGGCACCCCGTGGCGGATGCAGGTGGGCGACGTCATCGGCGTCCTCATCGCGGCCCTCGTGATGTTCTTCCCGCTCTACATGATGCACAACGCCGACGTGGCGCAGTTCGGCGAGGCGGGCGGCCTCGGCATCGGCAAGACCTACCCGGCGCCCCAGGCGGGCCTCATGGCGGCGCTGTCGCAGGGCATCGTCGGCGGTGAGATGGCCTGGCCGCTGGTGGTGGTGGGGATCGCCATGGGCATCTCGCTCATCCTGGTGAAGGTGCGCAGCCCCATGCTGTTCTCGGTGGGCATGTACCTGCCGCTGCCGACCACCTTCGCCATCTTCTGCGGCGGCGTGGTGCGCGGCATCGTGGATAAGCTGCGCGACAAGCGCGGCTACAACGAGGCGCAGAAGGCGCGGGTCGAGAACGCCGGCGTGCTGTCGGCGTCGGGCCTCATCGCGGGCGAGGCGCTGCTGGGGCTGTTCATCGCCGCGGTGGTGGGCATCCGCGAGAGCCACACGTTCTGGAACCTGCCGTCGATTCTCGGCCTGGCGGGCTTCGACGCCATCGCGCCCTGGCTGGCCATCCCGGTGGCGGCTGTGCTGGTGTGGTACCTGATCGCGGTGCCGCTCCGCAAGGCGGGCGACGCCGACGAGCCCGCGCCGCCCACGGCGGTCATGTAGGGAGCCGGGGCTAGAGGCTAGCGCCTAGAGGCTAGCCAAGTGACAGACAACGGGCGCGGCACGTGGTTTCACGTGCCGCGCCCGCGCTTTTTGAACCCAGAAGCGTGAATCTAGTACCGTGAATCTAGAACCGTGAACCGTGAACCGTGGAATGGGAACCAGCCTCTAGCCTCTAGCCTCTAGCCTCTAGCCTCTAGCCCCTCGCCCCCACCACCGCCTTCGCGCACGCCATGAGCTCGTGCATCTGGTAGGGCTTGGGTAGTGTCGCGGTGGGCTGCTCCTCGCCGGTGCCGGTTTCCAGTTCGCCGTAACCGCTCGACAGCACCACCGGCAGGCCGGGCTGCAGCGTGCGCAGGTGCCGCATCGCCGCCTTGCCTCCCATCGCGCCGGGCACCGTCACATCGAGGATGGCCGCATCGAACGGCCGCCCTTCCGCAATTGCTCGACGGCACTGGTCGACGGCTTCGTCGCCGTCCGACGCCGCCACCACCTCGTACCCCCCGCGCGCCAGCATCTTCGACGCCATGCCCCGCACCAGCGGCTCATCGTCCATGAGCAGGATGCGCCCTGAACTGGCGCCGGCGGCCGGCGCCGGCTCGGCAGCGGCCTCGACCGGCCCGGGGCCGGCTGTCATGGCCGGCAGTGTGACCGTGAAGGTAGCCCCGCGTCCGGGCGGTGACGTCACGGCGATCTGCCCTCCGTGCGCCCGGACGATCGAATGGGCCAGCGCCAGCCCGAGGCCCGTGCCCGTCGCCTTGGTCGTGTAGAACGGATCGAACACGCGTGCGAGGACGTCGGCCGGAATCCCGGGCCCGTCGTCTTCGATCGTGACCTCGACACAGGGCCCGGTCGCGGGATCGCCCGGCCCGCCCGGGGCCGCCTCGAGGTTGCGCACGGTGAGGCGGACGCGGCCGCCGGCCGCCATCGCCTGCCTGGCGTTGACGAGGATGTTGGTGAAGACCTGAGAGAGCTGATTCGGATCGCCGAACGCATCCCACGCCGCGCCGTGTCCGGACACGAGCACGTCCCAGACGCAGTTCGAACCGGAGAGCGACAGCGAGCAGCATTCGCGCAGGAACGGCGCCACGGGCACGGCGCGGCGTTCCGGCGGACTGCCGATCGCAAACGTCAGCAGGCGCCGCGACAGGTCGCGCGCCCGCTCGAACGCCGTCACCGCCGCGTCGAGGTGGGGGTGGGCCGGACTGGACGACGGCAGTGCGGATCGCGCCAGTTCGACGTTGCCGAAGAGCCCGGCCAGCAGGTTGTTGAAATCGTGAGCCACGCCGCCTGCAAACAGGCTGAGGGCCGCCACGCGCTGGCCGCGTTCGACCTCGGCCATCATCCGCTGCCGCTCGGCCTCGTTGGCCACCAGCGACGCGTTCGCGTCACGCAACTCCAGTTCGGTGCGCCGTCGCGCTTCCACCTCCACGCGACGCTGCCGGTTGATCCGCAGCACCCCGTAGAGCAGGCTCGCGAAGAAGGCCGCCAGGACGGTGCCGGCCTGGAACGGCAGGGACTTCCACACCACGAACGGCGGCCAGCCGCCGGCGGGCACGCCGGCAATCGCCCAGTTGCCCGACGGCAGCGGTACGTCCAGCACGACGGGCTCCTGCTGGAACACCTCGGTATCACCCCAGAAGGCGGGGCCCTCCCGGCCCGAGCCGTCCAGGCCGCGCAATGCGATGCGCTGCGTGTCGCGCAGGCGGTCCAGGCCCGATACGGCAATCAGACGGTCGAAGTCCACCACGGTGGCCGAGATGCCCCAGTACCGCTCGCCCCCAGGATCGCCGTCCGCTGCAGGGGCGACGAAGATCGGCGTCCGGCCGATGATGCCGACGCCACCTTGCACGAGGGCCAGCGGGCCCGCCACCACCGTGCGGCGTTCCTTGATGGCGCGCAGCACGGCTTCGCGCTGGTTGGGCACGCCCATGTAGTTGACGCCGAGCGCCGTCCGGTTGCCCTCGAGCGGGTGGACGTAGCGGATGACGTTGTCGGGAGCCAGCGCGACATTGCGGATGACCGCGCTGCGGCGGACGATCGCCGCAGCCAGGCCGTCGAAGTCGCGTTGGTCGATGCCCGCGTGGAGCTTGACGAGCGAGACCAGCCCCTCGGAGAGGTTGATGGCCGCAAACAACTCGCGGCTGAGATCGCCGCGCGCCCGGTCGAGCTGGGACGACACCTCCGCGCGGCGCGCAGTCAGATCGTCGAGGTGGTTCAGGTACGCGAGGCGATAACTGGTCGCGATGCCGATGACCGCCAGCAGGAGCGCCAGCCCCGCGGCGAGCGGATGCCATTCCATCCGAGCGTGCGCAGGTGACGGGTTCGCGGCCATCGCGCACACTTGATATCACGCCACCGCGACACTGGCAATATTGTCAGGGCCGATCAACGGTGCGGTCGAAAATATTCTGTGCAATGACAGGCCGTTCGGCCGTTCGGCCGTTGGGCACCGGGCCAAGGCAGGCCGTTCGGCGAAGGCAGGCCTTTCAGCTGTCGGCCGTTCGGCTGTTCGGCTCCGGGCTGTTCGGCACGGGGCCGTCAGGCCCGCACCGTGTATCGTACTCCTTCTTGCTTCTTGCTTCTTGCTTCTGTCTCCTGCCCCATGCCCCATGCCCCTACGGCACCACCTTGAACGGCGCGAGCGCGTGCCGGGTGTGGGCGCCGAGCGTCGCCGTCAGGCGCAGGACGTAATCGCCCGGAGCGAGAGGCGCAAGGGCCAATTCGCCACTCAGCCACACGGCACCTTCGCCCTCTGCTGCTGAACTGGCGATCGCGAGCGGCAACACCCTGCCCGTCCGGTCCAGCAACTCCGCATGGTGGGTGTCTGGCCGGGGCGCAACAGTCCACCGGACAGCGACGCGCTCGGTGCGGCGGTAGCGGCGGTCTGCGGCCGGCACGCTGGTGTTCCCCGTGCTGGGTCCCTTGCGGCTGTACAGGGGCTCGCCAAGCACCAGCGTGTCTCCCGCCGGGGCCGGAGGCACACGGACACGGCGCGTGTCCTGCAGCGGCAACCCGCCGGCCTCGGCTGTCAGGCGGATTCGCACCGTCCATGGCCCGGGCGTCAAACGCGCCTCCCCTGTAGCCTGCGGGAACCTCAGGCCGAATCGCCCTGTCTGCGCAGGCACGTCGACGGTCTCGCGCAGCGCGACGTTGCCTTCGCCGGTCTCCATCGTGAGTTCCGCCGTGCCGCCCCGGCTCCAGTCTCCAGCGTCGGGGTGCCGGGGATCGACGCGGCCAGCCATCCAGACTCCGGGTTGTGCCACGGACGATCCGGCCGGCGTCCACCACCCCAGGCTGACCTGGACCTGCAGCGGGTCGTCCGCCGCACGCCCCGACAGGCTCGCGATCGCGGCGTCAACGGCGGCCCGGGCCTCATCCACCACCGGCGGCGCCGCATCGGCGGCGCCGCCACGAACGTCCGAAGCGGACGGGGCCCGGTACCCGCTGCGCGCGCGGATGGCAACGCCTGGCCGCCGCGAGCGCACGCGGATCGAACGAAGCGATCCGTCGAGCCTCCCGTTGGTGGACGTGTAGCCGATGAGGTAGTAGGTCGTCAGGTCCGCCACGACCCGGTCCAGCCGGCGCTGGAGATCGTTGGCGTCGATCACCGGCACGCCGTCGGTGTTGATGGCAGACATCACCAGCGTGTCGAGGCGCTGCCGCAGCCTGGCCCGGTCCACTTCGAGCGTTGGCGGCCGTTCGGGTCCGATGTCGGAGTCGAAGACGCGCAAGCCGGCGGGATCCACCGGGTAGAAGGTCGCGTTGGCGTGGTTGGCGTCGCTGAGCAGGTTGCGGAAACGCGGAACATTGTCGAGCTGGCCGAGCAGGATGCGATCGCGGTCGCACCGCGCCGACCGCCCGGCGTGCGGGTTGTTCCGATCGCTCGTGTCGAGCCGGCCGGTGGGGCCGACGCCCAACCCTGGCAGCTGCTGCACGCCGGCAGCCGCCAGCTTGCGGTCGGCCTGGTACAGGAGCCAGCCCTCGCTCACGAGCAGGATCGCCTTCCGCTCCTCCCTGAGCCCGCCCAGGTGCACCACGAGATCCGCCAGCGCGTCCAGGCTCTGCATCTCGCGACGCCGCAGGATCATGTCACGGGCAATCCAGGACAACGTGTCGCCCGCCTGCGGCGGATAGCAGTACTCGTACAGCTGTTCCACCGGATCATCCTTGATCGCCCGGTCGCGGTGCCCGAGGTCGAGCGGCACTCCGCGCGACAGCCTGTCCGCCAGTTCATCGGTCCGCCGCGTGAAGGTGATGTCCTGCACGGACATCTGCGGCGTCATGACTGCCACCAGATCGTCGGGACCGATGAGCCGGGTGAACAGGTTGACCAGCGGCGGGATGATGCGGGCACCGGAGACGGCGCCGATGTGCCACGTGTCGAGGAAAACCACGAACACCCTGGCGCGGGGATCGCCTGCCACAGCCCGGGCCTCCTGCAGGCTCCCCGGCTCGACGCGCGAGGCCGGAGCGGCGCCGGCGTCGATGCGGACCTGTTCGAAGGTCTGGATGGTCTGTGGCGCGCCGTCCTCGAAGATCTCGAAGTCGTCGGCCGTGAGGTCGGTGACCGGGCGGCCCTCCCTCGTGGCGTACGCATCCACGCGCACGAAACTCGCCCCGGCACGAAACACCGGCTGCGACGGCGCCTGAGGCGACTGTGCGCCTGGGCCCGGAAGGGCCGCCGGCACCACCACCGACCAGCCCAGCAGCGCGATCCCGGCGAAGCCGACGAGCGCCCACCTGCGCATGTCTTCTCACCCGCTGACGGTTCGGCCAGGGCCGTTCGGCCGTTGGGCACCGGGCCAAGGCAGGCCGTTCGGCGAAGGCAGGCCTTTCAGCTGTCGGCCGTTCGGCTGTTCGGCTCCGGGCTGTTCGGCACGGGGCCGTCAGGCCCGCACCGTGTATCGTACTCCTTCTTGCTTCTTGCTTCTGTCTTCTGTCTTCCGTCTTCTGTCTTCTGCCCCCCGCCCCCCGCCCCCCGCCCCCCGCCCCATGCCCCTACGGCACCACCTTGAACGGCGCAAGCGTCACACGCCGTTCCGTGCCGCGCCCGGCCGTGATGCGCAGCACGTACTCGGCCGGCGCCAGCGACGACAGCGTCAGGTCGCCGCGGACCCAGATCACGCCGTCCCGCGTGTCGACGGACGCCGTCGCGGGCACCGGCAGCACCTTGCCGGTCCGGTCCAGCAGCTCGGCCGTCACCGTCTCGGGGGCGAGTGTGCACGAGGCGTCCACCAGCAGGCGTTCGGTGCGGCGGAAACGCAGATCGGCCGTTGTCACCACGGCGTTGCCCGTCGCCTGGCTGCGACGGGCGTAGATCGGTTCACCGAGCACGAATGTCGTGGCCTCCACGGCCTTCGGCAGTTCGAACCGGATGGTGTCCTGTGTCGGAAGCCCGCCGGCGGTGGGCTTCGCGCGCACGCGGACGGAATAGGCGCCGGGATCGAGCCACACGTCCTCGTCGGACCGCGGGAAGCGGCTCGTGAACGTGCCGCCGGCAGAGAGCGGCACGGTGTAACTGGTCACGACGTCGCCCTTGCCCGAGAGGATCGCGATCTCGGCGTCGCCGCCCTTGCTCCAGTCATCGGCGCCCGGCCGCTTCGTGTCCACCTCCCCGTAAATCCACAGGGCGGGTTCGGCCCCCGGCGGCTTGCCGGCGGCCGGCGGCCCGGGCGGCGTCCACCACCCGGGGCTCACCTGCAGGCGGAACGGCGCGTTGGTGCGGATGCCGGACAGGCTGGTGATGGCCCGGTTCACGGCCGCCGTCGCCTCGTCCACCACCGGCGGCGGCGCGCCTGCCGCGCGCATCGCCACTTCTTTCTCGGTGGGCGCCCGGTAGCCCCGGCGCGCGCGGACGTCGACACCCGGCCGCTTCGAGCGCACCTTGATCGACCGGAACGACCCGTCGAGTTTCGGGTTGGTGGAGGTGTAACCCATCAGGTAATACGACGTCAGGTCGGCCACCACCTTCTTGAGGCCGCCGTCGAGGTCGTTGGAGTTGATCACCGCCACGCCGTCGGTGTTGATCGCGGCCACCACGAGCGAGTCGAGGCGGGTCTTCAGCATGGCCATGTCCACGTCGATCGGCAGTGGCGGGTTCGGGCCGATGTCCGAGTCGAAGACGCGCAGCCCGGCGGGGTCCACCGGGTAGAACGTGGCATTGGCGGCGTTGGCCAGGTCGAGCAGATCCAGGAACCGGCGGTTGTTGTCCAGGTTGGCGAGGTTGATCCGATCGACGTCGCACTGCGCCTGGCTGGCCACGTACGGGTTGTTGCGGTCGGCCGTGCCCATGCGGCCGGTGGGGCCGATGCCGAGAGGCGAGATCTGCGGCCTGGCGACTTCGGCCAGGGCCCGGCTCTCGCGGTACAGCAGCCAGCCTTCGCTCACCACCAGGATGGCCTTCCGCTCCTCGCGCAGGCCGTTCAGGTGGACGACCAGGTCCCACAGGCCGTCGATGGACTGCTTCTCGCGCCGCCGATCGATCATGGCCTGCGCGATGGGCGAGGTCACCCGGCCCGGCGTCGTGCCGTCCGGCGGGTAGCAGTACTCGTACTGCTGCTCCACCGGGTCGTCCTTGATCAGGCGATCACGCTGGCCGATGTTGAGCGGCATCTCGCGCATCAGCATGTTGGCCAGGTGGTCGGTGCGGCGCGTGAACATGATGTCGCGGGCGGACATCTGGGGCTTCATGATAGCCACCAGGTCGTCGGGGCCGATGACGCGATTCAGCAGGTTCACCAGCGGCTTCAGCACGTTGTAGCCCGACCCCATCCGCATGTGCCACGTGTCGAGGTAGATCACGAAGACGCGGGCCCGCGGGTCGCTGGCCATGGCGCGGGCTTCCTGGATCGTCCGCGGCTCGACGCGCGTCGCCGCGGCGCCACCGGTGTCCACCTGCACGTGCTCGAACGTCTCGATGATCTGCGGCTTGCCGTCCTCCAGGATCTCGAAGTCCTCGGCCTTCAGGTCGGTCACCGCCACGCCGTCTTTTGTGGCGTACGCGTCCACCCGCACGAAGTTCGCCCCGGCGCGGAAGACCGGCGGCGGCTGCGGCGGCTGCCCCTGTGCCGCAGGCGGTTGCTGGGCCGGCGGGACCTGGGCCTGAGCCGGCGGCGGCGGCTGCTGCGCTGAGGCGACCGCCATCGCGATAGCGATCAGCACGGCGGTGACGGCGCCGGCGGCGGTGGGCCGGCCGGTGCCTGAGGACCGGCCGCGGCCGAACCGCCGGCGGAACGCACGGATGATGACGGCTGCGAACATGAGGATCACCACCAGGAGGCCCGCCGTGACGCCGAGCGCCGCAAGCGGGTACTTCAGCGCAAGCAGGCCGAGGGCCACCACCAGGGTGTCCTCGCCCAGGCTCAGCGCCCAGTTGGAAAAGGGTTCGGGGCTCGCATTGACGATGACGCGCGTGCCGGCCTTGGTGACGTGCGTGCTGCCGGCCACGAGGCCGCCGAGCAGGGCCGACGCCGCCATGAGCGTGGGCGAATCGGGCGCAAGGGCGATGACGGCAATCGCGGCGCCGCCGACGGGCCGGATGAACGAGTGAATGGCGTCCCACACCGAATCGACCCACGGGATCTTGTCGGCCAGGAATTCGACGATGTAGAGGGCGAGGGCGGTGTAGATGACCCAGTTCTGGTCGAACGCCTGGTACTGGGATGGCAGCGCCACCCAGCCGAACCGCGACGCCAGGCCCAGCAGGGCCACGGTGGCGTACAGGTTGATCCCCGCGGCAAACGAGAAGCCGAAGGTCCGGCCGAGTTCTGCCAGGAGGTCCATGGGCCCATCATAAGAGAAAACGCCCGACCCGGCGGACCGGATCGGGCGTGCGGGAACCTGGCGGCGGCCGGCGCGGCGTTATGACGCCTTGCGCTTCGCCACGAGCTTGCTGGCTACCTTGCCGTGGCCGTTCGTCTTCGCCACGGCCCTGGCGGCGGACACCGCCTTGGCGGGCGCGGCCTTCACGGGCACGGGCGCCGGTTTGGCGGCCTTCGCGGGCGCCGCCTTGGCGGGCGCGGCCTTCACGGCGGCTGGCGCCGGCTTCGCGGCGGCGACGGCCTTGGGTGCCGGCGCGGGCACGGCCGCAGGTGCGGCTTTCGCCTTGGCCGCCACCTTGGCCCGCGTGTTGAGGCAGCGGTCGAGCGCGCCGTCGAGCTTGGTCTCGATCGCGGTGGACACTTCGCGCATCACTTCCGACACTTCGGTGATGATGAGGTAACGCGCGCGGTCCAGCATCCGCTTCTCGCGGAACGACAGGCTCTTGGACTTCGACAGCAGGGTCAGGCTCTTCAGCACGTCGGCCACGTCGTAGATGGAGCCGGTGCGCATCTTCTCGGAGTTGTCCTTGAACCGCCCCTTCCAGTTCTGCTGGCTGTCGATCTTGCCGTCGCCCAGCAGTTTGAACAACCGGTCGACTTCCCCATCATCGATCGCACGGCGTAGGCCGACGCCGTCCACGTTGGCGAGCGGCACGAGCACGGTGGTGTCGTTGGCCGCGATGCGGAGATGGTAGAAGCCGCAGGTCGTGCCCAGGATGGTCTTCTCTTCGATGCGTTCGACAACGCCAAGACCGTGGTTCGGGTAGATGACCTTGTCGCCGATCTGGAATGTCACTGGGATCCCCTCGCTTCGTTGACAGGGTTACACGCGAGATTGCCGGTGGGTTTGAGAGACAAACGTAATGACAGTATACCGTGAAACCTGGCGGAACTCAACGGAAATGCGCTATATTTTGGCTATTTTCGCTTTGATTTCGCCCCATGAGGGCAAGTTCCGTTCCTGTTTTAGACCGGCGGGATCCCCCCAACCTGTTGTGCCGGGGCACGTTGCAGGCGGGTTTCAGCTGGAGTGGTGCGGGGCGGGGTTGGAAACGTTACCGGGACGTCCGGACACCCGGGCCGAGTGGTCTTCGCTTTTATTTCGTTCATCGCGCCGCCAGGCGGCTGGACTGCCGCGTCGGGCGCAGCGGAGCGCTACCGCATCAGCCAGGCGTGCACGAACCGCATGTACTCGGGCACGTCCAGAGTCGACTGACGGACGGCGTCGAACAGCTTCTGCGGGTCAAGGTCGTCGTACTCGTGGGCGATGCGGTTTTTCAGCCCCGCGGCTGCGGCAATCCGGAGGCCGAACTCCGGCGGATACACCGCGAGCGTCGCCAGTTGAACGAACGACTGGTCGTAGTCGGGCGGGGGCGCCTGTCCGGACTCCGTGAGCAGGTGGTAGTTGATGTCGATCATCCGACCCACGGCCCGCTCGATGTAGCGTTCGGCCAGCACCGCGGAGGTGGACGACGCCAGGAATGCGTCCAGGCTCTGCTCCGCAATCCGCTGGAGCCCCTCGAGATCTTTGCTGATGAGCAGGAGCTTCCGGTTGACAAGCTCTGGGTCGATCATCGAGCAGCCATGCGCTGAAGCGAGCGTGAGACGTAGGCCTGTTCGAGAACGAGGAAGCGCCGATGGTCCTGGTAACGGCGGAACGCGTAGATCCGGAGTTCAGCCAGGTGGCGCGGCGACCCGAACAGCAACCGGCACCGTTCGAGGATCTTCTTCAGGAAGAGGGGATCGG
>CAYNDV010000019.1:48073-49982 GCA_964396055.1 uncultured Vicinamibacterales bacterium | reverse complement strand
CAGGCCCTGGCCAGCCACGGCGGGCAGGCCACGTCCGAGTGGAGGCGCTACACGAAGAACTCGCCGTGGGTGCTGAAGGTGACGCTGGGCAAGCGGTCGCTGTTCTACGCGCGGCCGGACGGCAAGGCGCTGCTGGTGACGGTGCTGCTGGGCGATCGCGCGGTGGCCGCGGCCCTGGGCGGGCGCGTGCGGACGTCGCTGCACGACGTGATCCGCGCGGCGAAGGTGTATCCCGAGGGCCGGCCGGTCGCCACGCGGGTGCGGACGAAGACCGACCTCGCCGGCGTCGAAGAGCTGATTGGCGTCAAGCTCGAGACGACAGGCAAGCCGGCGAAGCGCTGATCGGCCCGCGCCGATGACGACGAGACGCCGGCCTACCGCCCGCGTTTCCGCTGCCTGAAGTCCCAGGGTGGCACGGGGGCAGCGTCCTGCCACAGGCCCCGGCGGGCCGCCCGGGCCTCGCGCTCGGCGGCGGCGTAGGCGGCGTCCTTCGAGTAATACGTGTAGTGCCATGCGAAGCCGCCGCGCAGCTGCTCGAGGGCCACGTTCACCCCGTCCACGCGCACGTGGCCCACGCGCCGGCCGTACCGGTCGGTCTCGACCGTGTCGACGTCGACCGTCTTGCCGAAGACGAGGTTCGCCAGCGCGCGGCGCGCGACGGTGCTGAAAGCCTGGCTGCGCTCGGGCGCGTCGATGCCGTGAATGCGCACGTCCACCTGGCGGCCGTCGACGAGCAACTGCATCGAGTCGCCGTCGAACACCGAGACGACCTTGCCGCTGAAGGTGCGGCCGGGCTGCGCCGCCGACGACCCGCAGCCGAGGGCGAAGACGACGAGCAGGGCGGGCGCGAGTCTCAGGGAGACGGCGGCGTGAGAGCGGAGCGGACGGGTCGGCGACGTGCCCATAGCGGCATGGTAGCAGCAGAGCCGCCACGCCGGGAGGTGAGCCGGCGTACGTGCGCCGGTTCGGCGACCTCGATGTCACGGTCTGCACGCCCGACGGCCTGGTCGCGTAGATACGCGGCTGGCGCCCGGCTACGGCCGGGCGCTCGACAGGCGGCCGGCGATCTCCTTGACCAGTTTGGCGGCGACCGGTGCAGTGAGGCCCAGCGGGTCCTGCCGCGGGTTGAATTCGACGATGTCCGCGCCGGCGATGGGGGAGGGCAGGGCCTGGATCAGGGAGACGACGTCGCGGACCGTCAGCCCGCCGGGCTCGCGATGCGACACGCCGGGCGCGAAGGCCGGATCGAGGCCGTCGAGATCGATCGACACGTAGGCCGGCCCGGTGAGCTGCGGGCGAGCGCCCGCCGCCCAGTCGCGCATGTCGATGACCTCGGCGCCGAACCGCGCCGCCTGCGCGCGCTGGTGGCCGTTGGCCGTGCGGATGCCCACCTGCACCAGGCGCGCGGCCAGGCCTTCCTCCATCACGCGCGCAAACGGGCAGGCGTGCGACAGGCGGCTGCCCTCGAAGGCGTCGTACATGTCCGGGTGGGCGTCGATGTGCAGGATGGTGAGACCGGGCCACGCCGGGCCGAGGCCGCGCAGGATGGGATACGTGACCGCATGGTCGCCGCCCAGCGCGATGGGCGCCTGGCCGGCCTGCACGAGGCCCCGGATCGCCGTCTCGATGAGGCCGACGGCGTCATCCGACTCCGGAAGCACGAGATCACCCGCGTCATCGAGCACGCCGGGTGCGCCGATGTCGACGCCGGCCTCGGTCCACAGGTTCGAGGCCGGCGAGAACAGCGCGTCGCGGATGAGCGGCGGCGCGGCGGCCGCGCCGCGGAGGAACGACGATTGCGCGTCCCACGGGACGCCGATGATCGTGGCCGGTGCCATATCAATCCCGGATTGAATTATGCACCGGACTGCATAAATCAATCCGGGATTGATTAACGCGTCTGGGCGAA
>CAYNDV010000019.1:46483-47973 GCA_964396055.1 uncultured Vicinamibacterales bacterium | reverse complement strand
CATTGCAATCACACTAGTCGTAGACTAGTCTTATTATGTGAAACCACAGACATCCGTCGGAGCCTACGAAGCCAAGACGCGGCTCTCGGCGCTGCTCGATCTGGTGGAACAGGGAGCCGAGGTCGTCATCACCAAGCACGATCGGCCAGTCGCCAGGCTGGTGCCGATCGTGGAAAGCGTGCCGCGCCCCGAGGTGTTCCGGCGCCTGCGGGCGTTGAAGGGCACGCTCAGGCTGGCGCCGGGCGAGAAAGCGTCAGACCTGGTGTCGGCGGGAAGGCGGGTGTGACGTGCGGGCCCTGGTGCTCGATGCGTCAGCCGCACTCGGCTTCCTGCTGGCCGACGAGCAGGACGCCGGATCGATGCGCGCGCTCGAAGCCCTCGAGCGTGGGGTTCCCGCATTCGTGCCGGCGCACTGGGCGCTCGAGGTGGCCAATGGGCTGGTTGTCGCGGAGCGCCGCCGCCGGATCACGCACGCCGACCAGGCGGGGGCCTTCGAGGCGCTCGCGTCGCTCCCGATCGAGGTCGAACCCGACACGGGCCGCCGGGCCTTCAGCAGCCTCGCCGCGCTGGCCCGTCAGTACGATCTGACCGTCTACGACGCGGCCTATCTCGAACTCGCGATGCGGCGAGGCGCCGCGCTGGCCACCGGCGATGCCGCCCTGGCGGAGGCCGCCCGCAAGGCCGGCGTGGAAACGGCCGATAAGAGACGGGAATGAACCTCGACGTCCTCGATGGCCGGTTCGGGATTGCCCGACTCGATGCGCGAACGCCCGTGCCCGTCTGGGTGTCGCGGGGCACCTTCGTGTCGATCACCCGGACGGCCGACGAACTGTCCATCATCTGTGACGAATCTGTCATTCCCGACGAGGTGCGCCCGGAAGCCGGCTGGCGCGCGTTGCGCGTGGAAGGGCCCCTCGATTTCGGCCTCACCGGCGTGCTCTCGTCCATCGCGGTGCCGCTGGCGGCCGCCGGCGTGAGCATCTTCGCGGTTTCCACGTTCGACACCGATTACGTGCTCGTGCGCGAGCCGATGCTCGCGGTGGCCGTCGCGGCCCTCCGGCGGGCCGGGCACCACGTGGGCGGCGCAGTGGCGCCGCCGGCCGACGTATCAGAGGTTCCGCGTGACCCGGTCGCCGACTTGGCACCCAGGCCGGCACCCGGCCTCCCACGGCCAGGCACCACCATCCGGCAGGCCCGGCGAGACGATGAAGACGGGCTCCTCGCGCTGATGCCGCGCCTGGCCGCCTTCCCGCTGCCGGCGTGGCGCACGGTCGACCAGATCGCCGGTGCCGACCGGGGCATCCTGCTCGAGGCGTTGCACGGGCGCATGGACGGCGCCGTCATCTTCGTGGCTGAACGCGCGCCGGACCTGCCGCGCGCGGGCTTCGTCTTTGCGACGACCAGAGAGGACTACTTCACACACGAGCCGCACGCCCACGTCGAGGTGCTCGTCGTAGCGCCCGAGGCCGAAGGCCACGGCGTAGCGCGCG
>CAYNDV010000019.1:44190-46383 GCA_964396055.1 uncultured Vicinamibacterales bacterium | reverse complement strand
AAATCAATCCGGGATTGATTAACGGCGGGGGACGGCGACGACCGTTCCCACGCCGCCCTCGATGAAGTGGTCGCCGTAGGCCTCGCGGAAGAGGCCGATCGCGTCGGCGCCGGTGCAGTGTGTCGGGCCCGCCCACGCCACCCCCAGCGCCTTGAACTCCCCGATGATCGTCCGCACCTGGTCGGCCGGCGTCTGCATCAGGTGGAACCCGCCAATCACCATGTGGATCGGGCGCCTGGTGTCGGCCGCGATGCGCTTCAGCATCGCCACGATGCCCGGGTGACTGCAGCCGACAATGACGATGAGCCCGTCGGGGGTCTCGACCACGAGCGGCAGTTCGTAGATGTTCGAACCGAACATCTCCGGGCCGGCCGCGATGCCCGGAAATACCTCGACGGCGCGGCCGGCCGGCACGGGCATCCGCTTCACCTGCATCCGCGTGAATGACGCATCGGCCTGCGGCGGCAGCGTGAAGTGCTCGCCCAGATACGCCGGCAGGCCAGCCATCGCCGGCAGCGCGCCGGCGCCCAGCGTGTGATCGCCGTGCGGGTGCGAGAAGACCAGGGCCTCGACCCTGGTGAGATCCACCTTCAGCGCCTTGAGGTTCTCGCCGAAGATGTCGGGCCGCGTGCCCGTGTCGAACAGCACCGTGTGGCCGTGCGCTTCGAGCAGGCAGGCAAACCCCCAGTCCGCCTTCACGGCCGGCGAGGTGGCGGTGTTGTCGTAGAGATAGGTGATGCGGACGCCAGGCGCCTGCGCCAGCGCCATCTGGCCTGCCATCACCACGGCGGCGGATACGGACAGAACCGCTGGTCGGATGGTCACCGCTGTACTCCGGCGGGGGCGGGTTCGCCACATTCTACGCCGGCTGCGGTGCGACCCGCGCTGTCACACCCTCCTGAGACCATAGGTGTGGGGAGGCAGAGGCGCCTCCCGCCCCCCGTTCACCTCAGCCAGGAGGCCTATGGATCTCGACCTTCGCACCGACCGTTCGCTCGTGCGCGCCGGCGGCGCCAGCGTGCGCCACCTGCTCGTCTCGTTGACCGTCCCCCAGACACCCCCACAGCCCGGTCGCGAGCCGCTCCACGTGTCCCTCGTCCTCGACCGGTCGGGCTCGATGGGCGGCGCCAAGATCCGCCTGGCTCGCGAGGCGGTCCGCCAGGCCCTGCAGGCCCTGCGCGCCGACGACCGCTTCTCGCTCGTCGTCTACGACGACCAGGTGGACACGGTGGTGGCGTCCACCCCCGCGTCGGCCGAGGCGCGCCGCAACGCGCTGCAGCAGCTGGGCCGGATCGAGGCGCGGGGCTCCACGGACCTGCACGGGGGCTGGCTGGCCGGGTGCGACCAGGCCTCCGCGGGCCTGCCGCCGGACGCGGTGGGGCGCTGCCTGCTGCTCACCGACGGCCTGGCGAACGCGGGGGTGACGGATCACGACGAGCTGGCGCGCGCGGCGGGCACGGTCCTGCGGCAGCGCCGCATCGCGACGTCCACCTTCGGCGTGGGCGCCGATTTCGACGAACGACTGCTGAGCGGGATGGCCGACGCCGGGGGCGGCCGCTTCTACTTCGTCGAGCAGCCGGCCCAGATCCCGGACCTGCTGACGAGCGAGCTGGGCGAACTGCTCACCGTCGTGGCGCGCGGCGTCACGCTGACCCTGCTGCTGCCCGGCGGGGTGGAGGCGAAGCCGCTCGGCGCGTTCCCGGCCTCGCCCGTGCCTGGTGGCATCCAGGTCCGCCTCGGCGACCTGGTGTCGGGCCAGGAGCTGGGCCTCGTCATCGCCCTGCGTTTCCCGGCGGGGCACGAGGGCGACACGTGGGCCGTCCAGGTGGCGGTGGCCGATGGCGACGGTGTGCTGGCCGGGCCGCAGGCCATCGGCTGGAGCGTGGCGTCCGATGAGGCCAATCGCGCGCAGGCGCGCGACGTGGTGGTGGATCGCGAGGTGGCGCGGGTCCATGCTGCCCGCGCGCGGGCCGAGGCGCTCGAACTCAACCGCCAGGGCGACTATCACGCGGCCCGGGCGCGCCTCGAGCGCACCGCCGCGCGCATCCTCGGCTACGCGGGCACGGACCCAGAACTGGTGGCGATCGCGACGGCCCTGCGCGCCGACGGTGTGGACTTCGACCAGTCGATGTCGGCGATGGAGATGAAGCGGCGCTACACCTCGTCGCGCAGCGTGATGTACAGCCGCGACCC
>CAYNDV010000019.1:35336-44090 GCA_964396055.1 uncultured Vicinamibacterales bacterium | reverse complement strand
AAATCAATCCGGGATTGATTATCTGAACGACGAAAGGCCGCCCGGCGCGCGGTGCGCGGGGCGGCCTTCGTCGAAACCCGATGGGGCAGGCTTACGCCAGCTTGAGGTTCTCGGCGCGCGGACCCTTGGGGCCCTGACCCTTGTCGAAGGTCACCTTCTGGCCTTCGCGCAGGTCGTCGAACCGGCAGTTGGCGCACGCCGACTGGTGGAAGAAGTACTCGTTGCCGTCTTCGGCGGCCACGAATCCAAAGCCCTTCTCACTCATCAGCCGCTTGATCGTCCCATTGATAGCCATGTCCCTCTCCTTACTCGTCAGAACCGATTCCCGTCGACCCACCGCAAACGCGGCGCCGCGTGTCGTTCCTCATACCCGGCCCGGTGGCCAGCTGCCCGGCTGCTTGCGCAGCTGAGGGTCGCGTCACACGGCGTGTAGCTTTGATGTCGGACGGAAGCGGCATACCACGAGGCGTGCCGTCGGCGACGGGAGTCAAAGCGGAACCCGACTATCATAGCACGGCGGCCCCGCCGCTCGGAGGTGTCTTGTGCCGGTAGCCGATCCTGCCTGTCTCGAAATGACGACAGATGAGATGCGCCGCCTGGGCGACCAGGCCCTGGCGCGGGTCGTCGCCCACGTGGCCAGCCTCCCCGGACAGCCCGTCCGGGGCGATGTCGAGGCCGCCGACCTGTGCGCGTCGATGCGCGAAACCGCCCCGGAGGACGGCGCGGCCATCGACGCCATCCTCGATCCGCTGTTCGACGCCTGGATTCCCCGCTCCTTCACCACGCCGTCGCCGGGCTATCTCGCCTACATCCCGGGCGGCGGCCTGTATCCGGCGGCCGTGGCCGACTTCATCAGCGCCGCCACCAACCGCTACACGGGTATCTGGCTGGCGTCGCCCGCCCTCGTGCAGCTCGAGGGCAACGTCCTGGACTGGTTCCGCGACTGGATGGCGTTTCCGCCGTCGACGCGCGGCCTGCTCACCACGGGCGGGTCGATGGCGGCCTTCAACGCCATCCTGTGCGCCCGCGAGCGCCACCTCGGGCGCGACGTCCGCCCCGGCGTGCTCTACGCCTCGACGCACGTGCACCACTCGGTGGAGAAGGCGGCGAAGCTGGCGGGCGTCTTCGAGGATCGGGTGCGGCACATTCCGGTGGACAGCCACTTCCGCCTGCGCGTGGACGCGCTGGCCGCGGCCGTCGACGCCGACCGCGCCGCCGGGCTGCGGCCGTTCATGGTGGTGTCGTCGGCCGGCACCACCAACACGGGCGCCGTCGACCCCCTGGACGCCGTCGCCGACCTCTGCGCCGCCGAGGGACTCTGGCATCACGTCGACGGTGCCTACGGCGCCTTCTTCCACCTGTGTCCCGAACTGCGGCCACTGCTGGCCGGGCTGCCGCGCGCCGACTCGCTCACGCTCGATCCCCACAAGGGACTGTTCCTGCCGTACGGCACCGGGGCGCTGCTCGTGCGCGACGGCTCGGCGCTGCGCGCGGTGCACGGCATGTCGGCGGGTTACCTGCCGGGCACGCCCGATCCGGAAGCGTTCTACGACCCCGGCCAGTACGGCCCCGAGCTGTCGCGCGGGTTCCCGGGCCTGCGCATCTGGATGTGCCTCAAGGTGTTTGGCGCGGCGCGCTTTCGCGCGGCGCTGGCCGAGAAACGTGCCCTGGCCCTGCAGGCGGCCGCCCGTATTGCCGCCCTGCCTGGCATCGTCATGGTGGCGCCGCCGCAACTCTCGCTCTTCGCGTTCTACGTCACCCGGTCCGGCGCCACCCTCGAGGACGAGAATCGCGACACCGCCGCCCTGCTCGAGCGCGTGACGCGGCGCGGCCGCGTGATGCTGACGGGGTGCACGGTGGACGGCCGATTCCTGGGCCGCGTCTGCGTCCTGAGCTTCCGCACCCGCCAGGCGCAGATCGACCAGTGCGTGGAGGACGTGCGGGGCGAGTTGGCGGCGGGGGCGGGGTAGGGGGGTAGGGGGGAGGAAGCAGAAGCAAGAAGCAAGAAGCAAGAAGGAGCACGATACACGAAGCACGATACACGAAGCGCGGGGCACGGAGTCTGGAGTCCACCGGGGCGGCGGTGGCGTTCACCGATTACCGGCTCCATGCCAGCCGGATTTCCCGTATCCTTCTGTGTACACCAAGCACAGGCCCGGTCCCGAAAAAGGGGCCTGGCCCCTTTTCTGAGGACTACGCCATGTTCGAACGTCTGTCGCGGAGCTGGGAACTCGTCAAGGCCAGCGCCGGCGTCCTGCGCGCCGACACCGAACTGCTCGTCTTCCCGATCGTGTCGGGCGTGCTGTCGATCCTGGTGTTCATCACCTTCCTGGTGCCGCTGGTCCTGGCCGGCATCTTCGACACGACGGTGATGGCCGACACGGGGTTTCCGGTGGCCGGCTACGTGTTCGGCTTCCTGTTCTACGTGGTGCAGTACTTCGTGATCATCTTCTGCAACACGGCGCTGGTGGGCGCGGCCCTGATCCGCCTGCGCGGCGGCGACCCCACGGTGGGTGACGGCTTCCGCATCGCCCTGTCGCGTATCGGCGTCATCCTCGGCTGGGCCGTCGTGTCGGCCACCGTGGGCATGGTGCTGCGCGCCATCTCCGAGCGCGCCGGCATCGTCGGCAAGATCGTCGTCGGCCTGGTGGGCCTGGCGTGGAACCTGGCCACCTACCTCGTCGTGCCCGTGCTGGCCGTCGAGGGCGTCGGCCCCATCGAGGCGGTGAAGCGCAGTGCCTCCTACCTGAAGAAGACCTGGGGCGAACAGATCGCCGGGAACCTGGGGATGGGCGTCGTGTTCGGCCTCATCACGTTCGCCACGATCGTGGCCGGGGCGCTGATGTTCGTGGGCGCGGCCATGACCGAATCGCCGGCGCTGATGATCACCGTGGGCGCCATGACGGTGTTCGCGATCATCGCGATCGCGCTTGTCAGCTCGGCCCTGGGCGGCGTGTATGCGGCCGCCGTCTACCGCTACGCGGCCGAGGGCGAGACCGGCACGTACTTCGACGCGGAGATGGTGAAGGGCGCGTTCCGGGCGAAGTAGCCGATGTATAAATCAATCCGGGATTGATTTACGAGAGGTCCAGGTCCGGGTACAGCTCCTTGGCGCAGTCGGGGCAGATGCCGTGCGAGAAGCCGAGGTTGGCGTGCTCGCGCAGGTACTGCTCCAGCTGGTTCCAGTAGCCCTTGTCGTCGCGGATCTTCTTGCAGTGGGCGCAGATCGGCAGCAGGCCCGTCAACTGCTTCACGGTGCCGAGCGCGGCGGAGAGTTCCGCGTTGCGGGCCCGCAGCTCGGCCGTGCGCTGGGCCACCTGCACCTCGAGTGCCGCCTTGCTGCGGGCGAGGGCGCCGACGCGCCATTTCACCAGGCCGACCATGGCGCCGGCGCCGGCGAACCCGAGCAGCAGGGACGCCCACCACGTGCCCCACCAGGGCGGCTGCACCGCGAACGCCACGACGGAGGGCGGCCCGAACGGCCCATCCGCCAGCGCGGCGCGCACCTCGAAGCGATAGTCGCCGCCGCGCATGGCCGGATACCGCACCGAGCGCTCGCTGATTGGCCGCCACTCGTCCTCGAGGCCCACGAGGCGGGCCTCGAACCGCAGCGCCCGCTCGTTCACATACGAAGGCGCCGCGACCCGGAACGACACCGTGGCCTGCGCAGACGGGATCGGGCCGATGGTGGCAAACGGCGGTTCGAGACGCGTGGTGCCGTAGTCGACCGCCAGCACGTGGGCCCTGGGCGGCGCCTGCGGCCGGCGCTCGTCGGCGTTGTCGAACCGCACCAGCCCGGCGGCCGTGCCGGCCCAGACGCGTGAGCCCTCGGCCAGCAGGGCGTGCACGGCGCAATCCTCGCTCACCATGCCGTCGTGCCGGCCGATGTGCAGCGGCGGATCGAGGCGGCCCAGGCCCTGGTCCGTCGTGACCCACACCTGCTGACGGTCGTCGACGTCGACCGCATAGATCAGATTGCTGCGCAGACCGGACGCCGTGGTGCGGTGCTCCAGCACGCTCAGGCGGGCGCCGTCCACGCGGACGCGCGTGAGGCCGCCGGGCTCCTGGTAGTGCACCCACGCGCTGCCGTCGGCGAGGAAATCGAAGCCGCGGACGCTGTTCGGCTGCAGGCCGTCCTTCTGCGTGAAACGCTGCCACGCGCCGTCGGTGCCGCGCACGAGCAGGCCGGCGCTCGACCCGACCCAGAGCCGGCCCTGCGCGTCTTCGCGGATGCCGTACGCGCCCAGGGCCGCGGCCGGGACGAAGGCGGGCGCCACTTCCTGCACCAGGCGCCGCGCCTGCGGGTCCCAGCGCAGCACGCCGTGCCTCGTGTGACCGAGCCAGATGCGGCGCTGCCGATCCTCGAACACGCTGTTCACGGCGGATCCCAGCTCGCCGAGCGGCGCCGTCTCGGCCGCTGCCGCGCCCGGGCGCAGCCACAGGGTGGGGCCCATCGTGTTGACCAGCCACATCAGGCCCGTGTGGTCCACCGTGAGGTACTTGATGCGGCGCCCCTCGGTGCCGGCGATACGGACCAGGCCCGACGGTTCCATCCGTGCGGCCCCGTCGTCGGTGGCCACGAGCAGCCGGCCGGCCGGGTCGCGCGTGACGAACCACACGACCTCGCCCGACGCGTCGGCCGACAGGCTGTAGTTCCACACGCGGCCGCTGCCCTGCAGCCTCGCCAGCGCCGGGCCGAGGATCCACAGCGTGCCTTCCCGATCCCGCATCACCGATCGGACCCAGCGGAACGGCAATCCGCTGGCGGCGGCGATCACTTCGCTCACGTCGCCGTGGAGGCGCAGCGCGCCACCCTGGGTGGGCAGCCACACCGATCCGTCGCCCTCCAGGAACGGGCTGCTGTTGGGCGACAGGCTCGCGGGCAGGCGCGCCGACTGATCCACGAATCGGGCGCTGCCGGGCTGCTTGACGACCAGCGTGCGGCCGGCCCCGGCCCACACCCGCCCCTCTCCGTCTTCGACCACCAGTGTCGGCCCGTCGGGAGGCAGTCCGTCGGCGGGGCCCCACAGCAACACCGTGCCGTCCGCCTGGAACACATGGATGCCGCGCTCGGATGCCAGGTAGATCGCCCCGGTGCGAGGCCCGGCCGCGATCAGCGGCACGCGACCGCCGACGACCGCCTCGTGGCGACGGAACTGCAGGCCGTCCTGCTGGAGGTAGATGCCGTCCGAGGTGGCCACCCACAGGCGGCCCCGGCCGTCCTCCTCGAAGAGCCCGGACGACACGTCCGAGGGCTTGTCGCCGAACCGTGCGCGTTCGAAGCGGCCGTCCTTGAAGCGGACCAGGCCGCGCAGCGTCCCCACCCACAGCCCGCCGCCGCGCGCGGGGCGGATCCGGGCAATCCAGCCCGAGGGCAACCCGTCGGCCGTCGTCCAGTGCCGCGCCTGGCCGCCGTCGTAGCGGACCAGGCCGTTCTCGGTGCCGAGCCAGAGGAAGCCGTCGGCGTCCTGGGTCATCGTGATGATGGCGCCGGAGGGCAGGCCCTGGTCGGGGCCCAGCGTGCTGAACAGCCGGCGTCCCACCTGCGCCTCGGCGGCGGCGCCGGCCAGGTGGCCGGCCAGCAGCATGACGGCACAGACACGGAGCGGGAAGGGCAGTATCCGCATGGGAACTCCAGCATACCCCTTTTCATTTGGGTGGAGCCTGGCACTTGGACGGGTGAGGCCTGGCACTCGGACGGGTGGAGCCTGGCACTTGGACGGGTGGAGCCTGGCACTCGGACGGGTGGAGCTTGGCACTCGGAGCGCCGACGGGTACCATGCGTCATGCCCACCTGCCCGGCCTGCAAGAACTTCACTGCGGAGGGCACCCGCTTCTGCCCGACGTGCGGACAGCCGGTCGATCCCGACGCGACCACGATCGGCGCAAGCCGTCCGGCTGACCTGTCCCGAGCGAAGTCGAGGGAAGCCGGACGCCACGAAGGCACGGCTGAAGCCGGACGCCACGAAGGCACGGCCGTAGTGCAGGGCTTCAGCCCTGCCGGAAGCCACTACACCGCCGGCACCCTCCTGGCCCAGCGGTACCGCATCGTCGGCCTGCTGGGCAAGGGCGGGATGGGGGAGGTCTACCGGGCGGACGACCTCACGCTCGGGCAGCCGGTGGCGCTGAAGTTCATTCCCCGCGAACTGGGCAACGACGCCGCGCGCCTCGCGCATTTCCTCGACGAGGTGCGCGCCGCCCGGCAGGTGTCGCACGCCAACGTCTGCCGCGTGTACGACGTCTCCGACACGCAGGACCCCACGGGCGGTCCCGGCGCGCTGCGCCGCTTCCTGACGATGGAGTACGTGGACGGGGAGGATCTGTCCACCTCGCTGCGCCGGATCGGGCGGTTCCCGGCCGACAAGGCGCTCGAGATCGCGCGGCAGTTGTGCGCCGGGCTCGCGGCCGTGCACGAGCGCGGGCTGCTGCACCGCGATCTGAAGCCGGCCAACGTGATGCTGGACGGGCGCGGCCGCGTGCGGCTGACGGACTTCGGCCTTGCGGGCGAGGTGCGCCACGCCGACGGGGCTGGGGGCCGCGAAGTGGCGGGCACGCCGGCCTACATGGCGCCGGAACTGCTGCGCGGCGGGCCGGCAACGGTGCACAGCGATCTGTACGCGCTGGGCCTCGTGCTCTACGAGGTGTTCACCGGCAAGCGCGCGTTCGAAGCCGCGTCGATCGTCGAACTCCGCGAGAAGCAGGAACGGTCGCAGCCCGCCAGCCTGTCGAGCAGCGCCGGCGAACTCGATCCGGCGATCGAGGAGGTCATCTTCCGATGCCTCGACGCGAACCCCGAGCGGCGCCCGGGGTCCGCGATTGCGGTGGCGGCGGCGCTGCCCGGCGGCGATCCGCTGGCGGCGGCGCTGGCCGCCGGCGAGACGCCGTCGCCCGCGATGGTGGCGGCGGCGGGCGAGAATCAGGGCCTCGCGATCCGGCCGGCGGTGGCCTGGCTCGTGTCGTGCCTCGTCCTGCTGGCGGCGGCCGTCGGGTTCGTGGCCCACGACGGGTTCTCGCGGCACGTGCCGTTCGACTACCCGCCCGACGTGCTGGCGAACAAGGCCGAAGAGATGCTGGAGACGTTCGGGTACCCCGAGCGGCCGGTCGATCGGGCCTTCGGCTTCACCTGGCACAGCGAGTACGCCCTGTATGTCGACCGCGTGCGCCGCGTGGCCGACCGGTGGCGGCCCATGCAGCAGGGGCACGAGCCGGGGGTGCTCTTCTGGTACCGTGCGTCCGACCAGGATCTGGTGCCGCGGGTGTTCGTCGGGTTCAGCCTGGGGGGCGGCCGCGTGACGCCGTCGGACCCGCCGCCGATGCGGGTGGGCGATCGCCGGCTGTGGCTCGATACCACGGGCCGTCTCACGAGATACGAGGCGGTGCCGCCGCAGGTGGAAGAGACGCCGCCGGCAACCCCGCCGGCGCCCGACTGGGATCGGCTCTTCGCGGCCGCGGGGCTCGAGCGCTCGCGGTTCGTCGAGGCGGCGCCCACGTGGGTGCCGCTGGCGATGGCCGACGCGCGCGCCGCGTGGACCGGGACGCGCGCCACGGCGCCCGAGACGCCGCTGCGCCTCGAGGCGGCGGCGTGGCGCGGGCGGCCGGTGTTCTTCCGGGTCATCGGGCCGTGGACGCGTCCCGAGCGGCAGGAAGCCGCCGCCGGCGGCACCGGTGCCGGCATCGCCAACGCGGCCGTGTTCGTGATCGTGTTCGTGCTGGCCGGGGTGTGCGCCTGGCTCGCGCGGCGCAACATGCTGCAGGGGCGGGCCGATCGCCGCGGCGCCAGCCGGCTGGCGCTCGCGGTGGGCGCGCTGATCCTGCTCGCGTGGTTCCTGAGCGCCGACCACGTCGCCAGCACGGCCGAAGCCACTCTGCTGATCATGGGCCTCGCCGGCGCGCTGTTCTCGGCGGGCATGGCGTGGATCCTCTACGTGGCGTTCGAACCCTCGGTGCGCCGCCGCTGGCCGCACACGGTCATCACGTGGAACCGCCTGCTGGCGGGCCGCGTGCGTGACGGGCTGTTCGGGCGCGACCTGCTCATCGGCACCACGGTCGGCGTCGGCCTCGGCGTGCTCTTCTTCGTGCAGCTCGCCGTCGCGCGCCTGGTCGGGCCCTGGGCGCCCGAGCCGGTGACGCCGAACTTCGACCCCTTGCTCGGCACGCGCCTCGTGGCGTACGCGTTTGTCGCGCTGCTGCATTCGTCGATCGTCGGATCGCTGCAGATCTTCAGCCTCATCTTCGTGCTCGTCGTCGCGCTGCGCCGCGGATGGGTGGCCGCCGCCGTGTTCCTGGCCATCACGGTGCTGCAGTCGCTGACGGGCGGCACCGACCCGTGGCTCACGCTGACGATCCGGATCTCGATCACGGCCGTCATGGTGTTCGTGCTCCTGCGCTACGGGCTCGTGACGTTCGCGGTGGCCAACTTCGTGCTGTCGACGCTGGGCGGCGGGTTCCCGCTCTCCGCGGATCTCGGCCGCTGGTACACGGGGCCGTCGTTCGTCGTGTGGGCCGGCCTTGCGGCGGTGGCCGTCGTCGGGTTCCGGCTGGCGGTGGGGAAGCAGCGGCTGCTGGCCGCGTCGGATCTGTAGGGTCCGACGCGCCGACCGAGTGGCGTCCGGCTTCCTCGCCGTCGCACGGGACAGATCAGCCGGACGGGTCTTCGTGGCGTCCGGCTTCAGCCGGACGGGTTTTCGTGGCGTCCGGCTTCAGCCGGACGGGTTTTCGTGGCGTCCGGCTTTAGCCTGGCTTCAGCCGGACGTG
>CAYNDV010000019.1:28365-35236 GCA_964396055.1 uncultured Vicinamibacterales bacterium | reverse complement strand
TCAGCCGGACGGGTTTTCGTGGCGTCCGGCTTTAGCCTGGCTTCAGCCGGACGTGCGAGCGGCAGGGCTGAAGCCCTGCACGACGGCCCTGCATGACGTCCGCCGGCACGAACGCGGTGCTATAGTGCTGGGGGAGCGAAGGATGCCCGATCCGCTGCGGCCCCCGCCGACGCGTGTCGATGACTTCCGGGTGGGCGGCTGGCTGGCCGAACCCGCGCTCAACCGCCTCACTGCCGGACCGACGGTCCTGCGGATCCGCCCGCAACTGATGGACGTCCTGGTGTGCCTGGCCCGGCACCAGGGCCGTGTCGTGCTCAAGGACGAACTGCTGGCGGAGGTCTGGCCCGACCGCATCATCACCGAGTCGGGCATGGTGCGCTGCATCGCCGAACTCCGGCAGATCCTGGGCGACGATTCCCGCGAGCCGCAGTACATCGAGACGATTTCCAAGCGGGGATACCGGCTGCTCGCGGCGGTGGAGTGGCTGCCGGAAGGCGCGGCGTCGGCGGCGGCGCCCGGGACAGACGCGCACGCACCAGCTGACGCGCCGCCTGGTGATGGAACGCCCGAGGGATCGCAAGAGGCCGGTGGCGACGACGGCGTCGCCGCCGTCGCCTCCGTCGCCGCGCCGCCGGCGGTCGAGGCGGGTCTCTCCGCGAGCGCGCCACAGCCGCGGCGCTGGCGCCGATGGCTCGCCGGTGCAGCCGCGCTCGCCGCCGTGGCGGCCCTCGCGGCCCTGGTGGGCACCTTCACGCGCGCGCCTGCCGCCACGCTCACCGACCGCGACACCATCGTCCTGGCGTTCGACAACGCGACGAGCGATCCCGTCTTCGGCGACACCCTGCCGCTGGCGCTCGCGGTGCAGCTGGAGCAGTCGCCCTTCCTCCGGGTGCTGGCCGGGGAGCAGGTGCGGGGCACGCTCACCGAGATGCAGCGGGCGCCCGATACGCCGGTCACCCGGGCGGTGGGGGCCGAGGTGTGCGAGCGCGCGGGCGCGACAGTGCTGATCGCCGGTTCGATTGCGCCGCTCGGGCGTACGTACGCGATCGGGCTGGAGGCGGTGTCGTGCGCCACCGGCGAGGCGCTGGCCCGGCAGCAGGCGGAAGCGGCGGGGAAAGACCAGGTGCTGGGCGTGCTGGGGCGCATCGCCTCGGCGCTGCGCCGGCAACTGGGGGAATCGCGCGACTCGGTGGGGGCGTACGACGTGCCGCTGACGCAGGCCACGACGCCCTCGATCGAGGCGCTGCGGGCGCTGCGGCGGGGCGATGCGGCCCGTGATCGCGGCCAGGGCGCCGAGTCGCTGCAGTTCTACCGGGAGGCGGTGGCGCTGGACCCGGCGTTTGCCCTGGCCCACTCGCGCCTCGGGGGGACCGCCCTGGGTCTCGCCTACGAGCAGGAGGCGCTGACGCACATCGCGCGCGCCTACGAACTGCGCGATCGCGTCACGTTGCCGGAGCGCCTCGAGATCGATCTCATCTACCACTCGGTGATGACGGGCGACCGGGACCGGATGACCGCCACGCTCGAGGCCATGCGGCAGGCGTACCCGCGGCGGCTGTCCGCCCGGCGCCGGCTGGCCATTCTGTACATGGACATGGGCCGGTTTGCCGAGGCGTTGACCGAGGCCATCGAGGCGCTCAGGCTCGAGCCGCGCAGCGCCCTGGCTCACCAGACTGTGGCTCGCGCCTACGAAGCGCTCGGACGCTACGCCGAGGCCCGTCAGGTGGCCGAGGCCGCCATCGCCGCACACGTCGACAGCGACGTGCTGCACGTGACGTTGCTGCACATCGGCTTCCTGACCGGCGACGAGGCGCTGGTGGCCCGGGAACGGGCGTGGGCGGCCACGCGGGACGCGGCCACGCCGCTGTTTCTCGAGGCCGAGGCGGAAGAGGCCGTCTGGCGCGGGCGCCTGCAGGAGTCGCTCGAGTACCTGGACCGGTATCAGGCCTGGGTTCTGCAGCGGGGCGCGGCCTTCCGGTGGATCGTGCTCGAACTGCGCAAGGCCCGCTTCGAAGCCCTGTGCGGCTTCAACGACCGTGCGCGGCGCCGCTCGGCGGCGCAATTGGCGCGCGGCGACGAACTCGGCAACGACCTGCTGGTGGACGCGCTCAAGGCCTCCGTGTCCGCAGGCGACTTCGACACCGTCTCACGGATCCTCGACCGGTTCGAACGCGAAGGCTGGCCGAAGGTGGAGCAGCCCTTCGCGGGATTCGTTCTGTCGTACCGTGCGGCCCTCGAGGCGGGGCGCGGGCGTCCCCGGCGGGCCCTCGAGATCCTGCGCGCGATCCAGCCTTATGAACTCGGGGTGCAGTACGGTCTCATCCCGCTCCACGAACGCGCCGTGGCGCACCTGGCCGCCGGCGAGTGGCAGCCGGCGCGCGACGCGTTCCAGAAGATGCTCGACCACGCCGGCGTGTACACCGGCCAGAAGTTGATGCCGCTCGCCCAGCTCGGACTGGCGCGGTCACTGGCCGCCGGCGGCCAGGCGGACGCCAGCCGCCGCGCCTACGATCAGTTCTTTGCCTGGTGGCAGGGCGCCGACGAGGACCTGCCGCTGCTGGCCCAGGCCCGCCGCGAAGCCGGCCTGCGCTGAGTCTTCGGATTCCCTTCCAGTCGCACCCGCGTAACCCGAACACGCCTGCAGGGCGAATCGAACGCCACGCGATCAACTCCACTCCGCGCCTGACGTCCATCCAGGTAGCACGGCGGGAATCCCGGCCGTGCTCGCCTGGAGGCGGCCATGAGACGAACGACGGTGGCGCTGATGTGCGTGGCGGCGATGTGCGCGGGGAGCCGCGCCGACGCGCGTGACGACGTGCCGCACGTGCGCCCGCTCGACCCGTGCGGGGCGACGGTGATCGTCTCAGGCTTTGCCCGTTCGGCGACGATCCGGGTTCAGCACGCGCGCCTGGCCGCGAGCGATGTGGTGGCGTACGTGGTGTGCAAGTGGATGCGGGCCGGCGAACCCGATGCGTCGCTCGTCTGGGTGAGCCGGGCCTCGTCACTCCGCTACGTGCTGGTGCGCATCTCGATCGACCTGGATCCCAGGCGGCGGATCCGCATGCTGGGCCACGAACTGCAGCACGCCCTGGAGGTGGCCGAGGCGCCCTGGGTGCGGGAAGAGGGGGACCTCGTGCGGCTGTTCCAACAGATCGGGCGGCGCACCCAGAAGTTCGCGACGTATGAAACCGACGCGGCCCAGGACGTGGAGCGGGACGTGGCCCTCGAGGTGAATGCGAGCCGGCCGGATGCGGCGGTGGAGGCCCGCCTGATGGCGGCCTCCCACGCGGGCCTCGCGCTTCGGTGGCCGGTGCCCGCAGCCGACGTCGCCGTCGTGCCGGCGGCCTTCACGTCCGACGCCCCGCGCCTCGATGCGGCCTTCGGCCTAGCGGCCGGCGACCGCGGCGGCGTCGCGGCGGGCGCGCGCCAGCAGGGCGATGCCGGGATCCGCGTCCTGCCACAACGTCAGGAACGTCTCCAGGCTCCGGCGGGCGTCGGCGGTCTTGCCCGCCCCGGCGCAGGCCCGCGCCTGCCCCAGCCAGGCCAGCGGATGCAGGATTGACCAGGGGCTGACGCCGCGGTGATCGAGGATCACCTGGAACGCCCGCGCCGCCTCCTCGTACTCGCCCTGGCCGAGCCACGCATGCGCGCGGATGAAGGACGGCAGGTACTCGAACCGCGTGCCCATCTCGTACGGCTTGATCGGCTCCAGCAGCGCCGGCACCTCGGCGAACCGTCCCTCGGCCACGGCCAGGGCCGCCCGGGCGGGGACGATGAACTCCAGGTCGCGCTGCGTGCCGGCCTCGACGACGCGGTCGTATTCGGCGAGGAAGCGGCGGGAGGCGGCCGTGTCGCCCGCCAGGGCCATGACCAGTGCGCTCTGGGCCACCCGGCTGGGGCTGCGGTCGATCTGCAGCGCCGCTTCGAGCGACTGCCGGGCGCCGGCCTCGTCGCCGAGCAGCGCCGCGCTGCCGGCCTCGGAGAGCAGCGCCATCGACGCCGACGTCTCGTCGCGCCTGGCGTCGGCGTCGGCACGAACCAGCGCCCAGAGCCGGCGGGCCTCGCCCAGGCGGCCGGCGTGCATGGCCATGCGCGCGTGCCGGGTCAGCAGGAAGGACGACATCGCCGGCTCGCGTTCCGCGTAGGCCTCTTCTTCCGCCATGGCCTGCGTGTTGCCGGTCAGGAACGCCAGCGAGAAGCGCAGGTCGTGCGTGTTCGGCGATTGCAGGCCGCGGGCGGCCGACTCGTCGATCACCTTGAGGGCCTCGGCGAACCGGCCCGATCCCGTGAGCGCGCCGGCGGACACGACGTGGGCAATCGCATTGTGCGGCTCGAGGCGCACGGCTTCGGCCGCCACGTCCACGGCGTCCTGCCACAGGCCCACCTGCTGGTACAGCGATCCGAGGTTCACCAGGGACGTCACGGCCATGGCCGGCGTGCGCCGCAGCACCGAGAACGCTTCGATGGCCCGCAGGGGGCTTTCCAGCACGCCGTTGTAGTAGTGCGCCTCGATGTAGAGCCGTTCGGGTTCCGACACGCGGTTGCGCAGCTCGAAGGCCCTGGTCAGCGGTGCCACCGCCTCGCCGCGGCGGCGCAGGTTGAGGTAGCCGACGCCGATGCGCGCGTAGGCCAGGGCGAAGTCGGGATCGATCGTGACCGCGCGCTGGTAGTGGGTGAGGGCCTCCGGGTCGCCGCCCTGGTACTTCGCCCGGTCGCCCAGGCTCACGGCCCGCAGGGCTTCGAGCGACGGCGTGGTGGCCTGCACCAGCGGCACGTCGAATCGGCCCACCGACGCCATCGACTCGCCCACGTCACGCCGCAACTGGTTGGCGGCCCGCTCGAGGGCCTCGAGCACCTGTTCCTTGCGGCCGGCTTCGGCCTGCGCCCGCGCCAGCGTGTCGCGGCTGGCGCATCCGACGGCTTCGAGGCCGACGACGTATCGCTGACCCAGCGCCGCGATCGAGCCGTTGATGACGGCGGCGGCCCCGATCCGTTCGCACACCAGGAAGGCCAGATCGGGGGTGACGACGGCCGGCGTCGGCTGGCCCAGCAGCCGCACCGTGTCCTGGACGCTGCGTTCGGAGGTGACGCGGAGGTAGGGCGATTGCTCCAGGTGGATGGCCAGGGCCAGGCGCAGGGCGCCGTCGAACACCGGGTCACCCGTGGTATTCGTGAAGGTCAGGACCACTGGATCCCGCTCCGCGAGCGGCGGGGTGGCGGCGCCCCGGTTCAGCTCCCACGCGAGGGCGGCGGCGGCGACGATCACCGCGGCGATGGCTGCCCGGACAAACAGGCGCGCTGCGGCCGGGCGCCGCGCCTGCGCTGGTTCGCCAGGCGCCGCGGGGACCTCCCCCGTCGGCGCGGCGGCCGGGTCCGACGCGGGCGTCCCGGGTGACGCGGCGTCGGCCGGCCCGGCGGCCACCTCCGCGCTGTCTGGCGGCACCTCGGTCACCGGCGCGATCAGGCGGTAGCCGCGTTTCGGGATCGTCTCGATGATGGTGGGCGACTGGGCCTGATCTCCGAGGGCCTGGCGCAGTTCCGCCACGCACCGGGCCAGCGCCGTGTCGGCGACGAACTGGTTGGGCCACACGCGGTCGAGCAGTTCGTCGCGCGACACCGGCCGGCCGGCGCCGTGGGCCAGGCACACCAGCACGTCCATCAACTGCGGCCGGAGGTGGACCTGGGTCCCGTTGCGCGACGTGCGGTTGAGGCTGGGCTGGATGAGCCAGTCGCCCAGCATGAAGTCGGCCGCCAGGGGCATCGTGTTGCCGGCGGCAGCGTGTTCGTGGTCCGTCATGCCTTGCCCTCCCCGTCCGGCCGGGGGCTGCCGGATCCCTCTGCATCGCTTAGACGCACGGGTCTCCCGGCGGGGCTTACTGAATTCTTCGGAATGCCTTCGGGCGCGTGAGGTTTCGTAGGAGATTGCAGTTTGAAACCGAACCGGGACCGAACCGGCCGCGATGGCGGCGGGAACCACGGGCAGCGGCGGACGGCGCATATTGTCCTTACCTGGCGTCGGCGGGCGGCCTTCCTCCTCAGAGTCGTCAGGGTCCTGCGACTCCCGCCCGCCGTCGCACTCTTTCTCTCCCGCCCGGTCGTGTACCCTCCAGGCGCCCGCGCCTCCTGGTCAATAATGGCGAGACCCCCGGGAGCGCACCCATGAAGACGGTCGGCTTGATCGGCGGCATGAGCTGGGAATCCACGATCCCGTATTACCAGGTCATCAACCGGGTCGTCGGGCAGAGGCTGGGCGGTCTGCACTCGGCCCGCATCGCGATGTTCAGCGTGGAATTCCAGGAGATCGAGCGCCTGCAGCACGAAGGGCGCTGGGAGGAGTCCGGCGAAATCCTGGCGGGCGCGGCGAGGGCTGTCCGCCGGGCCGGGGCCGACTTCCTCGTCCTGTGCACGAATACCATGCACAAGGTGGCGCCGCAGATCGAGGCGGCCGTGGATGTGCCGCTGCTGCACATTGCCGATGCCACCGCCGACCGCGTGAAGGCTGCCGGGGTGACGCGCGTCGGCCTGCTCGGCACGCGGTTCACGATGGAGGAGGAGTTCTACCGGGGGCGGCTGGCCGGGCGTCACGGGCTGACGGTGGTGACGCCGCCGGCCGCGCAGCGCGAGACCGTGCACCGGGTCATCTACGACGAACTGTGTCTCGGGCACGTGCGCGACGACTCGCGGGCGGCGTACCGGGCCATCGTGGGCGACCTGGTGGGGCAGGGCGCGGAGGGCGTCATCCTGGGCTGCACGGAGATCGGGCTGCTGCTGCGGCCGGAGGATGCGGCCGTGCCGCTCTTCGACACGGCGCGGATCCACGCCGAGGCCGCCGCCGAGTTCGCCCTCGCCGAAAAAGGGGCCAGGCCCCTTT
>CAYNDV010000019.1:15161-28265 GCA_964396055.1 uncultured Vicinamibacterales bacterium | reverse complement strand
CACGCCGAGGCCGCCGCCGAGTTCGCCCTCGCCGAAAAAGGGGCCAGGCCCCTTTCCTAAAAGAAAAGGGGCCTGGCCCCTTTTTGGCATAATGCGGGGCATGTCCGAATCCCGCTCATGGACGCCGGCCACGCTGCGCGAAACCGCGACGGCGTTCCAGCAAAGCCGCGTGCTGCTGACGGCCGTCGAACTCGACCTCTTCTCCGCCATCGGCGACGGCTCGCCGACCTCCGCCGATCTGGCAGGCCGCCTCGGCACCCACGCCCGCGCGACTGACCGCCTGCTGAACGCGCTGGTGGCCCTGGGGCTGCTCGCGAAATCCGGCGACCGGTTCTCCAACACGGCCGACGGCCGGCGCTACCTCGTCTCCTCGAGCCCCGAGTTCGTCGGCAGCCTGGGCCATTCGGCCGGCATGTGGCAGTCGTGGCACCAGCTGACGTCGTCGGTGCGCGAAGGCCGTCCCGCCCTGCGCGCGCCCATCAACGACCGGGGCGACGCGTGGCTCGACCCGTTCATCGCCGCCATGCACTACCGGGCCCGGCAGCAGGCCGATCCCGTGGCGGCGCTGCTGCCGCTGGCGCGCGTGCGGCGGGCCCTCGACGTGGGCGGCGGGTCCGGTGCCTTCGCGATGGCGATGGCGCGGCGGCAGCCGGGCCTGCACGCGGTGGTCTTCGACCTGCCGAACGTCGTGCCGATCACGCAGCGCTACATCGCGGCCGAGGGCCTCGCCGACCGCGTGGCCATCGCCACGGGCGACTACATGACCGATCCGCTGCCGGACAATTTCGACCTCGTCTTTCTGTCCGCCGTGGTGCACAGCAATCCGCCGGAGGCCAACGCGGCGCTCATCGCCACGTGCGCGGCGGTGCTGAACCCGGGCGGCGTGGTGGCGGTGGTGGACTGGGTGATGTCGCCCGATCGGGTGGCGCCCGCGTCCGGCGCGCTCTTCGCGCTGAACATGCTGGTGGCCACCGACGGCGGCGATACCTTCACCGAGGCTGAGATCGCCGGTTGGCTCACGGCCGCAGGCCTCGCGGATATCACGCGCACGCCCACGCCGTTCGGCACGGACATCATCACCGGCCGGCGGACGTGACCATGCGCCTGACTGAGCCGATGACGATGATCACGGATTACGTCATGGGCGCGCTGGCCGCGGTGCTGGCAATGCGGTTGCTGCGCGCCGGGGCTGCGGCCGGCCAGACCGCGGTGCTGCTGTGGGCCGGGGCGTTTGCGGCGACGGCCGTCGCCTCGTTCGCGGGCGGGACGCACCATGGCTTCGTGCAGCTGATGCCGGTTGCGACGGCCCGTCTGCTGTGGAAGGCCACGCTGGTTGCCACCGGCGTGGGCAGCGCGTGCCTGCTGGCCGCCGTGGCCATCGCCGGCACCACCGGCACGGTGCAGCGCGCGTGGCTGGCCTTCGTCGTGGTCAAGCTCGCGATCTACGTGTGGTGGATGTCGTCGCACGACGACTTCATCTACGTGATCTACGACTATGGATCGGCGCTGATGCTGATGCTCGTCGTGGTGTGGCTGTCGCGGGCGGCGCCCGCCGCGGCCGCGGCGCCCTGGTTGACGGCCGGCGTCGTGGTGTCGGCCGTCGCCGGTGCGATCCAGGCCTTCAAGGTGGCGCCGCATCCGCACTTCAACCACAACGATCTGTTCCACGTGGTGCAGATGGTGGCGCTCTACCTGCTCTATCGGGGCGGGCTCCTGCTGGGGGCCGGAACGAGTCGTGGGGGCTGGCTGTAGCCAGCCCCGGCCGGCGTCCGGCTGAAGCCGGACGCCACGACGGACGTCCCTCAGAAGCTGAAGCGCGCGCCCACCTGCAGCTTGCGGGGGTTGGCGGCCGCCGTGGGCTGGCCGAAGAACGGTGACGTTTCCACGAAGCTGTACGACGTGAAGTTCGCGCGGTTCAGCAGGTTCTGTCCCGACACGTAGAACTCCACGCGGTACCGCTTCTCTTCGGCGCCGCCGCCGAAGCCGGGCGCCAGGCCGCCGCCGCCGCCCATCTCCACGCGGACGGCCATGCCACCCGGCCCCCCGCCCGTCTGCTTGCGCGTGCCGAACCCGATGGCGTAGGACATCCGTCCGCCGAGATCCACCTGCGCCGCGCCGCGCTCCGAGTTCCGGCCCGTGCCGGCCGGTCGGTCGTTGAACACCCCGTCGGTGTTGTTGTCGCGTCCCGTCGTGACGTTGTAGGGCATGCCCGACTGTGCCCGCGCATTGATGCCGACGGTGAAGTTGCGGAACGGCGATGAGCTGAACGACAGGCCGAAGCGGTGGCGGATGTCGCCGACCGATGGGCCCCACTCCGCGTCGATGGCATCGGCGCGCTCCGGCAGCGAGAAGGCGCCGGTCGTGTTCGTCTCGGACTTCGACCAGTTGTAGTTCGCCGAGAAGAAGGTCCGGTGCCAGTCCATCCGCACGAAGCTGTAGAAGATCCCCAGCGACTGGGACCGCGACTCGGCATCGCCAGTCATCTCGACGACGTTGGCAAACGCCGGGTCGGGGCGGACGCCGAGGATCGGCACGTTGAGATTGCGGCCGCGCAGCAGGCTGCGGCCCCAGCCGCGGCTGTAGTTCGCGCTCAGGCGCGTGTTCTTCGTCAGCGTGCGCTCGAGGCCCATGGTCACGCGGTGGGCGTTCGGCAGGCTGAGGTCGTCCGACCACAGGTACCGGTTGGTCGGCACGACCTCGCCCTCGTCGCCGGGGTCCGGGAACGACGGGCGGAACAGGTTGACCTCGCGCAGGCGGTAGCCGTCGACGAGCAACGTCTGCTTGTAGAGGTCGCTGGCGATCCAGTCGTAGAAGTAGCCGTAGCTGCCTCGCAGGGTGAGGTTGCCGCTGCGCAGCGGCGACCACGCCGCCGACACCCGTGGCGAGAGATTGAGGCCGTCGTCCATGTGGCTCTGCGCGCCGAACCGCACGCCCGGGGACACGAGCAGGCTGCGCGACACGCGCCAGTCGTCCTGCACGTACAGCCCGGCCTGCCACGTCGAGTACGCGAGGGCGGGATCGCCGTCGCGGCGCGTGAAGTTCGACGGGCGGCCGGCGTCGAAGTCGGCCTGGCTCGCAAAGGTGTAGGTGCCGAGGTAGTTGGTGGTGTCGTCCGAGCGGTACCGGCCGGCCTCAAAAAGGACGCCCATGCGCCACGAATGGGCGCCCCTCACATAGTCGAGGTCGGACGCGAGTTCGGCCTCGAACGCCCGGCGCCCGCCGATCTGCTGGGCGCCGCCGGCGGTGAAGGCATCCTGCACGCGCACGGTCGGCGCTTCCAGGGCCGACTCGCTCTCGCTTGACGACCAGCGCAGCTGCAGCCGCGACTCGGTGAACCCCTTGCGGCCCAGGGGGCCGTTCTCGGACAGGCGAAGCGTGCTGGTGGAAGCCGTCTGGTCGTACGCCCGTTCGAACAGGTCGTAGCCCCCCACGCCGAGGTTCTGCGTGCGGTTCCACCCGCGGTCCAGGCTCACGCGCATGGCGTGGTCCTTGTTGATCGCGTGGTCCAGGCGGGCGTTGATCTGGTAGCTGTCGCGCGGCTGGCGCAGGGTATCGGTGGCCGTCGTGCCGTCCGGCAGGACGGCCAGCAGGTTGGGCGACGAGTACTGTGAGCCGCCGCTGCCGTAGATCGAGAACGAGGTCTTGTTGGGTTTCAGGGTGCCCGACAGCGAGAACCCCGTCTGGCGCAGCTGCTCCTCGGGCTTTTCGGGCGTGAACACGTTGCGCGCGTTGAAGACGTCGTCCATGAAGTTGAAGTCGACGCTGCCGCGCAGGGGCCCGTTGCCGGGCTGGGTCATGATGTCGATGAACATCATGCCCATCATGCCGCCGTGGTTCTGCGCGGCGAACATGTCCATCCGCGGCAGGCGGATCGACCGGATCTGCGACTTCGGGGGCAGTTTGCCGCCGGTGAACCCGTCCACGCGGATGGTCGATCCCGGCGGCGACATGGCCTTCAGCACGGCTTCCATCTCGTCGGGATCGTCGGGCAAGGCGTCGATCTGCTCGCGGGTCATGACGCTGCTGAAGGCGCTGCCGGGGTCGAGCGACGCGCTCTGCCGATCGCGCTCCACGGTGACGGCCTCATCGAATCCACCAATCTGCAGGACGATGCGGCGGCGCGTGTCGCCGCCGCGCACGCGCACGTCGCGCAACTCGGCCGGGCGGAAGCCCGGGAACTCCACGTGGATCGTGTAGCGTCCATCGGGCAGGCCGCCGACGATGGCCACGCCCGAGTCGTCGGTGGTGGCTGGCGCGATCGGGGCGACGGACGCCTGGCCGTCCTGGGACGTCACGGTGACCGCGGCGTTCTGGATCACGGAGTCGGTCTGGTCGGTCACCGTGACGACCAGCCGCCCGCGGCGGCCCTGGTCGTCGGCGGCGGCCGGGACGGCGGCCAGGAGCAGGGCGAGGACGATCAACGACAGCTTCCGCACGATGCTTCGACTCCTTGTCACGCGGCGCTCAGCGTGAACCGTGACCCCTTCTTGCTTCTTGCTTCTGACACCCAAGCCCCAAGCCCCAACGCCCCACGCCCCACGCCCCACGCCCCTACTTGTTGACAGGCTGGAACCGCTTCGCGTCGATCTTCGGATTGACCTTGATGGTGTCGAAGAGCATCTCTTCGCTGGGCTTGCCGTCAATCGAGCGCTGGAGGCGGTGCGGCAGCATGACGCCGTTCACCGGCTGGTAGTCGCCGTAGAAGAGGCGGTATTCCACCGTGCGGCGTTTCGCTTCGGCTTCCTGCCGGCGCGCCTCCATCTCCTGCATGCGCTTGTCCATCTCTTCCTTCGACGGCGGCGTCCCGCCGGCCGACTCCCAGCGCTGCGCGACGGCGGCACCGCCGCCGCCGGCGACGAAGGTGCCGCCGCCCGGTCCGCCGGCCCCGCCGGGACCGGTGCCCATCGTCATCACCAGCGGTTCCTTGTCCATCCAGCTGATCATCAGCGGCAGGTGCGTCTGCTGGTCGATGAAGAGGCGCACCTCGAAGCCGCCCTCGCCCTTCACGCCGATGACATCGGCCTTCCCGTCGGGCGACTCCGCCTCGCCCTCGTAGCTGAACGCCAGCGGGTACGCGGCCGGCGAGGCCGCGAACATGCCGAGGGTGAGGCGGGCGAACTCCTTCTTGTTCGCCACGAGCCGGGCCTTGTCGGCCTCGGCTTTCTGCTCGGGCGTCATCTTCTCGGGATCCATCGCCTGGCCGCCGGGGCCGGCCACGCGGATGTGAACCACGGCGCCGCCGCCCGCGAGGTTCGGCGGACGATCGATCTCCTCGATCACCTGGCCGCCGTTGAAGCCCGAGTTGCGGTAGATGCTCATGTTGCCCATGGCCGCCATGACGCTGCGCATCAGGTACTTGTCCGGCAGGGCCAGCGACAGCTCGAATTCGCTCTCGCGCGAGTTGCCGTCGGGACCGACACGCAGCGAGCGGCCTTCGGCCGACAGGGTGGTGACGGCCGCGAGTTTGTCGCCGCCGAGGGCCTTGCGGGCCTCGGCCAGCACCTGGCCCGCATCCTTCGTCTGGCCGGCGGCGAGCGTGCCGGCGGCGAGGGTGGCACAGGCGAGGGTCAGTACTCGGTGTCTCATGCACTCCTCCAGCGCCGCCCTCCGTTGCCGGTCCGCGGCTCACATGAACAATAGACGACACCATCTTGCCCCGTGGCCGGGGACCGGTGGTTAAGACTGCGCAAAGACTTCGTTAAGGACGTAAAAGGTGGCCGGATCCCGGCCCGGGAGGCCCGATCCGGAGCGGTACGCATGGTACACTCCGGCCATGGTACGGCGCCGCCTCGTGTCGAGCCTGCTCGTGCCCGTCGGCCTCATCGGCCTGGTGGCCGTGCTGGCCACGCTGCAGTACCGCTGGCTCGGCCAGGTGTCCGAAGCGGAGCGCGAACAGCTGCGCCGGTCGATCACGCAACGGGCCCGTGAGTTCGCCGATGACCTCGACGCTGACGTCTCGGCGCTCTACCGGGCGATCGAGACCGCCGCGACCCCGGGCGGCGTCGGCTCTGTCGCGCCGGCCCTCGACGCGTGGCGGGCCGCGGCCCGCTACCCGTCGATTCTCCGAGCCCTGTATCTGGCCGAACCCGGCGCCGGAGGTGCCCGCCTGCGGCCGTGGGTGCCGCAGGCCGGCGTGTTTGCCGCCGAGCCCGTGCCCTGGCCCTCGCAGCTCGAGCCGGTTCGCGCGAGGCTGACGGGCAACCTGCGCACCCCGCTGCCGCCGCCGGATGGGCGGTCCGCCTTCCTGGCGTTGACCTTGTCGCCCCTGGTGGCCGAGGTGCCCGCGCTCGTCGTCCCGGTGCCGGCCGCGGCAGTCGGCGCGGCGCCGCCACGGGTGCCGGCCGGGGCGGGTGTCATGCCTCGTGGCGCCGGATCGACGATGGTCTGGACGCAGGTGTCGATGGCGCACGTCGTCGCGGAACTCGATGGCGAGGTGTATCGCACGTCCGTGCTGCCCGCCCTGCTGGCGCGGCACTTCCCGGATGCCGACGCGTATCGCGTGGCGGTGCTCGACGGCAGGGGCGCGGCCCTGGCCGCGCAGGGGATCGCGCCCGGCCGCCCGGCCGACTGGACCCATGGTGACGTGACGCTGCCGGTCCTGGCGGTCCGGATGGACTGGCGGGGCGTGTTCACCGTCGGGTCGTCGTCTCAGGCGTCCGGCGCGTTCGTGCGCACCATGCCTGGCGCGCCAGCTGCCGGTGCAGCGCCTGGGGTTGTGCCTCATGCCGAAGGGGATGCGGTCGGGCGTCTGTCGGTCGTGATCGAACAGCGCAGCGACATCGCGGGTGGGCGCGGGGCTGCGGCGGCCACGTCCTCTCGCCCGTCGGCGCCAGGTGTCGTCGGGACACAGGTGCGGGTGGCCCGGTCCAACGGGGCGTGGTCGGTGGTCGTGCAGCACGCGGCCGGCTCCCTCGATGCCGCCGTGTCGCGGGCCCGCACCCGGAACCTGTGGCTGAGTTTCGGCATCCTCGCGGTGCTGGCCTCCGGCATGGTGCTGGTGCTCATCAACGCGCGGCGATCCGAACAGCTGGCGGCGCGCCAGATGGACTTCGTTGCCACCGTGTCGCACGAACTGCGCACGCCCCTGGCCGTGATCCGATCAGCGGCGCAGAACCTGGCTGCCGGCGTCGTCGCGGACCCGGCCCAGGCCCGGCGCTACGGCGAGTTGATCGATGGCGAGGGGCGCCGCCTCGGCGACATGGTGGAGCAGGTGCTCGACTATGCGGGTCTCGAGGGCAAGGGGCGCGTGCGGGCCCCGCGTCCCGTGGACGTGCCGGCCCTGGTCGAGGCCGTCGCCACGCAGCACCGTCCGGTGTGTGATGCGGCGGGGTGCGCCCTCGACCTGGATCTGTCGGCGGCGCCCGCGGCGGCCGCGGTGATGGGCGACGAAGCCGCGCTGGGGCGAGCCGTCGGCAATCTCATCCAGAACGCCGTGAAACACGGCGGCGACGGCCGCTGGATCGGTGTCACGGTAACCGAGGCGCCGTGTCACGAGGGCCGCGAGGTGCAGGTGACCGTCCGCGATCGGGGCCGGGGTATCGAGGCGGCCGACCTGCCGCACCTGTTCGAGCCGTTCCGGCGCGGCCGGTACGCCGTCGCGCAGCAGATCCACGGCAACGGCCTCGGCCTGAGCCTGGTGAAGCGGATCGTCGAGGCGCATGGCGGGCGGGTGAGCGCGGCCTCGGCGATGGGGGAGGGCGCCACGTTCGTGATCCACCTGCCGGTGGCCGATGGGGCGGCCGGGCCGGCCGGGCTCGACGACGGCCGCGGAGGGACGCCGTGAGCCGCGTGCTGCTCATCGAAGACGAGCCGGGCCTGGTGCTGACGCTGACCGATCGGCTGCGCAGCGAGGGCCACGACGTGGGGTCGGCCACCGACGGCGCGTCGGGTCTGCGCCTGGCGGCGTCCGAGCCGTGGGACGTCATCCTGCTCGACGTGATGCTGCCGGGCAAGGGCGGTTTCGATGTGTGCCGCGACCTGCGCCAGCAGGGCGTGACGACGCCGATCATCATGCTGACGGCGCGCGGCCAGGTGGTGGACAAGGTGCTGGGCCTGCGGCTCGGCGCCGACGACTACCTCACCAAGCCGTTCGACATGCTGGAGCTGCTGGCCCGCATCGACGTCCAGTTGCGGCGGGCGCCGGCGGCGGGAGCCGGGGCGGCGCAGTTCCGCTTCGGCGACGTCGTCGTCGACACCCGCAAGGCCGAAGTGACCCGGGCCGGGCAGGTGCTCGACCTGTCGGCGCGCGAGTACCTGCTGCTGAAGTACTTCGTCGAGCACCGCGGCGAGACGCTGACGCGCGAGCAACTGCTCAACGACGTCTGGGGCTACCACTCGATGCCCTCCACGCGCACGGTGGACGTGCACGTGGCCTGGCTGCGGCAGAAGATCGAGCCCCACGTCCGGCACCCGCAGTACATCCTCACGATTCACGGCCTCGGGTACAAGTTCGCGGGGTGAGCCGCCCATCCGCCCGGTGTCAGCTCCTGCGCCCGCCCCAGCGGGCCGCTGGGGCGTGTATAGTGGAAGGAACAACAACAACTCGCTCTGTCCCCTGCTGCAGAGCCGCCTGTCCGAGGAGGCCCCTGGTGAGAAGACTGTCCGTCTGCGTCGTCGCCCTGTTCGTCGCGAGCGTCAGCCCGGCGTTCGGCCAGCATTCGTTCACCGACACCACGCCGCAGCCGGCGGTCGGCAGCCCTCCGATCCGAGGCGGAGCCCTTCGCGCCATGGCCGTGGAGTCGCGGAGCCTGTCTGAGACGCTCGGGCTGTACAAGAGCGGCGAGACGGTCGTGAACGAAGTGGTGGCGAAGGTGAGCAGCGGCCCCGTCGTGGTGACGTGGACGGGTGAACTGCTGTTCCTGACGGCGGCCTCGGACATCGTGATCGGGATCACGGCTGCTCAGTGCCTGGATGGCAAGGCCTGCACAACCGTGGGTCCTGAGGTCATCAGCACGCCCAACACCGGGAGCGGCGTGTCGCTCCGCAACTACCTGCTGGTAACGCAGACGTCTGGTGTCGGTGGACTCACGGTGCCGGCGCAGGCGGAGTTCCAGACCGGCAGCCTGCTGCCGAACAAGTTCTACCGGTTCAGGGTCTTCGTGGGGCACTTCAATGTCGCCGACGGGGCAACGACCCGGGTGCGAAGCCTGCGGGTGGAAGCCTACGCCAAGGCGCTGTGATGGAGTCCGGTCCGGGTGGGCCCACCCGCCACGGCGGACCCACCTCGCCGGGCCGGCGCCCCTGAGCGAACCCTGAGCGAACCCTAGGAGTCGACCGGCTTCCTGCGGTACACTGGCGCGCCCGCACGCGGCACGACAGGAGGCCCGTCGCATGTCCCACGGCCCTGGTGATCCCTCGACGACATCCCTGCCCCGGAACGCTTACGAGACGCTGAAGCCCGGCGAAACCTACCAGCCGATGGTGCCGGCGTCGGCGGCGCCGCCTGAGCTGACGACCCGCTCGGTGCTCTGGGGGCTGTTTCTCTGCGTCATCTTCACGGTGGCGTCCGCCTACTCCGGCCTCAAGGTCGGGCAGGTCATGGAGGCGGCGATCCCGATCTCCATCCTGGCGATCGGCCTGGCGCGCGTCTACCGCCGCCGCTCGACCCTGCTCGAGAACGTGATCATGACGGGCATCGGCGGCACGTCGGGCGCGGTCGTGGCCGGCGCCATCTTCACCCTGCCGGCGCTCTACAGCCTGCAGCTCAACCCGCACCCGGTGCAGACCATCTTCATCTGCCTCGCGGGCGGCTGCATGGGCCTGCTGTTCCTGATCCCGCTGCGCCGGTACTTCGTCCGCGAGAAACACGGCGAGTTCCCGTATCCCGAGGCGACCGCGATTACCGAGGTGCTGGTCACCGGCGAGAAGGGCGGCTCGCAGGCGGTGCTGCTGCTGAAGGCGACCTTCCTGGCGGGCATCTACGATTTCTTCGTCACCACGTTCCAGGTGTGGAAGGAGTACGTCGACTTCCAGTTCGTGCCCGTGGTGAAGACCCTGGCGGAGAAGGCCCGCGTGGCCACCAGTTTCGACGCGGTCGCGTTCATCCTCGGGCTCGGCTACGTCATGGGGCTGCGCTCGTCGATGATCCTCGTCTCGGGGGGCGTGCTCTCGAACTTCGTCCTGGTGCCGCTCATCTTCTTCATCGGGCAGGCGGCGCCGGATCTGATCGTGTCGCCCGGCGCGGTGCCCATCGCCGACATGAGCGCCACGCAGATCTTCCGCGGCTACGTGCGTTTCATCGGCGTGGGCGCCATCGCCACCGCGGGGATCTTCGGCATCATCAAGTCCCTGAAGATCGTCGCCGGTTCGTTCGGCATCGCGCTCAAGGCCTTCCGTTCGGGCAAGGGCGCCACCGAAGAGCGGACCGACCGCGACGTGCCGGTGATGGCCATCCTCATCGGCGTGATCGTCTCGGCCATCGCCGTGGCGATTTTCTTCGGCAGCCTGACGCCGTCGATCACCGTCGTGGCCGTGGGGCTGGCGCTCACGCTGGCCTTCGCCTTCTTCTTCGCGTCGGTGGCGGCCAATGCCATCGCCACCGTGGCCCGCAATCCCGTGTCGGGCATGACGATGCTGACGATCATCTTCTCGTCGGTCGTCCTCCTGCGCTTCGGCGTGTCGGGCCCGTCGGGCATGTTCTTCGTGATGGCCATCGCCGGCATGGTCTGCACGGCGCTCTCGGTGTCGGGGCAGACGATCACGGATCTGAAGACGGGCTACTGGCTCGGCTCGACGCCCGCGGCGCAGCAGAAGGTCAAGTTCCTCGGCGTGGCGGCGTCGGCGCTGGCGGCTGGCCTGGCGATCGTCATGCTGGCCTATGCGTTCCAGTTCGGCGAGGCGGCCCCGGGCGACACGCGCCCGATCCTGGCCGCGCCGCAGGCGTCCATCATGAAGGCCCTGGTCGAGGGGTTCATGAGCCAGCAGCCCGTGGCCTACGTCCTGTTCGGGACGGGCATGATGATCGCCGTGCTGGTCGAGATGCTGCGCGTCCCGACGCTGGTGTTCGCCCTCGGGATGTACCTGCCGCTCGAGTTGAACCTGCCGGCCCTGGTGGGCGGCGCGCTGGCGCACTACCTCGGCAGGCGCTCCGAGGCGCTCGGCGGAGACGCCGGCCAGCGTATCCGCGAGCGTGGCGTCATCATCGCCTCCGGGTTCATGGCCGGCGGGGCCCTCGGCGGGGTCATCGGCGCCGCCCTGCGGCTGTTCTCCTGGTACAGCGAGGACCTGGTCAAGACGCCGTTCTTCGACTACGACCCGGTCTCGCAGACGGTGTCGGCGGTGGCGTTCATCGGGCTCTGCGTCTATCTGTGGCGGGACGCCACGCGGCGGGGATAAGGACAAGGGGCAACATGATCGTTCCAGGGACTCCACGGGAGCGGGTGCAGGCGCGGCTGGCGGACGGGCGGATCTTCGAAGCGCCGCCGGCCACGCCCCTGAGCGAGTACGTCCAGGCGGCTGAAGGCGCGGCCTCGCCGCCCATCGTGGCGGCCATCGTCAACGGGCGCCTGCGGGAGTTGACCTTCCCGCTGCGCCACGACTCGGACGTGGCGTGGCTCTCGACGGCGACGGCCGACGGCGCGCGCATCTACCGGCGATCGCTCGAGTTCCTGATGCTGACGGCGGTCGAGGAGGTGTTTCCGGGCGTCGAGGTGTGGGTGGAACACTCGGCGACGACGGCCGCGGCCTACTACTGCGAGGTGCGCGGGCGCGCGCCGTTCAGCCAGCACGATCTGGCGCGCATCGAGGCGCGCATGCGCGAGATCGTCGCCGCCGACGAGCCCATCGTCCGGACGACGGCGCCGGCCGACGAGGCGGTCGAGATGTTCTGCGCGCGCGCGGAGTTCGACAAGGCCAGCCTGCTGACGCAGCGGCAGCGCGACACGGTCGTGCTCTACACGCTGCGCGGGCGCCGCGACTACTTCCAGGGCTACATGGTGCCGTCGGCGGGCTGCCTCCGCCACTTCGCGCTGCACGCCTTCCCGCCGGGCTTCATGCTGAAGTTCCCGCACCAGCAGAACCCCGAGCGGATGTCGCCCGTGACGCCGTACCCCAAGCTGTTCCAGGTCTTCGAAGAACGCAGCGACCTGCTCGACCGCCTGGGCTTCCGCGCCATCGGCGCCCTCAACGATGCGATTGTCGAGGGGCGCATGCGTCACATCTCGCTGGTGGCCGAGGCGCTGCACGAAGCCGCCATCGCCCGCATCGCGCGCGAGATCGCCGAGGCGCGCGGCCGTATCCGGGTCGTGCTCGTGGCCGGCCCGAGTTCGTCGGGCAAGACGACCTTCTCGAAACGCCTGTGGGTGCAGCTGCTGGCCCATGGGATCCGGCCCATGCCCATCGGGCTCGACGACTACTTCGTGGACCGCGAGCTCACACCGAAGGACGAGCAGGGCGACTACGACTACGAGACGATCCGGGCCCTCGACCTCGGCCGGTTCAACAGCGACCTCGACTCGCTGATGGCCGGGCGGCCCACCACGCTGCGGCACTACAACTTCCTCACCGGGATGGGCGAGACCGGGCCCACTGTGACGCTCGCCGCCGATCAGCTCATCATCGTCGAGGGGATCCACGGGCTGAACCCGGCGCTGATCAGCCACATCCCCCGATCGGCGATCTACCGGATCTACGCGTCGGCGCTGACGCCGTTGAACCTGGACCGCCACAACCGCGTGGCCTCCACCGACGTGCGGCTGATCCGGCGCATCGTGCGCGACGCGGCCTCGCGCGGGTACACGGCTGTGGCCACGCTCAAGCGCTGGGATTCGGTCGTGCGCGGCGAGAAGCTGAACATCTTTCCCTACCAGGAGAACGCGGACGCGATCTTCAACTCGTCGCTGGTCCACGAACTGGCCGTGCTGCGGCCGCTGGCCGAGCCGCTCCTGCTGCAGATCCGGCCCGGCATTCCGGAGTTCATCGAGGCCAACCGCCTGCTGTCGTTCCTGCAATGGGTGAAACCGGCCCCGCGCGACGTAGTGCCGGACAACTCCATCCTGCGCGAGTTCGTGGGCGGGTCGATCCTCGAGCAACTCAGCATGTGGACGGGGTAGGACAGAAGACAGAAGACAGAAGACAGAAGCAAGAAGGGAAACGATACACGACGCG
>CAYNDV010000019.1:11348-15061 GCA_964396055.1 uncultured Vicinamibacterales bacterium | reverse complement strand
GACAGAAGACAGAAGACAGAAGACAGAAGCAAGAAGGGAAACGATACACGACGCGGCATGCCTGGGCGCGAGGCGCGAGGCGCGCGGAGCCCGGAGCACGAAGCACGGAGGCCGTACATGTTCAGGCCGCGAGCACGGTGGTTTGGGTGGCTGATGGCTGCGGTGGCGGCCGGCGGCGTGCTCGTCGCCGGTCAGGCGCCGCCCGGGTACGACCTCGTGATCCGGAACGGGTTCGTCCTGGACGGCGCGGGCAACCCGTGGGTGCTCGCCGACGTGGCCGTCCGGGGCGACACGATTGCCGCCATCGGGCCGGCGCTGCCTGGCCGGGGCCGCCGGGAGATCGACGCCCGCGGCCTGGTCGTGTCGCCCGGCTTCATCGACCTGCACACACACGCCCGCCGCGGCATCTTCGAGGTGCCCACCGCCGAGAACTACGTGCGCCAGGGCGTGACCACCATCTTCGAAGGGCCTGACGGCGGCTCGCCGATCCCGCTGGCGCCGTACCTCGCGAAGATCGAGGCCCTCGGCATCTCGCCCAACTGGGGCATGTTCGTCGGCCAGGGGTCGGTGCGCGAGGCGGTCATCGGGCGCGTCAACCGCGCCGCGACGGTCGCCGAGATCGACCAGATGAAGGCCCTGGTGCGTCAGGGCATGGCGGACGGCGCGTTCGGCATCAGCTCCGGCCTGTTCTACGTCCCGGGCATCTTCACGCCCGCCGACGAGGTCATTGCCGTCTCGGCGGTGGCCGGCGCACGGGGCGGCCTCTACATTTCGCACATGCGCAACGAGGCCGCGCAGATCCGGGAGAGCGTGGCCGAGACCATCGCCGTCGGCGAGCGCGCGCGGATGCCGGTGCAGATCACGCACCACAAGATCATCGGGACCGGCAACTGGGGCGCCAGCGTCGACACGCTGCGGATGGTGGACGAGGCGCGTGCCCGCGGCGTGGACGTGACCATCGACCAGTATCCCTACACGGCATCGGCCACCGGCATCAACGCCCTGCTGCCGCCGTGGGCGCTCGAGGGCGGCCAGGCCGACATCGTCGCCAGGTTGCGCGACCCTGCCGCCCGCGCGCGGATCAAGGCGGCCATCGTGGAGGCCCTCCGGGTGGATCGGGGCGGCGGCGATCCGAAGAACGTGGCGATCTCGTCGTGCCGCTGGGACCCGTCGCTGGCCGGGAAGACCCTGGCCCGGATCACGCGCGACCGCGGGTTCGAGCCCACCTTCGAGCACGCCGCCGAGACGACGATGTGGATCGTCGAGCAAGGTGGCGCATCGGGTATCTTCCACGCGATCAGCGAGGAGGACCTCGTCCGCATCCTCCAGCACCGCGCCACGATGATTGCGTCGGACGGCGAGGTGCCGGTCTTCGGGCAGGCATCGCCACATCCGCGCAGCTACGGCACCTTCGCGCGGGTGCTGGCCCGCTACGTGCGCGACCAGCGCGTGCTGTCGCTGCCGGACGCCATCCGCAAGATGACGTCGTTTCCCGCGTGGCGCGTGGGCCTGCTCGACCGGGGCCTGCTGCGGCCCGGCTTCAAGGCTGACCTCACCGTCTTCGACGATGGGGCGATCCGGGACACCTCGACGTTCGAGCGGCCCCACCAGTATGCTGAGGGGGTCCGCTGGGTCGTGGTCAACGGCCAGGTGGTGTTCGAAGACGGGGCGATGACCCCGGCGCGGCCGGGCAGGGTGCTGCGGGGGGCGGGGGGGCGCTAGAGGCTAGAGGCTAGAGGCTAGAGGCTAGAGGCTAGAGGCTAGGGGCTGGAACGCATGAAGAGACAACGCCGCTTCGTCAGCGTCGCCGTGGTGGTCGTCCTGGCCGCGGTGACGGTGTGGACCTCGTCAGACCCCGTGCGGGCCACCCGCGGCATGGTGGTGTCCCAGAACGCCATCGCGTCCCAGGTGGGCCGCGACGTGCTGCGCGACGGCGGCAACGCCATCGACGCCGCCGTGGCCACCGCGTTCGCCCTGGCCGTCGTGCACCCGACGGCGGGCAACATCGGCGGCGGCGGGTTCATCGTGCACCGGCCGCCGTCGGGCGAGCCGGTCGCCTACGACTTCCGCGAAATGGCGCCGGCCAGGGCCCACCCGGAGATGTTCCTGAAGGACGGCAAGTACGACGAGGTGGCCCACCACGACAGCTACCTGTCGGTCGGCGTGCCGGGCACCGTCGCCGGGCTCCATCTGGCCTGGAAGGAGCGCGGCTCGCTGCCGTGGAAGCGGCTGGTCGATCCGGCGGTGGCGCTGGCCCGTGACGGGTTCCCGCTGTCGGAGGGGCTGGCGCGGTCGATCGCGCGGGTCCTGCCGTCGATGCAGAAGTATCCCGGGTCGATGGCCCAGTTCTCGAAGAACGGTGTGCCGTACGAGGCGGGCGAGGTGTGGAAGCAGCCCGACCTGGCGGCGGCGCTGACGCGCATCGCCGAGCGCGGGCCGGCCGGCTTCTACGAAGGCGAGACGGCGGCCCTGCTGGCGAAAGACATGGCGGCCCACGGTGGCCTGATCACCGAAGCCGACCTCAAAGCGTACAAGGCCGAACGCCGCGTGCCCCTGCGCGGCACCTATCGTGGGTACGAGGTGCTGTCGATGCCGCCGATCAGTTCGGGCGGCACCGCGCTCATCCAGATGCTCAACATCCTGGAGGGGTTCGATCTGGGGGCCAGCGGCTGGGGATCGGCCGCGACCGTGCATGTGATGATCGAGGCCATGCGCCGGGCCTACGCCGATCGGGCGCAGCACCTGGGCGATCCCGCCTTCAACCCGCAGATGCCCATCGCGCGCCTGATCTCGAAGGAGTACGCGGCCACCCTGCGGTCCTCGATCGACCTGGGCAAGGCGTCGGTCTCGTCGCCCACCTCCTTTGCCTGGCCGACGGAGTCGGAGGAGACCACCCACCTGTCGGTGGTCGACGCGGCCCGTGGCGCGGTGTCGCTGACCTACACCCTGGAAAACGGCTACGGGTCGAGGATCGTGGCCCCGGGCACGGGGTTCCTGCTCAACAACGAAATGGGCGACTTCAACGCCGGGCCGGGCCTGACGACAGCCACGGGGCTCATCGGCACGGCGCCGAACCTGGCCCAGCCCGGCAAACGGATGCTCTCGAGCATGACGCCGACCATCCTGGCGAAGGACGGCCAGTTGTTCATGGTGACGGGCAGCCCGGGCGGCCGCACCATCATCAACACGGTGCTGCACACCATCCTGAACGTGGTCGATCACGGCATGAACGCTCAGGAGGCCGTGGACGCGGCGCGGTTCCACCACCAGTGGCTGCCCGACCGCGTGCAGTACGAGCGGCACGGCCTGTCACCCGACACCCTCGCGCTGCTGCGGAGCCGCGGACACACCCTGGTGCCCATCGGCGCCCAGGGTGTGGCCGAGGTGATCATCGTCAACGCGAAGGAAGGCAAGCTGGAAGGCGGGGTCGACCGCCGCGCGCCCGATGGGGGGGCGGTGGGGTACTGACGATTGTCAGAAGAAGAAGACAGAAGACAGAAGACAGAAGACGGAAGACAGAAGACGGGAGACCGAAGACGGAAGACGGAAGACCGAATGCCGTCCTGCACGGCCTGACAGCCCAACGGCCGAATGGCCCAACGGCCGAATAGCCCAACGGCCGAATGGCCCAACGGCCGAATGGCCCAACGGCCGAATGGCCCAACGGCCGAATGGCCCAACGGCCGAATAGCCCAACGGCCGAATGGCCCAAC
>CAYNDV010000019.1:6075-11248 GCA_964396055.1 uncultured Vicinamibacterales bacterium | reverse complement strand
AACGGCCGAATAGCCCAACGGCCGAATGGCCCAACGGCCGAATGGCCCAACGGCCTGTGAGAGACCCCATGTTCGATGTGATTGGCGTCGGGGCCTCGTGCCTCGACCATGTGTGCCGGCTGCCGGTGTTTCCCCGGCCGGACCGGGCGTACTCGAAGATCCGCATGCACGCGCAGTCGCGGATGTGCGGCGGGCAGACGGCCACGACGCTGGCCACCTGCGCACGCCTCGGTCTGCGGACCAAGTACGTCGGGGCGGTGGGCGACGATGGCGATGGCCGCCGGATCCTCGAGGAACTGGCCGGGCGCGGCATCGACGTGGCGGACGCGGTGGCGCTGGACGTGCCCACGGCGACGGCGACCATCCTGATCGACGACAGCGGCGAGCGGCTCGTGCTCTGGCATCGCGATCCGCGGCTGTGCGTGCCGGCCGCACGCCTGCCCCTGGGGGCGATTGCGGCGGCCCGGCTCGTGCACGTGGACGACGTGGACCAGGCCGCCGCCATCGAAGCGGCCCGGGCGGCGCGGCAGGCCGGCGTGCCGGTGACCTGCGACGTCGACCACATCACGCCGCGCACCGAGACGTTGCTTGGCCTGGTGAGCCACCCCGTGTTCGCGGAGCAGGTGCCGCTCGATCTCACCGGTCAGACCGACGAGGGCGAGGCCCTGCGGGCGCTCTACGACCGGTACGGCGCGCCCGTCGTCGTGACGCTGGGTGACCACGGCGCATTGGCGTTCGACGGGCAGGACCTCATCGTGTCGCCGGGCTTCCCGGTCGATCCCGTGGACACGACGGGCGCCGGCGACGTCTTCCGGGCCGGCTACATCTACGGCCTGCTGCAGGGCTGGGACATGGCCGGGCGCCTGCGGTTCGCCAATGCCACGGCGGCCGTCAGCTGCACCCGCCCGGGCGCCATGGGCGGCGTGCCGGCGATGGATGAAGTTCAGGCCATCCTGCGCACCCGGGGCTAGCGCGGGCCTCTAGCCCCTGGCCCCTCGCCCTAGTAAGATCTGGCCTCAGGAGGAGTCATGACGATTGGTGTGCCGCGCGAGCGGCGAGCCGACGAATACCGCGTGGGCCTGACGCCGGCCGCGGTGGAACTGTTCGTGGCCGCCGGCCACTCGGTGGTGGTGGAACGGGATGCCGGCAAGGGCGCCGGCTTCGCCGACCTCGAGTACGAACGGGTCGGGGCCCGGATCGTGTACTCGGGCGAGGAGGTCTACGGAAGGGCGGGGCTGGTGGCCAAGATCTCGAAGCCCACGAAGGAAGAGGCCGAGTGGGTCCAGCACGGCTGTGTGCTGATGGGATTCATGCACCTGGCCGCAGGCCGGCGCGACCGTATCGACACGATGCTGCAGCAGAAGGTCACGGCCGTCGCCTACGAGACCATCCAGAACGACGACGGCGCGCTGCCGGTGCTGGCGGCGCTCAGCCGGATGGCCGGCTTGATGGCGCCGCAGGTGGCCGGCACGTTCCTCCAGAGCGACCGGGGCGGCAAGGGCATGCTGCTGTCGGGCGTGCCCGGCGTGCCACCGGCTGAGGTGGTGATCCTGGGCGCGGGGACCTTCGGCATGGCGGCCGCGCGGGCCTTCCTGGGCCTGGGCGCCAGCGTGTACATGCTGGACATGGACATCGCGCGCCTGCAGAAGATCGAGGAGCACCTCGGCATCGGCCGCCACATCGTCATGATGGTGGCGCACCCGACGAACATCCGGAAGGCCGTGGCGTTTGCCGACGTGCTGGTCGGCGCGATCCACATTCCCGGGGCGCGCAGCCCGATCGTGGTGACGCGCGAGATGGTGCGCTCGATGAAGACCCGGTCGGTGATCATGGACATCGCCATCGACCAGGGCGGGTGCATCGAGACCAGCCGCCCCACCACGCACCGCAACCCGACGTTCGTTGCCGAGAACGTCGTGCACTACTGCGTGCCGAACATGACCTCCGTCGTGGCGCGCTCGGCCACCCATGCCCTCACCAACGCCGCGTGGCCCTACATCTCGGCTGTCGCGGAGCAGGGCATCGAGGCGGCCATGGCGCATGTGCCGGCGCTGCGGCGCGGCGTCGCCACCCACCAGGGGCGCGTCGTCAACCCGACGCTGGCGGCGGCCCTGGGGCTCCCGGAGGTGACGCTGTGAGCTGGATGGACATCTACCGGAGCCGGGTGACGTCGGCGGCCGAGGCCGTGCGCTGCATCCAGTCGGGACACCGGGTCTTCCTGACGGGCAACTGCTCGGTGCCGCTGGTGGTGGTGGGCGCCCTCGTCGAGCGCGTCATGCAGCTCGAGGACGTGGAGCTGGTCCACGTGCTGACGCTCGGCAAGGCCGAGTACGCCGACCCGAAGCTCGTCGGGCACCTGCGCGTCAACGCGCTCTTCATCAGCGACAGCGTGCGGGCGGCGATTCACGAGGGGCGCGGCGACTTCACGCCGTGTTTCCTGAGCGAAGTGCCCCTGCTGTTCAAGAACGGCCACCTGCCCCTCGATGTCGCCCTGATTCACGTCAGCCCGCCCGACGAGCACGGGTTCTGCTCGTACGGGGCGGAAATCGGCGTGACCAAGACCGCCGCCCAGTCGGCCCGCGTCGTCATCGCCGAAGTGAACCCGAAGATGCCGCGCACGCTCGGCGACGCCTTCATCCACGTCTCGAAGATCCACCATATCGTCGAGGTGGATTACCCGCTGCTGTCGGTGGCCATGGCGGGCACCTCCGAGCTGTCCACCCGGATCGCCACGCAGGTGGCCAGCCTGATTCCCGACGGCGCCACGCTCCAGACCGGCATCGGCGCGATCCCCGACGCCGTCATCCGTCAGCTGGGCGACCGCAAGCACCTCGGCGTGCACACGGAGCTGTTCTCGGACGGCATCATCGACCTCGTCGAGCGGGGCGTCATCGACGGCGAGATGAAGACGCTGCACCCCGGCAAGATCATCGCGGGCTTCATGGTGGGCACGCAGCGGCTCTTCGATTTCGTGCACGACAATCCGCTCATCGAGATGCACCCGACCGAGTACGTCAACGATCCGTTCATCGTCGCGCAGAACGACCGGATGGTGGCGATCAACTCGGCGATCGAGGTGGACCTGACGGGGCAGGTGTGCTCGGACAGCATCGGGCCGAAGATCTACAGCGGCGTCGGCGGCCAGGTGGACATGATCTACGGCGCGTCGCGCAGCAAGGGCGGCCTGCCGATTATCGCCCTGCCGTCCACCGCCGTGGTGAAGGGCGAAACCATCAGCAAGATCGTGCCGATGCTGAAGCACGGCGCCGGCGTGGTTACCAGCCGGAACCACGTCCACTACGTCGCGACGGAGCACGGCGTGGCGCACCTGTACGGCAAGACCATTCGTCAGCGGGCCCGGGCGCTCATCGACGTCGCGGCGCCCGAGTTCCGCGAGGATTTGGAGCGGAAGGCGAGGGAACTGCATTATCTCTAGAGGCTAGAGGCTAGAGGCTAGAGGCTAGAGGCTAGAGCCTGGGGCTTGGGTGACATGCGGACGATCTGCGCATGCGTGGTCGTCGTCCTGATGGCGTGGGCGGTGCCGGCCGCCGCGCAGGTGGAGCCGAGCCCGCTCATCGCGCCCGTGGTGTTCCACTGGGTGCAGTCGCAGACGCCATGGCTGACGCTCGAGGGCGGGTCCGTGGCCGGGGCGTCCGTGCTGTTCTGGCGCCGGCAGGTCCTCCTGATGGAACGGGCCGGATTCAACGCCCAGCTCTTCCAGGTGGCGTACGGGAGCGAAACCTCTCAGCGGAACCACCTCGAGGCCATGCGACAGCTCGTGGCCGAGCGGGGCAGCGCGCTGCCGCTGCCCCGCATCGCGCCCTTCTTTGCGGCCGAGTCGTTCGCCGAGTACGGCACGCCGAAGAACGTCCTGACGCCGGAGGGCTTCGAGGCCTTCTACCAGACCGTGCGGGCGTTCTTCGTGATGTACGCCGAGTACTTCCCCGCGAAGGGGCGCCCGGGCGTGCCCGACCCCACGCTGTTCGCCAGGGTGGGCGGCAAGGTGTTCGCCGGGCTCTGGTGGGTGCCGCTCACCGACTACCGCCTGCCCGGCGACTTCTTCATCCGGCTCAACGATCGCGTGCAGGCCGACTTCGGGTTCCGCCTGTTCTGGAGCGCGCACGAGGCCTGGCAGCAGGGCGACCCCGACGACCTCAACTACCTCTTCAACGGGGCCGAGCCGCTGCAGCGCGGGCGTCATCCGCTGTATGCGTCGGTGGATTTGCTCGCGGGGTTCTGGCCGCCCAACCTCGAGAGCTACAAGCGTGAATTCTTCGTGCCCCGGGGCGGCGGAGCCACCTACACGGCGGCGTGGGACGCGGTGATCGCCAGCCGGCCGAGGCCCGACATCGTCCTGGTGGAGTCGTACAACGAAATCACCGAGGGCAGCCACATCATGGCGTCGTGGCCGGCGAGCCACTTCCCGGGTGACAACCACTGGCGCGGCCCCGTCGATGACCTGCAGTGTGTCATCCGGCCGTGCCACCCCGTCGAGTACACGGACACCTGGGGCCCGGACAACCCGTGGCACTTCCTGGACCTGACGCGCCGCAAGATCGACGAGTGGCTCGTCGGGCCGAGCCCGCCAGGGAGCGATCGTACGCCGCCGCATGCGTTCATCCTGTGGCCCAAGACGGGAGAAGGCGGCGGCGGCACCATCGAAATGCGGGCGGTTGTCGGCGACGACCAGGCCGTGGGCGACGTGAACGTCTACCTGGACGGGTTCCTGTTGTTCAAGGCCTCGGGGACGCCCGGCACCGTGACCCGGCTGCTCAAGACGCCGTTCCTGCCCAACGGCCTGCACCGCCTGAAGGTCGAGGTGTTCGACAAGGCCGGGAACCGCGACGCCGACGAGAGCGAGTTCATCGTCCAGAACCCGTGGGTGGGGCCGGCGACGGCGTCGGCCGGGGTGCCGGTGCCCATCGGCACCGCGGCGGACGGGCCGTTCAACCGAGGCACCGGCCAGGAGGGTCCACTGTGCCGGAGCTTCGAGGCCCGGCCCGGCGCCACGCCAGGCTCATGGGAACTGCGGGAAGTGATCAAACCGTGCCTGCAGGGAGGCCGTCAGGGCCGTTAGGCCGTTGGGCCGTTGGGCCGTTGGGCAGCGTGGGCGCTCAGGGCAGGTGCCGTCTCCTGCCTTCCGACTTCCGTCTTCTGTCTTCTGTCTTCTGTC
>CAYNDV010000019.1:0-5975 GCA_964396055.1 uncultured Vicinamibacterales bacterium | reverse complement strand
GTCTTCTGTCTTCTGTCTTCTGTCCGCTGTCCCACCCCATGCCGTCCGTCAGGATGTGTATCTCGACATGGCGGGCTGCGGCGCGTTGCCCGGCTGCGCGCGGCTCGACGGCGGCCTTGCGGGCATCGTAGATCACCACGGTGCTCTCGCCGACCACCTCCACGCGGCCGTTCGAGACGATCGCGGCCGTGCGCTCGTCGATGCCGACGCCCACGAGGGCGGGATGATCGAGGACCAGGCTGATCAGGCGGCTGTGGCGCTGGCGCTTGAGGAAGTGCTGGTCGACGATGGCGTCGGGCCAGAGCCCAAAGCCGGGCGCGGTCTTCGTGGCGCCGGCGGTGATGCTCTGGAGGTCTGCATCGCCGGTGATCATGAGGCCCGACATGACGGCGGCGCCGGCGCTGGTGCCGCCCACAACGGCGCCGGCCGCGTAGCGGGCGCGGATGGCCTCGGGCAGCGTTGTGCCGTCGAGGGCCCTGGTCAGGTTGTTCTGGTCGCCACCGGGGAACCAGATGAGCGCCGCCGCGTCGACGGCCTTCCGGTCGGCGGCCAGGTCGCGGAGGTTCAGCCACCGGCAGCTGGTGGCGCCCGCCTTGCGCCACATCTCGCACGCGACCTCGCCTGTGTCGGCCAGTTCAGAGGCCTGCGGCAGCACGACGACGGGCGCCGCCGGTCCACCGGCGAGCTGCAGGGCGCGCTGCAGTACGGCATCCGGGACGCCGCCGCCGCCGACGACCACGAGGTGGCCTTTGGGTGCCGGCGGTGCCTGGGCCGGCGGTGCCTGGGCGGCGGCGGGCACACACGTGAGCACCAGCAGCAAGAGCACTGCGAGCATGGGATCCCTACTTCTTCTTGAACGACACCAGCAGACCCCCGGCGCCGAGGGCCAGGAAGATGATCGACTGCACGGCGATGCGGTACTGCACGGGCGTGGCCGAGAACGCCCGCCAGGCGAAGAACACGCCGAGCAGGAAGATGACGCCGTAGACACCTGCCATGATCACCCGGGCGCGGCGGTTGGTCTCGGGGGTGTCGGCCGTGAAGGCCCGGGCGAAGAGGATCAGGCCCACGGCGGCCACGATGTCCAGCACGGCGAACATCAGCCAGAAGTTGCGGATGACCGACGCGGCGTCTGCCGTGCCGATGGCGGGCTTCATGATCTCGGTGTAGAGGTACGCCCCGATGCTCGATCCGAGCAGCGATCCGAACACGCCGTAGAGGAACGCGTACCCCATGTACACGGCTTTGCGGTCCTGCGGCGCCACCAGTCCGACGAAGCTGTAGTACTTCGGGTGCGCCGTCATCTCGCCGATGGAGAACACGGCGATGCCCAGCACGAACACCCACGCGTTCTGCGACAGCGCCAGCAGGACGAACCCGACGGCCCCGAACAGCATGCCGGTGATCATCGTCGGCAGGGCCGGCGTGGTCTTCACGATGCGGCTGACGAAGACCTGCAGGAGGATGATGGTGCCGGCGTTGATGACCGTGACGTGTTCGGCGTCGAACGTGAAGGTGATGCCCAGTCCGCCCACCAGGCCGTTGACGACGGTGTCGACCGGCGTCTTGTCGATGAAGTCGCGCAGGTACCAGAGGATCGACCCGAAGTTCTGGAAGTAGAGGATCCAGAACCCCGAGTAGACGACGATCATCAGCATGAAGCGCGAGTCACCCAGCACCTCGCCGGCGCCCAGGAGCACCTGCTTCAGCGTCTTGGTGTTCTCCGGCCGCGGCGGGTCGGTGTAGACAAACAGCGTGGGCAGCAGCATCAGGCCCGTGTACAGGGCCGACGCCATGAACACGTACTGCCACGAGAAGCCCTTGAGCCAGCTGACGACCAGCGGCGCGAGGAACGCGCCGAGGTTGATCATCCAGTAGTAGATGCCGAAGCCGAACGCCGAGTTGCTCTCGTCGGTGGACCGGGCGATGGTGCCCGAGATGATCGGCTTGAACAGCCCCGCGCCCGTGGCCATGACGAGCAGCGCCAGGAACACGACGGCATAGGCCGAGCTGTACCCCGCGGCGAAGTAGCCCGTGGCCAGCAGCGAGAAGGCCACCAGCAGCATCCGGCGGTAGCCGTAGCGATCGGCCAGGGCGCCGCCGAGGATCGGCAGCACGTAGGTCATCGCGTAGACGATGCTCTGCAGGAAGCCCACGGACTGCTCGGTGAAACCCAGGCCGCCGTTGGCCACGGCGCCCGTCAGGTAGACGGCCAGCACCGAGTTCATGCCGTAGTAAGCCCCCCGTTCGAACAACTCCATGACGTTCGCGACCCAGAACGTCTTCGGGAAGCGGCTGCGCGGTTGAGCGTCGGTCATCGTGTCGTCTCCAGGGGCATCACGCGGGAGCGGGGATTGTACTTCAGCCGCGGCGGATCGCCGCCAGGACGGCCTGGGCCAGGTCGCGCACCTCGGCCCGCGGCTTCAGGCTCAGGGCCCGGCGCGCGAACCGCTCGGCTTCGGCCGGCGACCGTCGCTGCTGGACGTAGGCCTGGGCCAGGAACGCCCAGCCCTGGGCGAACTCGGGGTTGCCATCGACGGCCTGCTGCAGCGCCTCGACTTCCAGGGCGGGCTCGCCGATCTGGGCGTAGAGCCGCGACAGGTTGAACGCGGCCTTGAACGCATTGGGGTGCTGCTCGAGTTCGAGGAGGTACTCCTTCTCGGCCAGCTGCAGGTCGCCGCGCTTCTCCGCGATAAGCGCGAGGTTGTAGTGGGCCAGGCGCACGTCGGACTTGGCGGCCAGCGCCGCCTTCGCCAGGGCCTCCGCGCCGTCGAGATCGCCGCGCTGGAACGCGATCACACCCAAGGCGTTCTTCGCCTCCGCCACGTTGGCGTCGACGCTGAGTGCCTCGCGGAACTCCTGCTCGGCGCGGGCCAGGTCGCCGCGGTCGAGGAAGATCTCGCCCCGCTGGTACCGCACGTAGGGATCGCGCGGATCGATCTGCAGGTACCGCTCGAATCCCGCCAGCGCCGCGTCATCGTCGCCCAGGTGCCGGTACGCCTCGGCCATGTTGATGACGGCGAGGTCGTAGTCGGGCTTCAGCTCCAGGGCGCGCGTGAACCGCTCGATGGCCTCGCGGTACCGCTTCTCGCGGAAGAAGAGGTTGCCGTACGAGAACCAGGCGTCGATGACCTTCGGGTCCTCGCCCAGCACCTCCTCGAAGACGGCGGCGACGCGCGGGAAGCTGCCTTTCTCGGCCGACAGGTCCCGGGCCAGCGAGAGCTTGTTGAACAGGTGGATCTTATCCTTCGGGTCCGCCCGGTCCCCGCGCGCGTCGGCCGCGCTGGCCACGAACGAGCCCACGTACCCCAGGGCCGCCAGGCGGGCGCGCACTTCGGGATCGACGTCCACCGCCGGCAACGCGGGGGCGGCCTTGCGGAACGCCCGGTCCATCTGCCGCAGCCGGGCGATCATCTGGTCCGCCACCGTCCGGCGCTCGGCGATGAGGTTCTTCTTCTCGCCCGGATCCTGCTCCAGGTCGTACAGTTCCGGCCGCGGCGCGTCGATGGCCTTGAAGCGCCCGGACCGGATCGCCCGCAGCTCGCTCCAGCCGTAATGGTGCAACGGGTACATCGCTTCCGCGTACCCCTCGAGGCCGAGTTCGAGCGTCGCGCCGGTCATGAGCGGCACCAGGCTGGCGCCCGACAGTCCCGGCGGCACCGGCACGTCCAGCAGTTCGAGGGCCGTGGGCATCAGGTCAACGATGCGGACGGGATCGGCCACGCGGCGCCCGCGCGTGCCGTCGAACGGCGTGCGAACGATGAACGGCACCCGGGCCGCGCTTTCGTAGATAAAGAACCCGTGCGCGTCTTCGCCGTGGTCGCCCAGGCTCTCGCCGTGATCGCCCATGACGGCGACGACGGTGCGGTCGAGCAGGCCGGCCTGGCGGAGGTGGTCGATCACGCGGCCCACCTGGGCGTCGGTGAAGGCCACCTCGCCGCGATACGGCCGGCCCGGGTACTGGCTCTTGAACGGTTCGGGCGGCGCGTAGGGCGTGTGCGGATCGTACAGGTGAATCCAGGCGAAGAACCGCTCGTCCTTGACGGTGTCGATCCAGGGCAGGGCCTTGTCCACCACCTCGTTGCCCGGCCGCTGGATGTCACCGGCCGACTTGCCCCGGACCTTCGTCACGTCGAAGTCGTCCACGTAGGTCTCGAAGCCCTGGTCCATGCCCCATTTGCCGTCGAGGACGTAGGCGGCGATGAAGCCGCCGGTGCGGTAGCCGCGGGCCTTGAGCACCTCGGCGAGCAGCAGCTGGTCGGGTGTGACGTAGAACCCGCCGTTGTCGCGCACGCCGTGTTCGGGCGGGAAGCGGCCGGTGAAGATGCTGGCGTGGGCCGGCAGCGTGAGCGGCGCGGCGGTCATGGTCTGCTCGAAGAGCACGCCGTCGCGGGCGAGGGCGTCGATGGCTGGCGTCTTCACGTCGCGCGACCCGTAGGCGCCGAGGTGGTCGGCGCGTGTCGTGTCGAGCGTGATGACGACGAGATTCAGGGCCTCGCGCGCGACGCCCTCGGGGAGGGCGCCCACGGCGACGCCGCCGGCGGTGTGGGGACGGCTGCCGGCAAACCACCACGCCCCGGCAGCCGCAAGGGCCAGGGCGACGGCGGTGGCCACAGCCCAGGGCCACCGGCGACGGCCGGGCGGGCGTGATGGCGTCTCGGGAACGGGTGAAACGGGCGCTGCCGGAGTCTGCCCCTTGGTACGTTTGTCGGCCACGGTCCTCGCCTGGAGAAGTCCTGTCTCATGCTGATCGAAGACCGCAGGTTCGTCAACCGGCGGGAGTCGGGGGCGTGGCGGCGGGCCTGTCCGGGATCCATGTTACGGAAACTTGATTGTTCGCGCTCCATGCAATTGGATCGCGAAGGAGGCGCGGGGGCGCGCAGCGGTGTGGTCGTTCTGGCTATTGTCAATGCGATCAACGGATTAGGGTTGTCCGAGTATCCGGCTCGACCGGGACCCGTTCTTGCTGTAGACTGCCCGGTGCCGTGTCGTGCCTTCGAGACGCGAAGGCAGCCGGTCCAACGTTAACTCTCAGGAGGAGTGGAACGTGAATTATCTGTCGCGTCCGTGGCGGCGTCCGGTGCTGCGCGTGCTCGTGCTCGCGCTGGCCGTGGCGGCTGCCCCCCTGCCGGTTCTGGCGGGGGAGCCCACACCCCCTCCCAGCCCAAATCTCAAGGCGTCCATCCAGAAAGTCGTGGCGTCTGAGATCGCGGCTGCGGCGAAGGCGCCGGCTGCCAAGGCCACCCAGTCGGGCGGCGGCGGTGCGGACCTGGGGTCGCCCAGTTTCTTCAAATCCAAGGCGGGGATCATCACGCTCGTGGCTACGGCGGTGGGTCTGGGGTTCGCCCTGTACTCGACCAGCAACGATCGCGTGAAGTCCCCGGCGAAGTAAGGAGGACGGACCATGAAGCGCATCGCCATTCTTCTGGCCATCCTCCTTGCCGCCGCGGCGGTGACCGTGTCGGCGCAGTCGCAGACCGGCACGATCGCCGGCAAGATCGTGGACGAGCAGGGGGCCGTGCTGCCGGGCGTCACCGTGACGCTGATCGGGCGGCAGGGCAACGTGCCGACCGTGACCGACGAGCGCGGCGAGTACCGGTTCGTCGGCCTCAACCCGGGCGCCTACGAGGTGAAGGCTGAGCTGGCGGGCTTCTCGCCGCGCCAGGAGACGGGGCTGGACGTGAGCATCGGCCGGACCTTGACCGTGAACTTCACGCTCAGGGTCGGCGGGATGACCGAGACGGTCGAGGTCGTGGGCAACGCGGCCACGATCGACATCACCAGCACCGCCACCGACAACTCGCTGTCGTCGGACCTGCTGCAGAACATGCCGATCAACGTCGGCAACTTCAATGCGGCGACCTCGCTGCTGAACTACGCGCCGGGCGTGAACGGCGGGTCGGGCTTCGGCGGCGACGCCAGCTACGGCAACGCGCTGCTCATCGACGGCGTGGACACGCGCGACCCGGAGGGCG